>JBGSTP010000258.1:0-31218 GCA_041736515.1 Pirellulaceae bacterium
CCTAGCATCTAGTTTTTCCAGTCGCTTACTATTCTCCTCTAAGTCCTCGTGCAAATCTCTTAGCAACCACAGATCCTCTTGAAGTAGTTTCAGTTGAAGCGTTTCTTGCCAGCCGAGCTTGCTAAACAGATCCGCTCGATCCGGCTGAAGTTCTATCGGGACATCGCTTATTTTTTCTTCCATTTCCTACATCGCTTCGCAACTTCACACTGCAGCTCGAACAATGAACTCCGCCAAATAGTTATTCTGCAAGCCAACTTGCATGCAGGCACGAATGGGTGGCTGCCTGGGGTCTACCCATGCATCCCACAGATTGTTTAAAGCCGGGACATGGTTTAAATCTGCCAGATAGATCACGATTTCCAATAAACGATCCTTTGTACTTCCCAAACTAGCCAGCATGGCATCGATCTGATCGAGGATCTGCTTGATCTGATCCAATGGGTCGGGACTGGGTTCATTGGCAACTTCCACCCAACGCGCTTCGCTGCGGTAGATGACTACTTCAGACCAGCGACTACAAAGCGATTTTCTTACGATAGGTTCCACTACGCGCGTTCCTAAATCAAATTTGTATTATTGCGCCCTGCCAGCGGCGCAATTCTTGAACAGCCGATAATGAGTCCCCAATGCCGGCCGACAGCGACGGCGAGCGCAAACTGAGCAGCAGAATCTCAAGTAGCGATCCATAGTAGAAAATGGAGATCGTGTTGAAGGGGGCCATCAAAATTGTACCCAAATTCGTTGTCAGGTACCTAATACCAATCGCCTAGCCCATAGGAAAGTTGGAATGTTCGCTGCCACGCTCTCTACGGTCTAGAAACCCGCAAATGGATCGCTGGCAGGGTCAGCTACGGTTGCAGGCTGCGTCTGCATTGTCTGGCCGTTGGCTGCGCCGGATTCAATCGCTACCGGCTGGGATAGTCGGTCGAGTTCGTTTTGCAAAAGTGCCGAGGAATTCGGGCCGGCAGCTGTTCCAGTGCCAGCCTGAGAAACACCGCGAGTCTCCACTGAGGAAGTCAGCGACGAAACTGTCAAAGCGACGGCGAGCACTAGAGCCGCCGATGCTTGAGCGTAAACTAGAGTTGCCCACTTGGGACTGGGAAGGCGATCGGCAGCCAACACACTGATCCACACGAGCAAAAGTAGCCCTGCAACAATTGGCGGTAATTCGGCAAACGAAGCGGACAGACCAATCAAACAAAAGTAGGGAATGGCTCCAGTTGCGGGAATGGTTGAGCTCGCAATTAGCACTCCCAGGACGGCCAGGCCGACAATGCCAGTTGCTAATCCGTATGTAAAACTACCCGATGACACAATGATAGCAGCCGTGCTCACCGTGGCAGCAGCCCAGGCCGCTGTATTCCAGCTTGCTCGCTTTATGAGCTCTTCTTGTTTGAGAAACATTGGCACGGACAAAGCCAATGCCCAACCTGCGACCGCCAGAAAAACCCAAAAGTCGCGCTGGTCGATTTGAAAATAAACACTGTCCCACAGCAAGCGTAAGGGTATCGAAACGGCTAACACGACTCCACACGCGATTCGGTGATACTGGGACTCAAACCGACTGCAAATGGCGAATAGTATCGTGGCGAGCGGCAACCAATCCAATGCAACTCGCGGTTGCACGACTCGCAGCAAGTCTGTCCAACGTGCTGTAAGTAGTACAACCAGTCCCATGGTGACTGCGATCGCCAAAGCCAAAGCGCTCCCTCCGCGAAGGTTTCGAAGGGCGCGTCCGGCGATCAATCCGCTGAGCAGCGATGCTGCGCAGCCACCCGCGATCGTGGTCAGAGTCACTGCTTGATGCCCTCAATGCTCATGAGAATTCCGACGTTGTCACCAACCTGTGGGACCATCGCGCCCATGCCGAACTCGGAGCGTTTTAGGCTAAACCGCGCAGCCAGTCCAATCCGCTCGTTGCCATAAGGATCCTTCCCGGCACCAGTATTGGTCATGGGGATGACAATCTCTTTAGTCACGCCATGTAAGGTCAGATTACCAGTTACATTAAACGACTTGGCGTCTTTCCCTGCTGTAACGGATGTACTGACGAAGCTAATGGTTGGAAACTGCTTCACGTCAAAGAAGTCTGGGCCCTGCAGATGTTCATCCCGTTTGGCAGATTTTGTATCCAGGCTGGCTGCGTCGATGACAAACTGGAAAGTCGCTGTTTGCGGGTTGGCGATGTCCAGAGTGAACTTGCCAGCATACTTTCCAAACATCCCGTAGGTATCACTGATACTGAAGTGATTGGCGGCAAACACGATGGACGTATGTTGGTCATCCAGCTGATAGTCTTCGCCGTAGGCAATGGTTCCTGGCAGGGCAGCCAACAGCGCGAGAAATGCAATGGTGTTTCGAATTGGATTCATCATAGTTCCTTTCAAGAGTGGGTAACGTCAATATCTGTTGCAACACATATCTGGCTAAAAATCACTAAATCTCGGGATGACGGGCGCGGACCAAGAGAGCACTGAGTTGATTCAGGTCTTGGTCGCTCATGTGGCCTAGTTGCGACTCATGTAGTTCCAGCAGCGGTTTGTCGAGTTTCTTGAGCAAAGCACTTCCACTTTTCGTTAACTCGACCCAGACAACACGTCGATCTTTCACGCAGCGCGTTTTGGTTACGAGTTGCGCCGCACCGAGCCGTTCGACCAGTCGCGGCATGTCTGGACTTTCCGTTAGCATTTCCTCGGCAATTTGGTAAATCGACACTGGCGATCCGTGCCCACGCAGTATTCGCAGCACGTTGTACTGCGGTCCACTAATTCCGTGTGCCTTCAACAGCCTCTCGCCGCGTGTAGCCAACATAGAATAGGTTCGAACAACGTTCAAAAAAGCTTCCTCGAAAGCAAAACGAAAGGGGCGTTTCATGCCGATTTCGGCTGCCAGTCCTTGAATCGCTTTTGAGTCCGTTTTGGTCATTGCAAAAATATATGTTGCAACAGATAAATACGCAATAGACTTTGCCCAAAAAGCTGGAATTGTTGCAAATGTGGAATTGCTGCATCTTAGTTCGGCCGGCTGGAATTCAGCTGGATGGGAAAGGAGCCTGGCGTCGGTGCGTAGGCATGGCTGGCGTAAGTCAGGTAAGCAACTCAAACTTCCGTCCTCCATCATTTGCGGGGCACCATCATTCGCCCGGAGGCCGCGCGCCGCGCTCAGCCAGCAAAAAGCTACTGCATACGGTAGCGCATTTTCTGTAGCGAGGCGACTTCTATTTGCCGCACTCTCTCTCGAGAAATTCCCAGCTGGCGACCAACCTCAGCCAAATTTCTCTCCAGACCATCTTCGAGCCCGAAACGTAGCTTTAAGACTTGTCGCTCCCTGACCGTCAGCCCTTCAAAAGCTTCACCTATGGCGCTGCGTTGTTCTTCCTGGACGAGCCCCTGATCAAAATCCACCGGTTCGCTGGTAATCGTGTCGGCGTGGGTATGTTGCGAGTCGTTTCCCAGCGGGAGGTCCAGCGAGAGAATCTCGCGGCAGGCATAGAAGGACCTGCGCAATTCTTCACGCCGCGCCGGCGAGGCCTCGGGAATTTCCAAATCCTCAAAGTCTGCGCTCTGGAATTGTGTGTCGGTTAGGCCGGCGGTGTTTTCTCGTAGCTGTTTCAAGCGATTCACCGCACCTTCGCCGATCCGAATCATTCGCGATCGCTGCGAGACAGCCGCACGAATTCGTTGCTGAATCCACCAAACGGAGTAAGTTGAAAACTTGAATCCAAGGTCTGGTCGGAATTTCTCGGCAGCGCGAATCAAGCCCTCGCTTCCCTCCTGGATCAAATCTAGCAGCGGCACACCTGCGTGTTGGTACTTCTTTGCTACAGAGACGGCCAGTCGCAAGTTCGCAGCCACCATACGATTGCGAAGCTGCTCGAATCGCTTTTTAGCCAAATCGACTCGCTGTAGCACGGCACCGCTAAGATGGGCTTCAGCAGCCGTGGCTCGATAGAATTCTTCAATCACGCTGGTGCGAACTGCGGCTTCATCGGCTAGCAACTGAATCCGAGAAACCTGACGCTCGCTGAAAGTTGTCGCGTCTGCGGGAACGGCTATTCCGGCCAACATTCCACGTAGCGTCCGCGCATGCATCCTCGCTATGTCCTGCAATCGGATTTTATTCTTCAAATCGGCCAGAGTCACGTCGAGCACTCGATCGAAGCGAAGTTGTCCTGCGGCAACGCTTTCAAGCAGTGAGGCAATCTGCGACACTACTGGGGCAAAACGCAACATCGCGCGTCGCAGGCGTTTCTTAGAGGACTCGATTCCACGCGCTAATCGCTCTTCCTCCTCCCCGGACAGCATCGGGATTCTGCCAATCGCCAAGAGCGTCTCGCGGAGAACATCCACATCGGCAGCAGAATTGTTCGAAATGCTGACCGAGCCGACTAAAGACCGACTTGTCGAAGTGCTGTTGTTGAGTGATAGGATCATCGCAGTATTCCTTATACTTCCCTGCTTATATTGCTAGCGCGATCACGATCGGAATCAAGTGTGCATCGCGAAAACGTAGGGCGTTAGCACAATTTCTCACGAGACAGTTGGCATGGAAGCCAAACACCGAGCGAGCTTCGCGCGACGGACTAGCGTCGCTGGCGCTTGCGTTCTGTGATACTTTAGTAGAGGGAGCAAGGCGTGTGCCAACGTCACGCGATTGCCATTACTGAAGAGGCACGCTGGCTAGCCCACGCGCTGCATGTTCAATGAGTTCCAGGGCAGAGACACGTCGCGGCGTGCAATGCCCATCAGGGGCAGGACGCCAAGTAAGTCGACATTCACGGCCGAATGACTTTGGCTGATTCACGACGTCTGCGTAGGCGAGCCAAGGATCAACCGGCTTTGCGATGATTGTCGCGCGATGGAGTAGCCGAGGGGAGCTGCAGGATAACGGGTTCGACCATCGCTTGAGGTCCGATTCTCCATGCTTTGGAATTGCTGCCGTCCCATTGGTGGCGCTGCAGAGAATCTATAATTCGCGCTGCAACCTCAACGGCTCGGGCTCCGTCTTCTCCAGTTACCGACGGAGCGCAGCCGGTTTGAATGCTCAGCGCAAAGTCATTTTGTTCATCGAGAATTGCATTGCGCGAAGGTGCGGGTAGTGTCTCACGCAGCAAATAAGTCTGAAAAATATTGTTTTTCTCGATCATGCGCTCGTGTATCGGCAGTTCGTCGAGCGCTACTGCTCGCGTCAGAACATCGTGACTTGGCTTGACGACCTGAACTTCGGCAGCGGAGAAGTTAATATCCGCGTAGCATTCGGTGGTATAGAGTTGCATGCGGCGTGTCGCCTCGGTGGACAATCGCGAGGCTTTGAGAGTTGCGACGCAGCCACTTGCAAATGTCAGTCGGGCTTCCGCCATGTCTTCGTGTGTTCCTAACAGCGCGATACCGCTGGCCTGCACCTGTTCGACTGGCGAACGGTCTAATGACAAAATGAGGTCGATGTCATGGATCATCAGATCCATGACGACACCGATGTCAGTGCTGCGACCGCTATACGCGCCAGCCCGCACTGCTTCGATGAATTTGGGTCGTCCAAGATGCGGTTGAGCGACAGTCCAGGTTGGATTGAAGCGTTCAACGTGTCCGATTTGGAGCACGCGAGCATGGCTACGTGCGATTTGCACCAAGCGCTGGGCCTGATCGGCCGAGCTGGCAAGCGGTTTTTCGACGAGCGTATGGATTCCCGCTCGCAGCAGAGTGCTGGTGATTTCATAGTGTGCGACGGTTGGGGCGGCGACGATGGCTGCATCGACTTTGCCGATTAGATCGTGATAGTCAGCAACTGTTGGAAGCGAGAGTTGTTGCTCGACCGTTCCGCGTGACTCCGGGCTCGGGTCAGCCACCCCGACCAGCTCGAATTGCTCGTGAGCGTGAGCGAGCTTTGCATGAATTCTGCCCAGATGTCCGCCGCCAATAACCGCCAATCGCAACGCACTCATGCTGCCTTCCTCCGATCGCGGCCGCGTCCATGCCGTCCGCCTTGGGAATCTTCGATAAAGTCAAACAGAACTTGGAGTTCGGGTAGCAGCGGCTTGCCGCCCGCCAAAATCTCTCGGGCGTGCTCCATGCCGACTCGGGAACGATAGAGCAAGCGATAGGCTTCCATCAGCGCCTTGATCGCATCGCTGGAAAAGCTTTTCCGTTTTAGCGCCACGACGTTCACTGTGCGGGGGCGAGCCGGAAAGCCTTCGACTAGCATGAACGGAGGCACGTCATGCAACACGCGGCTCAAACCGCTGACAAAGCTGTAGGCGCCTATAGAAGCGAAGTGGTGCACGGCGCATCCACCGGAAAGCGTGGCGTCCGAATCGACGTGAACATGCCCACCCAGCATCACGTTGTTTGCCATGATCACGCGGTCGGCGACCTTGCAATCGTGGGCAACATGACTGCAAGTCATCAAATAGCAGTTGCTTCCGACCGCAGTGATGCCGTCCTCTTTCTCCGTTGCGCGATTCACCGTGACCGACTCGCGAAACACATTACCGTCGCCAATAATCACTTGGGTTGGCGAGCCCTGGTAGCTCAGGTCTTGGGGTTCCGCCCCGATGACAACGCCGGGAAACAAGTGGTTGTTTCGGCCGATGGTACTATGTCCAGTCAGCGTGACGTTGTTTTCTAGCCGTGTGCCACGCCCGACCTTTACGTTAGGGCCAATAACACAATGGTGTCCGACACGAACTTCTTCGTCGAGTTCCGCGCGGGGATCTACGACGGCGGTATGGGCTATGATTGTGGCCATACTAACCAGCTTTCAAGAGTGATTTTCAGGTACAAAGTTTTTGTGGGAATAAATTGCAAAACGTCACCGCTACTTTGTCAGGCAGTCGTCATGCCGTGTATCTCGAACTAAACCTAGGTTTCATTGCCGATTCGTGGGCCATCTGCCTCAGTGCATTGGCCATTTCGCCGTTGAGCTGATGACCACCGCGACTGGCCGTAATGCGTCCTACCAAATTCAGGCCTGTCAACGCTAGATCACCTATCAGATCTAACAGCTTGTGTCGTGCACATTCATCCGGGTATCTCAGGGCATTGTTGACTGGACCAAGATCGTCGAAGACCAACAAGTCTTGCTCGGTGACATGCCGTGCCATTCCTCGGGATTGCAGCATGCGCGCCGTTTCAATACCGATGAACGTACGCGCGGCAGCCACTTCGGAAAAGAACGTGGCGGGGGTTAGACGAATCGATTTAGTCGCTTTGGCAATTGCCGAGTCGCTACCAAAGTCCAATTGATATTCGACTTCAAGCGAGTCCGTGTGATGCCGATCGCAAACAGGCTCAGCCAGTACCCATTGCCGTTCATCGCCTACACGAATGGCCCTGTCGATGACCAGTGTTCTTCGCTCGGTAGGCAGCTCGATTAGTCCGGCAGATTCGACCGCCAAGGCAAAAGCGAGACTGCTGCCGTCCATGGCGGGCATTTCGCTTGCCGTGCACAGAACGATTGCGTTATCGACGCGCATGCCGTGCATCGCCGCCAAGACATGCTCGACCATATCCACCTCGGCCCGACCGTGTGCCAGTCGCGTGCGAAGTGGCATGCTGTGTCTGTTCTCGGCGACAGCTGAGACGCTTGGATGTCCCTCTAGATCCATACGCCTGAAGCGAATGCCCGTGTCCGCGGGCGCAGGCACAAAGGTCAGGGTGTTAACCTGACCTGTCCAATAGCCACGCCCGCTGACAGAGCATGGTGCTTTCAGTGTTGTTTGGAATCGATCGGCTCGCATGACGTCCCTGTCTGCGCATTGCACTGGAAATGTTCGTGGTGCAGCCGCGCTCGGTGCTTAAAAGTTCCGGGTACTAGAGTATCGGTCTGTGGCGCTTGCACACTGATCAAGCGGACGACCGTTGCACTTGCCGTCCGCTCGAGTTTTCTGGCGTTTGCTCATAGAACGCACCCCGACTTCATGTCTGGTCTGGCGTTCAAAGAGAAACCATCAATACCACGTTAGCGATTGACTGCAGCACCGGTTGGGCGCGCACTGGCAGTCTTGGCTGCTTCCGCCTGCACAGCCTTCAATACCCAATCTGTGAAATCGTGGGAGAAGTGCAAAACATCTTGGCTCATGACCATTTGTACCGTATCCGGCTTGGTTGCGTCCATTTTCTCGCGAGTGATTCGCATCGCTAACTGGATACCCGTATTGTCGCAATAGTACTTGATGTAGTTGGTGATCTCGCTGTATACCCGCACCAACACATTGGCGCGAGCCGAATCAAATTCTTTGCGCATCTTGACGAGCTCCAGGCGAAACTCGGTGTCTTTGGCAGCAATCGCCTTTTCTTCACGCTCGTAGTCTGGTGTTCCCTCGGTGTATTTTTCTCTGAGTTGTTCCATTTGCTTGAGGATTGCGTCGCGCTTGGCAGCCATGGAATCGTCGGCGGCTTTCATCTTCGCTTCGATGGCCTCGATTTCAGTCTTCATCGTTGGATGATTCTTGAGAATGTAGCCCATGTCGACCACGCCAATCACAGGTCGAACGGCCTGCGTGGCCGCTGGTTGGGTTTCCTGAGCGATAGCCGTGTTTACGACTGACCCACAAACGATCGCGGCAATTAAGCTCAATACACGCACTTTTGGCACTCCTTGCAAGTGTGATTAAATTACGGGGGATTGCCCCGCTTGGGCGGCGCTATTCCGTTAGGCCGATGTCGACAATTTAAGTCAACAGTTGCCAAGCATTGTGATAGGATCGCCACTCCAGGTAAATAGAGAAAACACTGCAATTTCATGTCGCAAGCAGAATTTCTCTAGTTCAATTTTGGCACGCTACATGGACTGGGAGAGCTAGAGTAAGGGCTGCCGCGCGGCTGCTCTGGATGGCAACCCTGATGCAAGAGAGCTCAAAGACTTTTGCTCGCCCAAAAACTATCGAGTTTTTCATGTGTCCCCCCTAAGGCAAACTAAATTGCTTAGGCTATCATACGACGGTGTGGTTTACGGGCTTGCGTTTTCGAGACTGTCTGTTGTTGTGCTGTAAAGGTCTAGTTAGGTTCTGGAGCTTTGCACACTAAACCTGCGACAGCGGACTTTAGTTGGCTCGAGCTCCACGGGTAGCGCCCGATTTGTGTGGGCTTCGCTTGAGTTGCTTGAGCTTCGCCAGAGGCGACAATACCTGACGAGGTCTGCCCGGCAGGCAAAGCTATAAATCCGATTACATCGGAAGCGGATAGAATAGAAATCGAGTTGCGCCCCCGCAGGTCAAGCTCAGTCAGACACGATGTGACCCTCCGCAAAAATTCCCTCAACTCTCAACAAGATGACTTAATCATGAGAAGATTCTTGCTTGTAATGGCGTTGGCCATTTCCGTTCTTCATTCTACTGGTCTGCCCGCCGCAGATCGATTGGTTTTTGAAGCCAAAGACGCTACGAATCCAAAGCACATTGTGTTGGTGTCCGGCGATGAGGAATATCGAACCGAGGAATCGATGCCGATGCTCGGCAAGATACTCAGCCAAAAGCATGGTTTCAAATGCACCGTGCTGTTTTCGCTGGGGCCAGATGGAGCAGAGTACATTGACTCCAACAATTCATCGGGTATTCGTGGATGGGAGGCTCTCGACGATGCTGATTTGATGATTATCGGAACTCGTTTTCGCAATCCCGACGAAAATGCGGCGGCGTCGATTACGAAATTCCTCAATGCCGGCAAGCCGGTAATTGGCATACGCACTGCCACTCATGCATTTCAGGGCAAAGGGACGTTTGGGTCGTTAAAATACAATGACTTTGGACTGAAGGTACTCGGGGAGACTTGGGTCAATCACCATGGACGGCATAAGGCACAAGGGGCTCGCGGCGTACCAGTGCAGGGGCAAATCTCCCATCCAATCTTGAACGGGGTAACTGAAATTTTTTGCCCCTCCGATGTGTACGGAGTCACACACCTGACGGATGCCGACACAATTTTATTGCGAGCCGCGGTCACGGAATCACTCGATCCAAAGTCGCCTAATATTGCTGGCGTGAAGAACAATCCCACACAGCCGTTTGCTTGGCTGCATACCTACGATCGGCCCGACACCAGCGGAACTGGAAAGTCGTTCTGCACTACCGGTGGTGCCGCGGTCGACTTCGCCAACGAGAGTCTCCGGCGAATGGTTGTCAATGCGGCTTACTTTCTTACCGATCGACCGGTTCCAAAGAAAGCGGATGTCGATTTCGTCGATCCTTTTTATCCAAGTTTTTATGGTTTTATCAATGAGCCCAAAGATTACTGGAAGACAACGAACTTGAAGCCGGAGGATTTCGCGTTGGGGAAAGCTCCGGTTGTGGCTGATCCGAAAGGTTCGCCAGAATGGAATTTCCGCGATAGACCAAGCAAAGCAGCGACCGCCGCGTCCGACAGCGCGCCGCTGTCAAACGAGCCCACAGCCAAATTCGAATTGCGCGACAACGAGCGAATCGCTTTAGTCGGAAATTCACTCGCCGAACGCATGAACCTATTCGGTTACTTTGAAACGCTACTGCATACGCGAAATCCCGATAAGAAACTTGTGTTTCGCAATTTTGGCTGGCCTGCAGACGAAGTTGGAAATCAACAAAGGCCGGACAATTACACCACCATTGACAACCCGATGGAAGTGTTCGGCCCCGAGTTGTTTATTTGCTTCTTCGGCTTCAATGAGCATTTTGCTGGGGATTCTCAAGAGCAGCTGAGCCAGTTCCAGGAGCAATACCGTCAGTGGATTACTGACCACAAGAAGAAATTCTCCAAGGAAGGCCGCGAAGCGCGTTTTGTGCTGGTCAGCCCGATTGCTTTCGAGAAAACCGACAACCATCTCCTGCCTGACGGCACTGCTGGCAACGCGGCTCTGGCTAAATATTCAAAGGCTGTTAAAGAGTTGGCGGTTGAATTGGGGGTCCCGTTTGTGGATCTGTTTACACCAACGTTGGAGGCGTTCGCTGCCGAAGCGGGGGCGCAGTTTACGATCAATGGAATCCATTCCAATGAACAGGGCGATCGACTGATTGCTAGCTCTTTAGATCAACAACTTTTCCAATCGCCACATCCGACAGGTATGGACGTTTCTACGTTCCACAAGATACGCGATGCGGTGAACGACAAGTCGTGGTTCCACCTGCAGGACTACCGTATGCTCAACGGTTGGTATGTTTATGGTGGCCGACGCACCTGGGACACAGAGACATTTCCTGGCGAATTCAAGAAGATTCGCAAGATGGTCGAGGTCAGAGATAAAACGATTTGGGACATGTCGGCTGGAAAGGCCGTGCCTGACAAACCCGATGACTCTGGAACTGGCGAAGTCTTTATTCCAGAAACCATGTTTGGTACGCGAGACGAAGGCTTTCGAGAAAAGCGGGAACCAAAGACGCTGGTCTATCCTACTCCCGAAGAGTCCATTGCGCAGATGACTGTTCCCGAAGGATTTGAGGTCAAGCTATTCGTCTCGGAGCGCGAGTTTCCACAATTCGCCAATCCTACGCAGATGACCTTCGACAAAAAAGGCCGACTTTGGGTCTCCTGTATGATCAACTACCCACAGTGGTTGCCTGGTGCTGCCAAGCCTGGCGACAAGCTTTTCATTTTTGAAGATACCGACGCCGATGGTAAAGCGGACAAATGCATAACCTTTTACGACAAGCTCATCTGCCCGACGGGATTTGAGTTCCATCAGGACGGTGTGCTGGTCGTTGATGAACCACGCATTATTTTTCTGCGCGACACCGACGGTGATGATCAGGCCGATGAGATGACTCAAGTAATCGACGGCATAGCAACCGACGATACGCACCACGCCATGGGAGCTTGGGAATGGTCGCACGGTGGGTTGTTGCACATGCTCGAAGGCGTGTCCATGTCAACAACGCTTGAATCACCGTGGGGTCCGTTTCGCAATAAAGGACCCTCGGGAGCTTATGTACTGGACCCGCTTTCGTGGAAGTTTCGTCACTTCCGGACTCCTGGATACGGCAACCCGTGGTGCATGGTATTTGACCGCTGGGGACAAGGCGTGATTGGCGACGGAACAAACGCCCAACAACATTGGACGAGCCCTCTGTCGGGTTTTGCAGTGGATTCGCGGCGAACACTACGTCCCAATTTTGATAACGAAGGCATGCGTCCGGCTGTAGGAAACGACTTTCTTTTCAGCCGCCACTTTCCCGACGACGTGCAGGGGCAGTTTATTTACGCCTGTGTAATCAACATGCACGGCTTGCCTCGATTTGTCGTTGACGATGAAGAGGGGACGGCTGGATTCGCTGGAAAACGAATCGAGAACTTGCTTGATTCCACCGACAACTTCTTCCGTCCCGTTGATCCGCAAATTGGTCCCGACGGTGCTCTGTGGTTCGGTGATTGGTGCAATGCTCTGATTGGACACATGCAGTACTCCCAACGCGATCCGAATCGCGATCACGAACATGGTCGTGTCTATCGCATGGTGTATAAGGACAAACCGCTAATCACACCGGAATTGCAGGATGGCAAGTCGATCGAGGAACTGCTCGGACAATTGAAATCCTACGAAACTCGCACTCGCTATCGAGTGCGACGCGAGCTCAGGTCGCGAGACAAAGCGTCTGTACTGTCTGCCGTAGACAAGTGGATTTCCGACTCAACCGCAGATGCCAACCAACTGTGCGAAGCGCTGTGGTTGCAGGAGAGCTTCCGTCAAGTCTCGCCCACGCTCGTGGCTAGAATCATGGCAAATGAAGACTTCCATGCCCGCGCTGCCGCCGTGCAAACGGTTGCTAATGAAATCGTGCGTTACGAAGGAGCGCTCGATGTCTTCAAGGCAGCCATCAAAGATGAACATCCCCGCGTGCGACTCGAAGCGATTCGTGGGCTGAGCTATGTGCAGACCGTGGAGGCGCTGGAAATTGCCTTGCAAGCCGTCACCATGCCAACCGACTATTGGATCGACTACACGCTGGAACACACTTTGCATGCGTTGAAGCCCTTTGCTGATGCAGCAGAAGCGAAAGGAACTTTCTTGGCTGGCGCTAGCGACCAAATGAAAGAGTATTACGCGACCTACAAACTTTCCAATGGACCCGGCGGCATGGCGGTTAAACCGTTGAAAGATGCCGAAGATCCTGCCTTGTCAGAGCGACAACGCGAGGATGCAATTCGTACGCTCGCTGGCGTCCGCGGCGGTCAAGCCAGTAACGGTGCACTGGTGTTCACGCGCGTATGCTCGGCCTGCCATCGAATCGGTGATGTGGGTAAAGATTTTGGTCCGAAGCTGGAAGATGTCGGCACAAGATTTCCAACTACAGAGATCATTCGACATATCCTCATGCCCAACGCGACGATTGCCAAGGGCTATGAGACAGTCCAAGTCCTTACTTCAGATGGTGCGATCTTTACAGGATTCGTGATCAAAGAAACCGACCAAGCTTTGACGTTGGGAGTGGCCAGCCAGGATGGTAAAGGACGCGAAGAAGTGATCGCCAAGGAAGATATCGATATCCGCAAAGAAATGAAAGCTAGCTCAATGCCTGAAGGCTTGGCCAAAACAATTGCACCAAGCGAGTTTCTCGATTTGATCGCATACTTGTCAGAGCAAACAAAGTTTGTACTGCGAGCAGATGATTGGATCGAGACCGCCATGCCAGAAGGTGAGCTGCGCAAACACGGCGACTTTGTGGAGATCTCGCGGGATGCTCAATTGCAGCTCGGTGCTAACTTCGAAGTCGTATGGGCCAAACGCGCCGGGCTGGTTCTAAGTGCAGCAGACCCCGGCGATCGCGAGTTTGCATTCCATTCACCTAACGCGGGATCATTTTCACCCGCAGTTGCCATCCGCCTGGCACAACCAGCCGAGATTAGACACATTCAAATTCAAAATCGCCGAAACCCGCAGTTCTATGATCGGACTAAGGATTTGGCCGTATGGGTTTCCGATGATGGCAGCGAGTGGAAGCAAGTATGGAAGTCGGAACAACCTGCTGCAGATTACGCGATTGACTTGCCGGCCGAAACACGCGGAAAGTACATTCGCATCGGCCTCGATAATTCCGTTTCGAGTCGAGGTCGGCGCGACTTGGGAATTCTTCACCTTAACCGCATCGTCGTTTACGGGAATCGTTAAGTACGCTCGCGAGACACGCGGTGTGCCGCTCCAGCGGTGCGTTGCCAAGAACACAGCGAGCCGCACGACGGCTCGCTGTTGTTTTGTGAATCAGGATTTCGCGACTCACCGTTACGAGACTAGTTTTCCCTCGAATGGGGTCTAAAGGAGCAACGGTGTGCGATTGAATTCTAGGAGACCTTCTAGGAGACAATGCGCTGTACGACCTGGCCATGGACATCGGTTAATCGGAAGTCGCGGCCCGCGTGGTGGAAGGTCAGCCGTTCGTGATCGAACCCCAGGCAGTGCAACATAGTGGCTTGCAAGTCATGCACATGCACGGGATCTTCGGTTATATGAAAACCGAATTCATCCGTTTGCCCCAGGGATATGCCTGGCTTTATACCTCCGCCAGCCAGCCACATCGTAAAGGCTTGCGGATGGTGGTCGCGACCGAGCGAACGCCCCAAGGCTGCATTCGACTCGACCATTGGCGTTCGACCGAATTCTCCGCCCCAGACCACCAGGGTTTCGTCTAACATTCCGCGCTGTTTCAAATCTCGCACCAGGGCAGCGTTGGCTTGATCTGTTTCGCCACAATTCTTTTTGATATTGCCGACGACGTTGGAATGCGCGTCCCAGCCGCTGTGAAAGATATTTACAAACCGCACTCCGCGCTCAACCATTCTTCTTGCCAGCAGGCAAGCTCGCGCATAGGACGGCTTGTTTGGATCGCATCCATAGGCATCCAAAGTCGCTTGCGATTCGCTGCGTAGATCCATCAACTCCGGTGCAGAGGTTTGCAAACGCGCTGCCATCTCAAAGCTAGCAATTCGCGTCGCGATTTCTGGATCGTTGAGGGTGTCGAGGCGTTGACGATTTAAGCGACTAATCAGATCGTATGTGTCTTTCTGCAAGGATTCGCTAACGCCGGGTGGGCTAGTGACATTCAATATTGGGTCGCCTTGGCTGCGAAATTGCACTCCAGTGTAAACTGTTGGCAGGAAGCCACTCGACCAAAGTGCCGCACCGCCACTCAGTCCATCACCGGTACTCATCACAACAAACGCGGGCAAATCTCGCGTTTCGGCTCCTAAGCCGTACGTTACCCAGGAGCCGATACTGGGCCGCCCAGGTTGCGAGAATCCGGAGTTCAAAAATAGTTGACCGGGCGCATGGTTAAACTGGCTGGTGTGCATCGACTTAATAAAGCATAGTTCATCGGCCACACCGGCCAAATGCGGCATCGCTTGGGAAATCTCGGCTCCCGATTGACCATGTCTGGCAAACCGAAATTGGGGTCCTAGCACGGCCGCGTCTGGCTGAATAAAAGCATAGCGTTGATGACCGATGATCGATTTCGGTAGCGATTGCCCTTCAAACTTGGCCAACATAGGCTTTTCGGTAAACAATTCCAGTTGGCTCGGAGCTCCAGCCATAAACAAGTGAATCACCGATCGGGCAGAGCCGGAAAAATGAGCCGGACGTGGGGCGAGCGCGGAATTCTCAAACTGATTGCTAGCGTGTGCACGAGTCGCGCCAGCAGAATTCAGTAATTCAGCTAGCGCGGCAGCTCCAAGGCCGACGCCGCATTGCGATAGGAACCATCGCCGCTTGAGCGCTGAAAAATCCGTGTGCATGTTGCGTTCCCTGAGAATTTACTTGATGCAATGGGCAACAACCCGCCGCTTCACAGCTCGGCGTCGAACCCACTCCCGACAAAGCATTTTACTTTGAGCTGCAATCTTAGGCTATGATGCTCCGGTGAATGATTGGTTGTCAGTGCTCCCACGCGGTCGTAAGAGGGGATTCAAACATGAGGAGCTTCGCGCGCGGTCTGCTAATATCGCTGTTGGTAATTTGCTCTGACAGTGCTGCCCAGGAATTGCCGGGCACGCCCAGCGCAGCTACGGAGTCATGCGATAATTGGCGTTTAATTCAGCCCCACTTCAGCCCTCCTGCACAGTGGCAGGATCAGTATGGCCAATACCGCTCGCCGTTGGTTTTCGAGGACGGTTCCCCAGTTCGCGGGAAAGACGATTGGCTACGTCGACGCGCTGAACTATCCAGCCAATGGCAAGGGTTGCTGGGAACTTGGCCGCCACTGATTACGCAGCCAGAAATCGAGATCCTGGAGACCCAGCAACGCGAGACCGAGAGCGCTGGACCAGTCACGCAGCATCGTATTCGCTTCGCTTGGACTCCCGATCAAAAGACCACGGGGTATTTACTCGTACCCGACGGACCAGGACCGCATCCAGCTGTGGTCGCCGTTTACTACGAACCGGAGACAGCAATTGGAGTGGGCAACCCGTATCGCGATTTTGCCTGGCAGCTGGCACAGCGCGGATTCGTTACGTTGTCGATTGGCACGACGGAAGCTACGCATGCAAAGACCTTCTCGCTGTACTATCCGTCGATCGACGATGCTCGGGTTCAGCCGCTATCGATGTTGGCCTATGCGGCCGCGAATGCCTGGTATGTGTTGGCAAGTGATCCTCGGGTAGACAGCGACCGAATAGGCATTGTCGGCCATTCGTTTGGTGGCAAATGGGCCATGTTTGCAGCTTGTTTATTCGATAAATTCCACTGCGCGGCATGGTCCGATCCAGGCATTGTGTTCGATGACAAGCGTCCCAGCATTAACTACTGGGAGCCCTGGTACTTGGGTTACCACGCTCCCCCGTGGCGCGAACGTGGATTGATAACTGCACAGAATCCCGCGCGAGGATTGTATCCGCAACTGCGCATGCAAGGCCGCGATCTGCATGAGTTGCATGCGCTGATGGCGCCACGACCGTTTCTGGTCTCTGGCGGTTCGGAAGATCCGCCCGAACGTTGGCTAGCACTGAATCACTCTGTAGCGGTGAATCGAGTGCTAGGGTTACACGATCGCGTGGGTATGACCAATCGCTCTGAACATTCACCTAACGCCGACTCCAATGCGATCATCTACGCGTTCTTTTGTCACTTTCTAATACCTCAACTTTGATTTTGAACGGTGCTGTGGTGTGAGCATGTGCGCGCTTCTACAACGGATTCGTACTGAAGTGTGCGATGGCGGCGCACTTTATTTTATGTCTGGTTTTTGTTCGGAAAGCGTCACTAACAGTGTCAATCATTAGGGCTGGTCTGACGAAATAGAGCTTTATGACGATCGTAACGAAGCCTGAACAGATGAAGATGGAGGTCCGCCATGAAAAAGTGGAAAGCAGCGGTTGGTTTCGGAATAGCCATGGTTGCGGTGGGGGTTTATGCAATCGGCCAACAACCTACATTAAGCGATGCAGATCACGATGAGCTCTCAATTTTAATGCGCGCCAAATTGACGAGCACTCAGAAAGTTTTGGAAGGCTTAATGGCGGGCGACTTCAACATGATTCGCAAAGGCGGCATGGATTTGCAGCGCATCTGCGATGCGACTGCATGGAGAAGTCAAGATGATCAAGTTTACGGCAACTATCGCATGGAGCTCAAGCGAAGTGCTTCTAAAATGATCGAACAAGCAAACGCGGCAAACCTCGATGGAACCGCATACGGCTACATGCATACTCTCACAACTTGCATCAACTGCCACGACCACTGCCGAAACGTTTTGCGTATTGCCGAATCGTCCGGCGTAGTGCCAATTCCAGTCACCGAGCAAGAGAGTTTTACACAGCTGCAGCGAACGCTTAAGCCCTAGTGGTTTGTTCCGCTGCCAAGCGGTTGGAGTTCAAAACGGTAGCCACCTCTGCCTAGCAGTTGGAGCTCAACTGCAATGCGTCCACCGTTTGGCGACAGTGGCTACGTTTGGTAGCCACCCGCTGCCAAGCGGTGGGACACGTGCCAGCCTCACGGTCCACCGTCTGGCGACAGTGGCTACGGTGCTTTTGTTCGATTAGCGGTGGCGGGCGAAAGCAAATTTAATTCAGTGTGCTAGCGGTGTTCGGCGCTATACGGCCCGGCTCTGCTCCTTCGATGTTGGCGAACTCGGCCCAAACGGGCATATGGTTGCTCAGCTCGAGTGCTCTCTCTAAGGACAGGTTATACTTTCGCAAGAAATCAAAAGCCCCCGCTCGACCTGTGAACTCCGAGGTTGCCCGAGTTGGAAATATGAGTGTGTCGAGCATTTGAGTGCCGGCGATGTCGGTAGGTATGTCGCTAATAGCGAATCTAACGGAGCGGCTATCGAGCATCGTGAGCTGTGCGTTACCGCCTGCGAAATCGCCCGCCAAAATCCAGTCATCCTCGCCCCGTCCATCGCCTTGTACTGCGTCGATCAGCGCTGGCAATACCGCTCGTTCTGCATCCGCGAAACTGGGCTCGATCGATACGTTGATCATTGAAAAAGTAAATGCATCCTGTTGAGGCACGCCCTTGCAGCGAAACCAGGCCACCAGCGGTTCAGCATTCATCAAGTCTTCTGGATCGTCGACAGTGTAAAGTTGATAGCGATCGGTCTCGACCTTCTGGGTATCAAAGACGAATGCAAATTGTTGGTGCGGGGCATGTCTGCCAACACGCGGTCCAATCAAGTAGTCGTAGCTTCCTCCCGACTGATTCAACTTGTCAACGACCAGTGGTAGCACATCGTCTCGCGATGATTGCACACCCTGCAGTGCAATCACATCGTACTGGCGGAGAATAGAAACGATCATGTGCACAACATTGGGCTTATTGAGCATTGCAGTCCCCAGGGCGGAGATCTTGAAGGATGCCACGCGAATCACGTGGTTCGCTCCGCGCACAGTATTAGAGAAACTGACGCTGGGCTTTGCGGCCGGAGTACTCGTCATCGTTCCGGGAGGTATTGCATCGAGCGGCGATAGCAGTGGGGGGATAACTGATGGAGTCCCAGATGGGGTTCCACTAGAGTTCGTTAATCCAGGTGGTAGCCCCTGGGGAAATGGAATTGGGCTGGTACTTGGAATCAACGGCGCCGCAGCGAATTCAGGAAGTGAATTGACTTGGCTCTGGCCCGTCAGCTTGTCCTGCCAAATTGCCAGCTTCTCTCCCATGCTTAGTAAATCATTCCAATCAGGGTTTGTCGATTTTCCGGTGGGCGAGTACGGATCGATGCTGAAGTTAGTGGTGTCCTCCGCAAAGCGAATTCCAAACTGAGTCAAATCAAAACCGGGGTTTGCCGGATCGTTCAGGCCGTTTGGGGCACTGCGGGGGGCAGCCTGTGGCGGTCGCTCCAAAGGCGCGAGATGCAAATGCTCCAGTCCAGCAATCTGATAGTTGTTGACGACATACAGCAGTGCTGCACCCAAAGCCGTCAATACCGGCCAACGTCGACGAACACCAAACATAAGCGATAGATCCTGTGTAGAGAACGATCATGGGATCGCTGTTGACAGTGCATTCAAACTTCAGCAGCCATGCTGAGCGAACGCTGATGCAGCCCTTGACCAGGATCCGTCCAAGGTGCACACGAGCAAGTCTCATCGTCCAGCCAAAACGATTGCTCGTAGCCAAAACGCTCTTGCAGTCGGTAAAATTCTGGCATGCAGTCCGCTTGATTTTATTGCGAAAGAGATGCAGTTTTGGCAAAGATTGACGCCAACCGGAATCTGTCAAAATAGACAGCCACAGCTACCATCAAACGCTCTGCATTTTATTGGCGGATATACGCGGGCGGCAGCCTGGCGGACGCTGTCGGCGTAGCTCGGGCGGTTCAAGCGTCTGGCAAGTGCTGCCAGTTAGAATCGAGTCTGCAGACTACGATCGAGGTCGGTGGAGATTGGCGCGCCTAACCTAACAGAATTCGCCGCCTTTTCGTGTGTTCGCTTGCATCATTTTGCGAAAGACTGGCTTTGCTGATGGACATGATCAATTCATTTTTTTCCGGCCCTACTTTACCCGCGACTTTGTTTCTCGGCCTGCTCGTCATTTGGAGCTTGTTGGCCATTGTAGGAACTGTTGACTTCGATGTTCCCAGCGGCAATTCCGGCTTGGATACCGACTTGGGTGCTGAACTGAACGTCGACTTTGAGAGCGCTACCCAGGGACCGGGCAACGGCTTGGCCGTCTTGATGATGAAGTGGTTGAATTTAAGGGATGTACCTCTAGTTCTATGGATGGGAGTACTGGCTGTCGTTTGGTGGTTTTTTTCAGCGACTCTTTGGCAATTGCTCGACTCAAAAATTTTCAAGCAACCCGGCTGGTTCTGGTCGAGCTTGTTGGTCGTCAGAAACTTGGCGATTGCAGTGCCAATAACTAAGCTTGCAACGCAACCCATGAAGGGCTGGTTTCATACGGAGAGACTCGATGCCCAGACGCTCATAGGAAAAGAGTGCCAAATAAGTTCCTTGCAAGCGAATGCTGATTTTGGGCAAGTAAAATTTAAAACCGAAGGCTCGCCTCTACTACTGAATGTACGCACCGATGGAGTCAGCCTTGCCCAGGGTACTCATGTCTGGATCACACACTACGACGCAAAGCGTCGTGTATATATCGTCTCTCCGACAACGGCACGCGGGTCAAACGATCCCGAGCCCTGAAGATAATTGGAAAATTGGCGGACGCCAAAGTTTGTATGCGGTCAACCAACATTAGTGTTTGTCGGAGCGGCATCGGCATCGATAGTCCGTCCGGTCATGTCCGAGTCGAATTTCTCAGTCGAATTTCTCAGTCGAACTATAACACCATCGAGGGTCTCCACCATGATTGCACATCTTATGCTGGGCCAAGTTTCTGAAACAGCGATTATCGCGCTAATTGCGTTGGTTGCGATCATTATCATCTTCAGTGGTTTGCTGGCAGTGGCCAGCAAGTTCTATCAGAAGGTTGGCCCAGACGAAGCCATTGTGCGAACGGGGTGGGGGGGAATGCAAGTCGTGACTGCGAATGGAGTTTTTGTCGCGTCTGTCGTACATCACGCTGAGAAAATGGACCTGACCCTCAAAAGCTTTGAAATTGCTCGCGAGGGATCCGAGGGGCTGATCTGCAAGGACAACATTCGCGCAGATATCCGTGTGGCGTTTTTCATTCGCATTGACAAAACGCAAGAGGAAATGCGCGAGGTGGCACAATCGATCGGATGTCGCCGGGCCAGCCAAATGGAAACTCTTCGCGAATTGTTTGATGCCAAGTTTTCGGAAGCTCTAAAGACCGTGGGCAAGCAATTCGAGTTTGTCGAGCTCTATGACAAACGAGAAAAATTCAAAGAAGAGATCCTGAAGGTGATCGGTACCGATCTGAATGGTTATCGATTGGATGACGCGGCTATCGACTACCTGGAGCAGACCAAGCTCGAATTACTCAATCCGAACAATATTCTTGATGCAGACGGTATAAAGAAAATAACCGAGCTAACATCTATCGAGAAAATTAAGGAAAACTATTTTACTCGTGAACGCGAGAAAACGCTCAAGAAGCAAGATGTCGAAGCGCAAGAAGCGATTATGGAGCTCGAACGTCAAAGGGTTTCGGCCGTCGAGAAGCAGCAGCGAGAAATCGCCGAGATAGAGGCACGCGAAAGAGCGGCGGCCAAGAAAGTTCACGAGGAGCAGCGCATGGAGGGCGAGCGCGCTCGGATTGCGGCAGACGAGGAACTGGGAGTCGCCGAGGAGAATAAACTGAGACAAATCCTGGTGGCGCAACGCAATAAAGAACGAACCGATGCTGTGGAGCTTGAGCGATTAGAACGCGATCGGCATTTGGAAGCCATCGAGCGTCAGCGTTTAGTTGGCGTGGCAGACGTTGAAAAAGAAAAGGCCATTGAAACCGAACGCCGCAATATCCAAGAAGTGATTCGCGAACGTGTCGTGGTTGAGAGAGCCGTCGTGGAGGAGCAGCAAAGAATTAAGGATACAGAGGAGTTTGCAGCCGCCGATCGCAAGAAGAAAGTGGAAATAACGGCTGCGGAAATGTTAGCAGAGCAATCGTTGGTGAAGGAAATCAAATCGGCAGAGGCGGCGCTGAAATCGGCTGAAATGCTGGCGGGACAAGTGCGTATTGAGGCCGAAGCCGACCGCGATCGGGCCGAAAAGAAAGCCGCCGCTACTAAAATGCTGGCCGAAGCGACTACAGCCGAACATGCAGCTCAAGGGTTGGCTGAAGCCAACGTACAGCAAGCCAAAGCTGCTGCAATCGAGAAGCAGGGCTTGGCGGAGGCGCGAGTTCTAAAGGAAAAATATACCAGCGAAGCCCAGGGAATTAGCGAGAAAGCCGCCGCCATGAAAGAGCTGGATGGAGTTGGCAAGGATCATGAAGAATTCAAACTGCGGCTCGAGAAAGATAAAGCGATCGAGATCGCTGCGATCGATGCACAACGTTTGATCGCTGGAGAGCAAGCTTTGGTGATCGGTGAAGCGCTCAAGTCAGCGAAAATTGACATTGTGGGGGGCGATGGAGAGTTCTTCAATCAGATCTCTGCCGCAGTAAAAGGTGGCAAAGCAATCGACCGGTTTGTGTATAACTCGAAAGTCGCCACAGATATCAAGAACACGTTCTTCGCAGGCAGCCCGGATCAGTTCAAAGAGGGACTCACTCGTCTCGTCGACCAATTCAATCTGAGTT
Source organism: Pirellulaceae bacterium (assembly GCA_041736515.1). Classification (GTDB taxonomy): domain Bacteria; phylum Planctomycetota; class Planctomycetia; order Pirellulales; family Pirellulaceae; genus Aureliella. Next base: position 22,558 of record JBGSTP010000258.1, read on the forward strand.
CCGGCGAAATCAAAGACCTAAGTGTTGCGGCGTTGATTGCGCAAATGTTGTCGATGGGAGGCACAGAGTCAATTCGTGGTCAGCTGGTCAATCTATTGGGCCTAGCGGGTACGCTGAATCTCGCAGATAAACCTGTCGGCAAACTCGTAGCCTCCAAGGTTACCGATAGCAAATCTTAGTATTGATGGACGCAGCTTTTCAGACTCACGCGCAAATCTGCATTTGCGCTGAGCCACTCGAACCATCGAAGTTGAGCCAACCATGACTGAGCCGCTTGCTACTGGAACCTATGAGGTCTTGCGAAATCGTCTGCGAGAATCGGCAAACGATCTGCGCGAGCGTTTCGAACGGCTCAATACCGACAGAGCCTCCGTGTTTGGAAACATTGAGACAGTTCTCAAGGGAACCGCTCATGTAACCACCAACCACAACTGCAATCCTCGCGACTTGCTGTCGATCGGCAACAGACTGCTATTGGGCTACAACGTGCAATTCGGCTTGAAGTCGAACATTAGCACTGAGGACGTCTTTAGTTTGTACCATTTGGAGGGCGAAATTGCACATGCTGTCGACTTGGGGGAGTTGTTCAACGAACAGTTTCAACGCGATTTTCAGGAAGTCTACCGCTACTACAAGCATACGAGTTTTTCTCGATTCTTTTGTCGCGGCCCGCTTGTCTATTTTGTGTTTCAAGTCGGTAAGTCGCCAACAGACATCAAAGCGTTCAAATGGGCATTGGAGGGGAGCAGACTGAGCTATGTCGATGCGCGGAGCGATCAAGAAGTTCGTTTTCCCGATCAGCACGCCTTTCGTTGGACAAGAGCCACTCGCGAACAGCATCGCGCTGGGCCGCACCCTCACATCTCAATTTCCGATGCCGTATTTGTCGAGTGCGTCGGCGGTGATTTAACCATCAAAGTCGAGGATAATACCGAAGACGGTAGTGGTATCTACGCTGAACCGGTCGATAATCCCGATCAGACTTTGGACGACGCCGAGGTTTATTATTGTGTGATCGGCAATCTCATACTCTTGAAAATGCGGCCCTATCAGGAAAAAGACTTTCGCTATCTGGTTTTTAGCACTAAGCAACAACGTGTACTAAGGTTTGATGCAATTGCGCAGTCTTGTGTACTGCTGCCTGACGACCAAGGTATCATCTTTCCAGGCGGACTCGTACTGCAGACCGGATCGCACAAACTATTCGACCACGGGCTGCAGAACCTCCTATACGAACGGACAATTGCCTCGCCCAATGGCGAAGACTTCCTGTACCTGTTTACCGATGTCAACTCAGGCAGCTATCTTCACCTGCGCTACAACCTAATTCGCCAATCGGTGGACACGCCCTTAGTATGCCATGGACAAGCGTTGTTTGAAGATGGAAGCATGGTTACCTTCCGCGGCCAGGAGCAGCCGCAAAAGCATCACGCCTTGCAACTGTGGCAGACGCCGTTTGTCGGACCTAACCACCGGACAGAAGTTGCTACGGAATCGATGCTCTACAAAATTGGAAATCGGGATCTTGTCCGCGGCATGGCTGAGTGTCAAGAACTGTTGCAACTGATCGACAAAGACGATTCCTATGCAGAACTCTACTTAGACCTTGTCAAACGTTCGGGCGATATTCTCGATAGCTACTTTTGGATCAGGAGCGAGGAGACCCAACGGCTTTCCGAACCACTTGAAAGAATTCGTGAAACCGCCACCGCGGCGGTTGAAGAGTTCGATAAAGTTGTGCGAGTGCGACGCGAAACAGAGCGACAGTACCGCGAGGTCGAAAAGGCGAGTACAGATGTGCTCAATTCCATTGGCCGATTTGCGTTCAACAAGATTGAGGATTTCGTCGTCAAGCTCGCCGCACTACGCCGCCAACGTGGTCAGGCGATCGGTCTACGCGAGCTGCGTTTTATCGACGAAACACAGGTTGCCAGTTTAGAAGCTAATCTTTCCGAGGCAGCTGAGCGCTTGGGCCACAGGTGCGTGCAGTTCTTATTGACGCCAAAATCACTCGATCCCTACCGAACTCGAATTGAGGAAGCAGAAGGCCACATACAGGCAATTGGAACTGCTGCAGATGGGCGTAAGCAACAACAGAATCTCGACACCATCGGCAGTGATCTCGAGCTGCTGATCGAGACTATTTCGCAGCTGAAAATTGAAGATCTCACGCAGCGAACGGCAATTGTTGATCACACGGGCGATTTGTTGGCTGAATTGAATCGCATTCGCTCCTCGCTGAAATCGCGTGTGCGCGAGTTGCTGTCTGGCGAAATGCTGGCGGATTTCGCTTCGCAGACGAAGCTGCTCGACCAGGCTGCCGCCGGAGCGCTGGACACCGCGGAAACACCTGAGCGAATCGATGAGTTGCTGACGCGTTTGATGCTGCAATTGGAGGAATTGGAAGGTCGTTTTGCAGAGTTTGACGAGCTGTTGCTGCGGTTGACGGAAAAGCGAGAAGCCTTGGTCGAAGCGTTCGAAGCCAAGCGACAACACCTGGTCGAAGCGCGATCCCGGCGTGCAGAGTCGCTGGCCTCCGCGGCAGATCGCATCTTAGACGGAATCAGTTCGAGAGCACTGAGACTGACCGATGCGGAATCACTGCGGTCGTACTTTGTTTCGGATCCAATGGTGGATAAGGTCCGACAGATCGCCAGTCAGCTGCAAACACTGGGCGACACAGTTCGTATGGATGATGTGCTGAGTAAGCTCAAGACGATTTCTGACGATGCGTTGCGGCAGCTTCGCGATCGTCAAGACTTGTTTACTGGCGGCGACGGACAAATCAAGCTCGGCAAGCACTACTTCAGCGTGAATCGGCAGCCAGTGGAATTAACCAGCGTGGTTCGCGATGGTGAGCTGGCTTTGCACTTGACGGGAACCCAGTTTTATCAACGGCTGCATGACGATGCGTTAGAGCAGTCTAGAGATCTGTGGACACAGCTGTTGCCGAGTGAATCGAGCGAGATTTATCGCGCAGAGTTTTTAGCATATGCTCTTTATCAAGAGCTGCGTGCGGCCCCCAAGTCGTACCTGCAATTGGAGGCTGTCCAACGTGTCGAGTTCGTGCGAAATGCCATGCAGTCGAGACATGACGAGGGATACTCTCGTGGAGTTCATGATCGCGATGCAACTCTGTTATTGGATCGTTTGCTGGAAGCGGATCAACGGTTGGGGGTACTTCGTCATTCGCCGGCAGTGCGCGGGCTGGCATGGTTTGCTTGGCAAAAACTGGTGCCTGAAGCTTCGCGCACTCGCACTCAAGAGTGGATACGCGGCTTTCGCACCATCTCCCGTATGCTGCCCAGGTCGACAGCCAGCACCGCCTACCATCAACGATTGCGCGGCTTGTTACAGCGAGCAGACAAAGTCTTCCTGGGGGCCAATGAGTTGGACCGCTTGGCTGGCTTTCTCTTCGATCAAATTTGTGGTCGCGATGAATTCGTCGCCAGCCCTCGCGCATTACAGATCCTCAGTCGCATGCGCGAGCATCTCGCTACTGAGGATCATCGACAATTGGTGGACACCCTTTCGATAAGTTCGCACAATCCAAGGGCTGCCTGGGTACTGGCCCTGGATGCCATCGACGGTTATCTGCAGGGAGTTCGTAATAGCCAAGAAAGTGAACTGGACCCTGCAGAGAACTATCGAATGGAGGTCGCCGCGTTGTTGGTCTGCGGAAGCGATGCCGTAGTCGCTGGCGCGGATGCCAACATCGCTACACACTTGGAGTCATTGGCTGGTGATCATCCTCGCATAATTGCAGGACGTCTGCAGTTCAACTATCACGAAATGCTCGAACGCGTTGGCAGCTACCTGCAGAGCAGCTTGCGTCGCTTTACGTCGCTGCGGCAAGCCAAGCATAGGCTCATCGAGCAAGCCGAGAAGAAGCTGAGAACGAGCGAGTTCAGGCCGAAAGTACTGACCAGCTTCGTGCGCAATAGGCTAATCGACGAGGTCTATCTGCCACTGATTGGCGACAACCTTGCTAAGCAAATGGGGGCGGCTGGCGAGGGCAAACGCGTCGACCGTATGGGATTGTTGTTGCTTGTCAGTCCACCAGGATACGGCAAGACCACTTTAATGGAGTACGTGGCTAATCGTCTTGGTCTTGTATTCGTCAAAGTTAACGGTCCAGCGCTTGGTCATAATGTCACATCGCTGGATCCTAGCGAGTCCACCAACGCTTCTGCACGCGAAGAGGTGAAGCGAATCAACATGGCGTTAGAGATGGGCGATAATGTGATGTTGTATCTGGACGATATCCAGCATTGCAATCCAGAACTGCTGCAGAAGTTCATCCCGCTCTGCGATGCGACGCGGCGCATCGAGGGTGTTTGGGAAGGGGAACCCAAAACCTATGATCTGCGAGGCCGAAAATTCGTAGTGGTGATGGCAGGCAATCCCTATACCGAAAGCGGCGATCGATTCCAAATTCCCGACATGCTTTCCAATCGAGCCGACGTTTATAATCTCGGCGAGTTTATTGGCGACTCGCGCGAAGCATTCGAGTTGAGTTACATCGAGAACTGTTTAACGAGTAGTAGCTACCTGCAACCGCTGGCACGCGCGTCGAGCAAAGACCAACGAGCTATCGTGCAGGCTGCAGAAACTGGTGTGGCCGATCGGCTAGAGCTCGAGGCCAATTTTTCTGCAGACCAGCTTGCGGACTGTTTGGCAGTCGTATCAAAACTACTCAAAGTCCGCGACATAGTTTTGCGCGTCAATCGAGCTTACATTCGCAGCGCAGCTCAAGTTGATGCCTATCGCACCGAGCCGCCGTTTAAGCTCCAGGGTAGTTATCGCAATATGAATCGTATTGCAGAACGTGTAGTGCCAGTGATGAATGATCAGGAGTTACAGAGCCTAATCATTGCTAACTATGAACAGGATGCACAAACGCTGACGCGAGATGGGGAATCCAATTTATTAAAGTTCAAGGAATTGCTCGGCATTTTAAGCCAGGACGAAAGTGAGCGCTGGAGTAATATCAAGTATGGTTTTGTCGAGAGTGTCAGGATGCAGGGTATCGACGGAGAGGACAACTTAGCCAAAGTTCTGCGAACCTTGGCAGGCCTGCGCGATGGATTAGAGTCGATACGCCGTACGCTAGTACAAGCGATTGCCTCCACCGAATCCAGGGATGCAGTCGACACGGTTCAGCAAGGATTGTCCCAGTTGAATCACACTGTATCCACTGTCGGAGGGCAACTGAGCCAGGCGATTGCGGTGAGTGCCCAGCGGATGGAACAGTCTGCTCGAGAGCTTCCTGACCCAAAGGTCTTGGTGCAACACTCTGTGCCCAGAGTAATGACCGATTTGGTGCGAAGCCAATTCCAATTGCTTTACGACGGACTGAAACCCGTTCTAGAAGCGTCTGCTCTTAGCTCTACACAGTTACAAAGCTTGCGGACATCCGTAGACGATTGTTTGCGGCAGTACAAGGATTTGCAAAAAGAGATTGAAAAATCCGAAAGCGAATAGGTCGCATCCCGAGATAGAGGTCTATGTACTGGCCACTTGCATGGGACCGGAGGAGGCAATGGGTTTGGCCGGATAATCCTGCACTGGAAAGTAGTCTTTAAGTTTTAAACAGTGTTTTTCCAAAAAATGCCAGCTCAATAGTGCAGCACCAAAGGAGAGTGTGCACATTCCAGCCATGTAAAGCAGATTGGCCACGATTGCATTGCCTACAAACGCGGTAAGCAAAGGCACGGAGAATATGCCGCCTACTACAGGAATCAGCGGGCTTTGGAAGACGTACATGGCATAGCTGTATTTCCCAAGTTTGCGGAGCATTGTCCAGTTAAAGAGCCTGGCTAAGAGTCTTTGTTCATTTCCCGTCAACAGCCAAATAAGAACGCATGCCCAGATGATTGGCCAGATGGTGTGCGGAATTGTGTAGAGTCTTTTGTCCAGTACGGCTGACGCTAGTCCCAAGGCCAAGCAAATAGGCAAGACGCGCACTGCCCATGGAAGCAGCGGCTTCAATCCTTGGGGGCTGCGTATTTGCAGGGCAAGTATTGACCCAATGAGCAATGCATCGCAACGGAAAAGCGTGAGTACATCGGGAGCGAGTCCGTTATCGCTGATTTTTGTGAATGCAATTCGTGAACCGGCACTGCAAATTGCTAGAACCACCGCCAGTCGCAGGGCAATCAGACGGGTGCACATAAAGATCGCCGCCGGCCAAACTAGGTAAAAATGTTCCTCTACAGCGAGCGACCAAAAATGGTCGAGGTAACCAAAGCACCAAGCGCCATCGGTAGTCATTTTTATGTTGGTCAGATACGTCCAGAGGTATAACTGGTTGTCGCTTGCCTGCTGAAATAGGTTGCGAAACGGAGGAAACCAGTTCGCGGCAATCAGACAGAGGAACAAGGCAGCAAAATAAAGCGGGAAAATTCGCAGACTGCGTCGTGCAAGAAAGCTGGCGAAGTAGTTCTTGCTTCCCTTGGAATCGATCAAGATGCCGGTGATCAGGAATCCGCTGAGAACAAAGAACAGATCGACACCGCGGTCTCCCAAGCTGAACAGGGTGTGCAGCGACTGTCCCAGCCAGCCATCTGTTGGCAATTCCTTGGAGAAACGATAGAGAGTGACGACCAGAATTGCCAAACCGCGCACGCCATCAAGCTGTGGTATATGACGATTGGGCTGCCACAGAGCGGCTTCAGGTGCTTGGCTATTCGATGGCATTGTTGACAAACCGGAGAAAGTCTCCGAGAGCGCGGAGCGAGCCCACTTGGTCGCGCAAGCAAACTCGCCCCGCGTACAGATAACTTAGTACTCGTTCCGGACAGAGTGCGCGACAAGCGCGCTCAGGTGGACCAGAAAACCGCACCGAGCTCGCGGGCGGTTTGATTGGTAGCGATTGTAGGGGCCCGGTGATTGCGCAAACTGCGCCGCATGGTGTTCGTCGTGTACATCGCCACGCGCAATAGTGAGTTGGCCTTTGAGGCCTTGATGGCAATCTTCCCACCGGAGCCTTCGACGCCTTCGACCTCAGCAGAGGATAGCGAGGTCATCTACCCTAATTCTTATTATGGAGAAAGCACTAGGCTGAACGAGCCAATGTAGCGGCTGGCGACCTCAACTGTCCCAACTTCTTCCAAATCGCGTGCGCTGCCAATTCGCTTACACTGGCGAAGGACTGTCCGGCTTGGTTCTCAGGCACAATTCTACGACTTAACTCTAACAACTCGTTGCGTTGCCGCAGTCGCTCGTCAGCGTCGCGGATTAAACGCTCCAAAGCATCAATTGCTTTGCCGATCGTGGCTGAGGTGGAACCCACGGCGAGAAATTCTGGCATGATCACACGGCCAGCGATCATGTTGGGCAGTGTCATGGATTGAATGCGGGTCATACAACGTGCAATGGCAAAGTGGGCTCGGCCAACGTGGTATACAACTACGCTGGGTGTTCCGCGGGCCATCATCTCAAGGCTGACAGAGCCGGACTTCATTAGGGAACAATCGGCCAGCTCAATGAGTTCGCTGGTTTTTCCCACGAAGAACTCGATATTCAGCTTGCGATCCTCCTCGGAGAGTTGCTGTTGACACCACAAACAGTGTTGATCGCGGAGCGCAGCGACTAAGAATTGCGTACGTGGATACCGTTTGGACAACTCGCGAATGACTGCCAGTTGCATGGGCCAAATCTTAGCAACCTCGCGTGAACGCGAGCCTGGCAGCACCGCGACTTGCACCAATTCAGTGGATTTCCAATTGGCGAGAAAACGATCATCGAGCGTTCGCTGTTTTACCTCATCAAGAAAAGGGTGCCCCACGTATTCAACCGAAATCTTGCGCTGCTTGTACCAGGCATACTCGAAAGGCAAGTTGCAAATCACGTGGTCCACAGTCCGGCGCATCTTGCGAATGCGCCAACCGCCCCAAGCCCACAATTGTGGTGGCAGATAATAGATAACTGGTATGTTGTGCTGTTTTGCGCGACGCGCAATGTGCCAGTTAAAGCCTGGGAAGTCGACTAGTACTACCGCATCGGGTTTCTCGCGAGCGAATAGTTCCGAGGCGACGTCGGCAACGCGAAAGAACTGCTTGAGTTTCGGCAATACTTCGACGAAACCCATCACTGCCAGGTTTGTGAGTTCAAAGTCTAGTTGGCAGCCCGCATCGTGCATCCGACTTCCACCAAAACCACGAAAAGTTGCGCCGGGCATCTGCTGCGCAAGCTCTTTGATCAACTTTGCGGCATGCAAGTCGCCACTAGGCTCACCGACAGAGAAAAAAATCTTGGGCTGGTTCAATTTTCTATCCTAAGGACGAAATACAAGCTACGTGCAGTAGGAATAACCCATTTCACTAGAGTATGTCCATAGTCATGTGGACCACAGCGATACGGATTTGCTAGCACTGCTATCCTAAGCGCGCGAGTTTCGAGGGGTGTTTCAACCCAAGGTGATTTTTGGGTGGTTGCTCAAGATTTAACAACTGTCTTGGATTTAAGTACCGCTATTCTTCGCATTAATCGGTTAAAGTGCGCGAGCCCATATTTTTCCTGCCTGACAACTCGCTACCTGGCATGAAATCCCAGGTGTGCCGAGTGGAGTCTTAAGTCGACTTAGGTGAGTCTACCGGCTCGGATTTCTCCAATGATACGACATTAAAATGAGCGCTGTTACATTGGACTGCGACGGAC
>JBGSTP010000276.1:0-12995 GCA_041736515.1 Pirellulaceae bacterium
GCAAAGCCACCGTGATGATGTGGCTGGCAGATCATCCGGCCTGCAAAATCGCAGCAGAACAGTTTGCAAAGATTGAGCAAGCGGTGCAACAGCTTGATCTACCGGCTGGATCGATTGAGTTCATTTCGATTTGGGCTGAGCCACAGCCGCCGCTACACAGCACATTTGAAAGCCTCGCGCGAGACTGGAACTTGCCGGGGAAAGTTGCTTTGGATAAAGATGCCATGGGTAGAGATTTATTCAACGTACAAGAAGCTCCAACCATTGTCGTGATCGATCAAGCGAATCGGCTGCAGCTGCGCGAAACGAGAAACAATCCTCTGCTCGATCAACTTCTGCCATCCCTACTCACTCGAATCGTACGTGGAGAGGATCTGGCGGAGGAAATGCTTGCACACCAGGCCAATCTCACTGCTCGTCATGCCGCAGAACTGAGCATGGCGGCCTCTGTCGATGCGTCGCCCTCCGACTATCCTTCGGTTGCACAGCCCTACCTCCCTGAAACGTTCGAGTTGCACGAGCTCTCGCGTCAGAAACTTAGTGCTAACGCGATTGCCGCGACCCAGGACGAGAATTACTCCGTATCGACATTGCTCCACAACGGAGAACTCCTTTGGCAAAGCGGGTTGAATAAACAAACTTACGACACGCGATGGCAGCTCGAGTCGCAGCAAAGCGGTCGCATTAGCTGTGCCGCAGATTATGCTGCTTTCAGCCGCGTGGGCAGTTCTACGGTGCAGTTGTTTAATCGCAACACGCAGCAAAATCAAGAGATTCAACTTGGGCAGGACGCGCACATTGTCGATTTCCATTGGCTGCAGCTCAGCGATGTCTCATCGCGACTGGCCGTGATCGCCCGCGATGGTCAAACTCTTTTGATTGATCCTACCAATCGCGAACAGTTGAGCGGGCGTAGCACTGTAGAGCCGGTTGCGGTACTGGCGATTCGTAACTCGCATAATGCAGTCAACGGGCATGCATTCAACGGGCATGTGATTATGGCGGATCGTAGCATCGAGCCTCTAGAGCTCCAGCCCGGTTCAACTACCGATTTGCAGAATGCCATCTTCAAACCCGCGGCAGCACCACTCGGCATGGCAAGTTCTAAACATCGGCTGCCAACGCAGCTTGGATTTCAACCCGCGCGTGGCCCCTGGCTCAGCTGTCGCCACGAAACACAGGATCTTACTTTGGCGCGAGGTTGGCTCGCCAAAGACGAACCCGCGGTGTTTATGCTCGATCAGAACTTTGGGCAACTCTGGCACTGCCGCATGCCGCTCCAAGCTGATAGCCAGTCGACGTTCATGGCTGCTGCCGAAGATCCAACCAGTGGTCAGCCCACTTGGGTAGTCACAAACAGCAAGACCATCCATCTGCTGAGAGCCGACGGCCGCATCATCGATCATTTTGTTCCAGAGCAAGAAGTTATCGGTTTGGCCCTGGTCCCCAATGGATCTCGGTTGGAACTGACTTTGATTCACGCTCAGGAAATGGTCCGCTACGAAATCAAGTGGAAATAGCTCATGGCGAGCAACCGTAGCCACTATTGCCAGACGGTTGACGCGTTGCCGTAAAGCTGTCCAGTTTGGACCACGCATACCTCCCGGCCTACGAACCAACTTCAATGGCGTAGTATTCGTGGGATACGTTCGATTCGTGGTCGTCGCGTCAATTCCGATGCCTGGAATGACTTAATCGCCGACTCCCACATCCTGATGAATAGCATCCAGGATAAGTCGCAACTCAGCCGCTTCATGTGCCTTAAATGCCGTGTCAAAACCGATGAACTGATCGACGACAGTTTCATAGTCGGAGTGGTTAATGGCCGCAGCTCCGTCAGCTATTTCCTGTGCCCTCAAGTAGAGCTCGGAATGTTGATCGCGCAGCCGACCGGCCTGGTCATGAAAGCGAGGAGCACGCTCAATGGCGTCCTCAAAGTACCCGTAAGCTTCTTCAAGCGTAAAATGGAAAGCCAACTGATCTCGTAAATCTGCCAGCAGTTGGACAAACTCTTTCCAGTGATTCGACAGCGCGGGCCGATTTGCAACCAGCTGCCGCGATCGCTCCAAGAACAATTGCAATTGTTTGTGATCATCCTTAATCTCGCGAAAGAAAGCCGCGTTGATCGTGAATTTCACATCTCTGCGTTGCGGTGGCATATTTGTCACTCCTGAATTGTTGGCACTGGAACCTGGTTCAAGCCCTCCCCCAATTCCACTGATTGTGACAGACTTTCCACCCAAAAGCCAACAGATAGTCGCAACCGTACCTCGGAAGTACTGAATCAACGAAGCGTTCAACAGACTCCCACCGCGAGCGGTCTGAATTGCGCTTATGCAGCGCACTAGTGAAAACGCTGCAAGATACCCTGCAACCGCAACGCAGTTCAACGATCACACATGTTGGAAGCCTCCCTTGCCTAGGTCACCAAACCCTTGGTTACCATCATGAATACGTCTTCCAATGTGGGCTCCTTGTCGTTGAAGCTACGCACGGGAATGCCCTCGTGCACCAAACGCGTCATGATGGATGCCAATTGTGTTTCGTCTGCTTCGAACTCGCATGTCACTCGATCGCAATTGATTTCGATGTCCCTTAACTCCGGGCATGACCGCAAAATCGAAATGCCCGCATCAATTTTATCGTTGAAACGCACTTCCACCATGCGATTGCGACGGATCTGTTTATAGACGCTATCCATCGGACCAGTCATCAACAGTTGGCCCCGTTCGACGATTCCGATGGAAGAGCAACAGTCGGCCAGCTCAGAGAGAATGTGACTACTAATCAATACCGTTTTTCCCATACGGCGGAGTTCTTTCAACAGCGCTTTGACTTCGATGCGCGCCCGAGGATCCAATCCGCTGGTGGGTTCGTCCAGTATCAACACAGGAGGGTCATGGACGAGTGTTTTCGCCAGGCACAGTCGTTGTTTCATACCGCGCGACAGTCCATTGACAAAGTCATCGCGTTTGTGAGCCAAATCGAGCAGCTCTAAGACATCCATGATGACTTGCTTTCGCTGCGTTCTACCGATTTTGTACGCGACGGCAAAGAAGTCGAGAAACTCCCAAACTTTCATACCGTCGTATACGCCGAAGTCATCGGGCATATAGCCGATGCTGCGTCGAACTGACATCGGGTCGCTGTTGACGCTAAACCCGTTCACTGTCGCGTCGCCGCGAGTCGCCTTTAACAAGGTTGCCAAATAACGAATCGTGGTGCTTTTGCCAGCGCCGTTGGGTCCGATGAAACCAAACATCTCACCGGCTTCGATTTTCAATGTCAGTGATTGCACTGCCGTGAAATCGCCGTAGTCCTTACCGAACTCGAAAAGCTCAATCATGTTGGGGCTGACTTTATTCTGCTGAATTCCATCTAAAACAATCAATTCTGTCGAGGAAACTCTTCGATTTCAGCGGCTTCCGTCGGTGGAGCAGTGGGATCTGTCTGGGTGGAGCCGACCTCGCCCTGTTCTTCACCAGCAACGGACTCTACGCCTCCGGAGCGACTCATGATCAACACATCCGGCTTCACATCACCGAGCCGAGCTGGTGAAAGGTGTGCAACCACCACGCAACGACCATCAAACTGATCCTCAGACGGCGTTACCTTCAAATCGCCTGGTCGATCATCTGTATAGGCAATCAGGCGAGTTTGCCCGGCCACCAACGGAGTCTTATGAACTAACTCGCGCAGCAGCCCGCCGATCCACAACGACTCTTCGCCGATCCTGGACTCGAGCGGCTTTTCCAATTGTGTACTCAAGTTACGGTTCCAGTTATCCCACACCGTCTCACTGTTCGGACTCGTATAAACGAGGGGGGCAGATTTTCCAGTTTCTAGATCGCCAACCCAGCTTACTTCGATGTCGCCGAGCGATGCACAGCGTACCATCACCGCACCTTTGAGATTGAGTCCGGTCTCATTCTTGACGGCGTCCTGACCGTTCGAAGTCGCACCCAGCAGTAGGCTTCCCTCCAAATTCACCATTTGTTCCGCATGGATCATTTCCGTCGAGTTCGAATAGACCGTCAACGGCTCGAGCGTGACTCCATCCGAACGTCCGTAGTTAGTACGAAGGTTGCGCACTTCGGCGACCGCCCGTCGCCGCACATGTGCAATATCTCCCAGTGGCAATGCGACACTGCCATTCTCGGGAAACTCAATTGCGTAATTGGTCGAGAGAGATGTATAGAGCGCGATGTACTGTGTAAGATGACCGCGCGGATGGGCTCCATGCAACTCAAGCAAAGATATTTCGGTCGTTCGCCGCGCAAAACCAATGTCTAACCGAGCCACCTTGGTTACGACCACGACTCCCAACAGAGCGAGCACCGGAGCGGCGAGCCAAGCATACTCCAGGCGACCAATCAGCTTGAACACAACCCAATTGACTGGCACCAGAATGGCGAGGTAGCCCGCTAACAGGTAGAGGATTGTTTGGCGGGAGGGCAATTCGATGCCAGCAGCCGACTTCAGCGCAGCGAGCACTTCAAACGAGAAACCGGAGAAATCATTCCAGGCGGCACTGCTTCCACCCCATCGCACTTCCTCGCGGGAGTCGCTCTGCTGGTCGCCGGGCGAATTAAATTGGATTTCCGATTGGGATTCGACCTCCTTAGCGTTCTGACTCTCGGCGAGAGTCGTTGCATCGGGCGCCGTCGAAGCAGACCTTGCATCGGGATTGGAGAGCGGTAAATCGCGGGATAGGATGCGCAAGTTCGAGTGCATTCGCGCATCCCGCTCACGGCCACTATAAGGCGGCGCCCAGGTTTGATACGGCGATCGAGTCTGTGCATCCAGGAGAATTGTCCGAGGGGCGCGGCGCAGCAAGCCCGAGGAGAAAAAACTCGAGAAATATTTCCAGCGATTGATTCTCGGCTCGCGTAGAGAAAAAGCCGTGAGCACAATTCGCCCACGTCCAACAGATGATTCTGCTACCAATTCTCCGCTGCCTGGAAGCCAGCCTCCTCGTTCGTTCAACGAAAATTTCAGACCACTGACACTGGGGCCGACAATCTCCAACGGCTCAATTTTGCCTGGCGCTTCGCGGTCGCGTGTGACCCAGGTCTTTGAAATCTCCGCAAAGTCTACCGAGTTGAACTCTGCCGTTTCGGCCGACGTAGCTGGCAGATAAGGCGAAAGAAAAGAACTCTGTAACCGCGACCAACTGTTGGGACCATTGATGATCAACTGGCCTCCCCAGTGCAACCAATCGACAATAGCATTTTGCTGATCAAACGAAAGGCTATCAACGGAAACATCATCCCACACCATCACCGCCATTGAAGTCATCGTCAGCATGGACGTCGGAAAGGGATACTTGTTGTCGACAGGCTTGACCAAAGAGACGAAATAACTGCGAACCCGGTCATCTTGCATCAAATCGTCGCCACGCCAATAGACGGCATCCAACACGGTAAGGAACTCATATCCCAGGGGCTGCGGACTCAGTACGCACAGTTGATACTCATGATCTTTTAGTTCGTTGGCTGGCGTGGTACCAGGTGCCTGCGAGATAGGGGTCATCAACGGCCAAGACAATAATTCCGTTCGCAATTTCAGTTGACTCGAAACCGTTCCCGAAAAATCATACGGATCGTCTTGCTTGCCCGAGAACGGAATGAAGTAATTCAAGTCGACTGTTTTCGTCTGGCCCTTAGGTAGGCTGGTGCGACGCGTGTACTCATTAATAACGTCGGTACCAGGAATTCTGGCCAGTTCGGTTCCGCGCTCCACGCCACCAACCACCACCACTTGTAGATCTTCACGGTTGGACTTGAACTTCTGTTGTGTTTCAATCCAGTGTCCTGGCTTTACAGAAGGCAACTTGGAATCGCCGTCGACAGGCAACGATAACAGGTCCAGAATCTCAAGCGCGTCGCGACGCTCTCGGGCCTTCTTCTCTAATTCCTCTCGCTCCAGTTTGGATTGCGTGTCTGGCAAGCAACCACTACATCCCGACAAGCTGACGAGACAGCACAGCAATGATACGCGGAGGAAAAGATGAATTAGTTTGGTCAAACAAGTGTCCCTTGAAAGTTCGCCCATGGTGCCAACGCTGACTCACGCATTGGCTTCCACAACCTTGTCCGCGCTTCTGTCCCAGAAACTGACAAAGAACAACACAGAAACTGCGGCTGCAATGCCGGCAGGCATTAGCCAGAATTGAGATGCACCGGCCAGCCAACCCTCCTGAGTTGTTGGGTCAAGCCCAATCTTGTCTCCCCAGATCCCTAGAACTTTATTGCCGATCAGCATTCCCGCACCGTATGTCAAAAGTCCCAGAAAAGCTTGTGCGCTGGTGCGTATTTCCCGAGGTGCAACTCGGTCGGTGTAAAGCTGCCCAGTCACAAAGAAGAAATCGTAACAAATGCCATGAAGCACAATTCCAAGGATGAGCATCGGCGCACTGGATGGCATCAAGCCAAACAAAGCGTAGCGCAGGGCCCAAGCTAACATTCCAATCAGCAGCATCCACTTCACACCCAGCCGATTTAAAAAGAATGGCACAGCCGCCATAAAGCCGATCTCGCTCACTTGACCTAAGGCCATCACGCCAGCAGATCGATCTCCAAACTGCATGATACTCACGAACTCGTACGTCCGAGCGTAATAAAACGCCAACGGAATGCAGATCAAGAACGAACAGACTGCAAAAACCAGGTAGGCAGAATTACTGAACAGCTTTAATGCATCCAGTCCCAGGACCTTGACAATACTGACTGGCTGATCTCGACCCTGGGGTGGCGAAGCGGGTAGCGTGAAACTGTAAACGCCATAAACAAAGCTGACGATTGCTGCGAGCTTGAGGGGGAAATTGGTGCTACCTGCGTTCTCAATTCCCGGCAGTACCGGAAATGGGAATAGCCCAAACATGGATTCGGAAACGACCAGGCCCGCGGCAATCCAACCGATCGTGCCCCACAGGCGAATCTGTGGAAAATCGTTCTCGATAGAATTCACATTTTGGAAGGTGATTGCATTTACCAACGCCAACGTAGGCATGTAGCATAAGAAAAAAGCCAGCATGATCCAAGAAAATTGGCTTGGGGACTCTGTAATCGTCGAGCACCAGAGCAATAAAACACCGCCCAAAATCTGCAGCACACCATTTAGCTTTTCCTTGTTGAACATGCGGTCAGCAACGAAGCCCACGATCAACGGAGCAAAGACTGCTGCCCACGTCTGGGTGGCGTAAGCATCACCAATAATTCGATTGAGCGTGCCCTCTTCTTTGAAACGCGCAAAGATTTCTCCGAGGTAACTGCCCATCGGAACAAAAAACGCGCCCCACACGAAGAACTGAAGAAACATCATGATGCAGAGTCGCACACGAACGTTTGAAGTCATAGTCGCAGCTTTTCAGGGTAACAGGATGAAATGAGCAAACCCGCTGGAAGGAGAATAGGTTCGGATGGCCGACGGATTTTAGACTATGCAAGACTTAGAAGAAACTAGTGTGTTAAACAATCCACCGCCTCAGGCGTTCCGTCGAGTGTGTCCTACCGTAGCAATGCGTTACGCCAGATATTCCTCCGCGCGCTCTGCCGTCCGCTTTTTCGAGTTCCCTGGAACGCCAGATGGCAATCTTCTCGATTTTCCCGGACAGGGAATCAAGCGCAGAGACGCGCAGGATACTGCCGAAACGTTGGATCGTTGAGCTAACCTGCGGCTGGATTGGACGATGCCGTCGAAACAGTGGGGACTAGGAAGGAAATCCGAAACGCAACAAAGCTATGATCCGAATCACTATAATTGCACTCGCACTCTACGGCAGGGGGATGCACTAAGCTAATTTGAAGAAACGCTCTGAGGATTCTGCAGCGTTTGCGCTGCTTCGAGCGCAAAATAGGTGAGGATCATGTCCGCTCCAGCGCGTCGAAAAGCCAGCAGACTTTCCAGCATACATGCTCGCCGATCAAGCCAACCGTTTTGCGCTGCAGCAGCCAGCATCGCGTATTCGCCGCTGACCTGATAAACGGCAGTTGGAACAGCAAACTCCGATTTAATGCGGTGCACAATGTCAAGATACGGCATGCCTGGTTTAACCATGACAATGTCCGCGCCCTCGCGAAGATCCAAGGCCACTTCGTGTAGGGCTTCGGCCATGGCAGACGGCTGCATTTGATAGGACTGCTTGTCGCCTTTGCCGAGATTTCCTTTCGAGCCAACGGCATCGCGAAACGGCCCATAAAACGCCGATGCGTATTTTGCCGCATACGACATAATCAGCACTCGTTGATGCCCGGCTGCATCCAGGGCTGAGCGAATCGCTCCGATCCGACCATCCATCATGTCTGACGGAGCAATGATCGAAGCTCCCGCTTCGGCCTGCACGATGGCTTGGCTGCACAGCACTTCAGTCGTTTCGTCGTTCACGATGATGCCGCCGCGCAAAAGTCCATCCTGCCCGTGTGTGGTGTATGGATCCAGAGCCACGTCGCATACCAAACCGATTGCATCCCCGAAACGCGCTTGAATGGCTCGGATCGCAGTGCATATGAGATTGTTGGGATTAGTAGCTTCGTCACCATTGTCGCTCTTAAGATTGGCCGGAGTAACGGGAAACAAAGCAATGGCAGGAATGCCTGCCACGACCGCTGCTTCGACTTGGAATAATGTTTCGTCGACATTGCGGCGCACTACACCAGGTAGACTGGAGACTGGCTCAGCCGCCTTGGCCTCCGGGAGGACAAACAACGGCCAAATCAAGTCTTTGGCGGTCAGATTGCATTCGGAAACAAGATCGCGCGACCATGCGTGCTGGCGAAGCCGACGGAGGCGAGTGCTGGGAAAGGGACCGCGCGCAGAAGAAAAATTCATAGCGTCTCAATCGTCACTGCCGGATAACTCAAAAATTGGCTCAAAAGCGTTTGCGAAATCGTAACAGTCGTCGAAATCTTCGCGACGATCCGCCTTAGATCGCTTCATGTGCTTTATACGAATCAAGTTATAGACGATTTCCCCAAAATCACCGGTGGTGAATACCCCCCAACTGTTCAGTACCGTTTTTGCCATAAAGCCATATTGCTCGAGCGAGTATTTTCGAATTGCCTCGCACAGCTGCTGTCCGGTGATATGCTGCTCGCCTTCGGTTCCCTCCTCGGACATCTTTAGGATTTCCTGAGCATAAGCCAAGGCTTCACGAACAAATTGATAAGCTTCTATGTGATAGCGCTGGTCCTGCTGGAGCAGTTCTACAATCGGATGTATTTTTTCGGTTGTCACTTACGCCACCTATTCTTCTTCCGTTACCGGGGCACTGTCGGACGCTTTCTTGTGTCGAATTACTGTCAATATGTCATCCGCGTGAATCATTACTCGGCGATTATCTTCCATGTGAACCAAAAGCTGACGCGACAAAACTTCATGCGCAAGCACGCGTCCTCGGCCAATGCTGGTTACCACGTCCAAACCGATACGTGGCAAGCTTTTCTGATGCTCTTCATAAACATCATACTCATAACGAAGGCAACATTTAAGCCTTCCGCAGCGCCCCGATATTTTGTTTGGGTCGAGCGTTGCCTTCTGCATCTTGGCCATCTTCATAGACACTGGCGGCATTTTCATCAAGTGCGTATTGCAGCAAACAGGCTTTCCGCAATCGCCATAGTCGGCCAAAAGCTTGGCTTCGTCGCGCACTCCAATCTGACGCATTTCGACTCGCGTTTGGAATTCGTGTGCAAGCCGCTTGACTAATTCGCGAAAATCAACGCGGTCTTCCGACAAATAATAGACGACGACGCGTTCGCCTCCAAAGACGCGCTCGATATCTACCAAGTCCATGGGCAGATGCATTTCACGGATCACCTGGAAGCACAAATCTGCTTCTCCCACGCTTTTCGCAGCAATGTGCGCCAGCTCGTTCTCGTCCTCTTCAGTCATCTGTCGCTGCAATGTTCCGCCAGGTGGATTGTCCATCTGAGCCAAGACGCGCTCATCAGCTTGACAAACGATTTCGCCAGCTTCAAGGCCGCGCGGAGTACGAGCGATGACGCGCATCGCACGACTGTATTCTTGCCGAGACTGCATAACATGCAGTGTTCGCATAATGCCACATCGAACTACGTAGCTTGGCATTGCGTACCTGTTTTGGAGTAAGGCGAAAAGCTCAGGGTTGATCAGTTTTTCGGTTGGATTGCGACGCCACTGCAGGTATTACGATTTGATCTGGTCGTCCGCGTCCCGCTCCGTCCCAACGAAAAAAGCGAATTTTGACTGCAGTCTATCTCCCGCAGGTCGACAATCCTAGATCCCCAGCAAAATAAACGCGGCTGCAAGAGTCGTTCCTTTATGCAGCGGACGTTGCCTGTTTAGCGCTGTTTCCGCCTTGCTTAAAGAGCGTTCATGGGTTGGCCTATCACTGCTTGGCTCTCAACTAGGCAAGTCGTTCCGCTGGCTTAAATCCTTCTCAGAATCCGGTTCTATTTATTGACTGACAAGAGCAGTTTTCGAGATGACGCTTTATGCTTCAGCCAGATATAACTATTTTTCGCTCAGTTCGAACCAAAACCTCATTTTGACTGTCAAGTTTGAAAATTCTTTGACCGCAGGCAAACCCAAGCGGAATTTCTGCACTGTGCCGCGCTCGCGTGGTGCTCCGTCTATAGATCGTTGATAGTTTTTTTAACACTCACCCAATTTTTTCGGCTCAGAACGCTCTGATATATGTGGCAAAGAAATATGCAGAACACCCCAACCTCCGCTTCACTATCCAAGTCACAGTTCAGCTATCGCGCAGGTCTTTCCAGCGGACAGCCGATCGGTCGATTGATGGCTCAGGCCTTGGCCTATCCCAACCTGGTGTCCTTGGCCGCAGGATTTGTAGACAATGCGACTTTGCCTTGCGAAGCCGTCGAAAGGGTGGTGACTCGGCTCGCGAACCAGCCGGAGTTACTGCGAAAATCGCTCCAGTACGCTTCGACGGCCGGCAACGACGAGTTTCGTCGAGCCCTGGTTGATTGGAATTATCGTGACTGGCCAGACGCAAAGCCCAATGCTGAGCGAGTTATCCTCACCGCCGGCAGCAATCAGTTTCTGCACTTGCTCGCCGAGGCCCTGCTCGATCCGGGCGACATTGTGATTGCAGCGTCGCCGACCTACTTCGTTTTTCTTGGAATGCTTCGAGGCGTAGGAGCTCGCGCAATTGGGGTGCAGGCGGACGACGATGGCATGTGCATGGACGCTCTGTCTGAAACGCTAGACAGAATCGTAGCCAGCGGCGATGCAAAACGATTGAAGGCGATCTACACCGTGACCGACTTTGACAATCCAGGTGGCAGCACATTGACGTTGCAACGCCGACAGCGGCTGATCGAAATGGTACAGAGATGGCGTCGAGAACATGGCCCCTTGCTGATTTTTTCCGACAACGCCTATCAGCTGCTACGCTTTGATGGCGAAGCGTTACCGCCGCTGCCAGAAATCTCCGCCGATGCTCAAGACTTTGTTATCGAGCTAGGGACTTTTTCGAAGTCGTTTTCGCCGGGAATTCGAGTTGGTTGGGGCGTGGTGCCCGACAGCCTCGTACCACAGTTACTTGAAATAAAGTCCAACATCGACTTTGGATCACCACATTTTAGCCAGGTAATAATGCTTGAGACGCTGCGGAGTGGCGAATTTGACCGTCACTTGCCGGTAATTCTCGAAGGGTACCGCGCTAAACGGAACGCCATGCTCGATGCTCTCGAGCGACACATGAGCGGTCTGCCTGGGGTCCACTGGCGCGAACCGAAAGGTGGCCTGTATGTCTGGCTGACCCTTCCAGAACATATTGATGCATCAGACACAGGCCTGCTTTGGCAGCATGCAACCCAAAATGGCGTGCTCTACGTCCCCGGCGGCTACTGTTTTCCTCCCGAAGGTGTGCCTGCTCAAGCCAACACGATCCGACTCAGCTACGGAGTGCAATCCTGCCAGGGTGTTAGCGAGGGAATCTTGCGAATTTCTGACGCAATTCGACAAGCTGCAAATGCAGGCATTGGCGATTGACCTTGCGAACGGTGAGGGAAATCCTGTAGCACTCCAGTCGGTGTTGGCCTCTGCACGCCTCCCATCCACCGGATTTGACTTTGCGACGCGAAAGACTCAGGATCATGAACAACCGTTTCTGTGCATTGATTGGCTTCGTCCTGCAGGCGACTTCTTACGCAAATTGTCTCGCAGCCGAACTGGATCCTGTCGACGGTTCCAGCACTACCGTCTATGTCGCTGTGGCCAAAGCAGAGCTGCACAGCGGGCCCGCAGAGGATTTTTACACGACAGGCTATGTAGCTCAGGGCACTTCGCTCGAAGTGTTCCATCGCACAGAAGACAATTGGCTTGGAGTTCGTCCGCCAGAAGGAAGTTTCAGTTGGGTACCAGCAACCGACGCGTACCTTCTACCCGGCGGGCGGGTGATCGAAATAACGAATCCATCATCGGTTAGCTGGATTGGTACCTCGCTTGGCTCAGCGAAACAGTATCGCTGGCAAGTCCAGTTGAAAACAGGTGAGCAACTGGCGGTCCTCGGTGAGCAAGCCACTCAGGGGGCGAATGAAAAAGAAGTTCTATGGTACAAAATCGCTCCGCCTTCCGGTGAGTTCCGCTGGATTCAAGCTAAAGATGTTAGCAAGTCTCCTGTAGCAGCCGCGAAAGTTGCACAACCTGGCTCCGCAGAGATCGCTTCAGCGAAAAAAAGTAACGCTGACAATAAAAGTGATGTAGTCACAGCAGCTTACCAAGCACCAGCCAGCGACGGTGTGATCGTGTTAGGTGAATCGAGCAACTACTACGATGAGGGGCCAATGGTCGGCGAAGTAATCAACGGCGAAGGGGTAGTCGTGCAGGGAGCCCAGCCCAGTGGCGATCCTGCAGAGCATTACGAAGGTGAAATCCCCGAAGGCGAATATCACGAAGGCGAATATCACGAAGGCGAATATCACGAAGGCGAATATCACGAAGGCGAATATCACGAAGGCGAATATCACGAAGGCGAATATCACGAAGGC
>JBGSTP010000340.1:0-9641 GCA_041736515.1 Pirellulaceae bacterium
ACGACACCTTTGTCGAGTTTCATATTAGGAATGCCATACATGAGCAACCCGCCGATCCGATCGGCCCGCTCGTAGACGGTCACTTCGTGACCGACGCGGTTCAGTTGGTCCGCGGCGGCCAAACCTGAGGGACCACTGCCCACTATTGCAACCTTCTTGCCGGTACGCCGCGCGGGCGGTTTGGCCGTTACCCAGCCCTCCGCAAAGGCCCTATCGATGATCGCATTCTCTATGTTTTTGATCGTTACTGCCGGGTCTGTAATGCCGAGCACACAAGCGCCCTCGCAGGGGGCTGGGCAAGTGCGGCCGGTAAACTCAGGAAAGTTATTGGTCTTGTGAAGCCGCTCGCTGGCTTCCTGCCAGCGACCGTGATAGACCAAATCATTCCATTCAGGAATTAGATTGTCTATTGGACAGCCGCTCGCTGACTGGCAGAATGGGATTCCACAATCCATGCATCGCGCACCTTGCTGGCGAAGCTGTGCTTCATCTGGATCGGTGTACACCTCGTTGTAATCGGTTAGTCGAACAACTGGCAATCTCCAGGGTACTTTCTTGCGATCAAACTCTCGGAATCCAGTCGGCTTTCCCATGCTAATGTCTCTGCTGATATCGTGTACAAGTGGTTTAAGTGTTAGACCGTGTTGGCAGACCTAATCGTTATCCGAAGTCACGAGAGCTGGCTCGCGCAATCCGGCCTGCTCTTCAAGCACGCGTTTGTAGTCGATCGGCATGACTTTCACGCACTGCGAAATGAACGTTGCCCAATCGTTCAGTGCAACCGCGGCGGGTTCACTGCCAGTATATTGACGATGGCGTTGGATCAAATCGCGAATTTCGGCTTCCTCTGCCGGGGTCTCGATTTTCTCTAACAGCACCGTGCCGAGATTGCACTTGAGATTGAAGTCACCTACGCGATCCCACACATAGGCAATGCCGCCGGACATGCCAGCCGCAAAGTTGCGACCGGTTGTTCCCAGGACAACCAGACGACCACCGGTCATGTATTCGCAGCCGTGATCGCCGATTCCCTCAATGACAGCACTTGCACCGGAGTTGCGAACACAGAATCGTTCGGCAGCTCTTCCGCGGAAGAAAGCTTCGCCGCTCGTTGCCCCATACAGACAAACATTGCCGACCAGAATATTGTGTTCAGCAGGGAAGCTGCTGTTTTTGGGTGGATAGACAATCACCCGCCCGCCAGAGAGTCCTTTGCCGACGTAATCGTTGGAGTCGCCTTCCAACTCGATGGTCACTCCATGGGCTAGAAACGCCCCCAGACTCTGTCCTGCGGATCCTTTAAGGACGATGTGAATGGTATCGTCGGGCAGCCCCGTTTGGCCGTGGGCTTTGGCAATTTCATGACTTAAGATGGTACCCACGGTCCGGTTGATATTGATGATGTCTGAACAGATGCGGACGGGTTTGCCACCGCGGATGGCATCCCTAGCGGCGGGCACGAGCACCGTGACGTCCAAAGATTTCTCGAGACCATGATCTTGCGCAATGGCATGCTTTGTAATCACGTCGGGCCGCAATTTCCTGGCTGGAGTCAGCATGGCGGTCAAATCGAGGCCGTCGGATTTCCAGTGCTTGATTGCTTTTGTTGGATCGAGTACATCGACGCGCCCAATCATTTCATCAATGGAACGGAAGCCAAGCTTGGCCATGACTTGTCGAGTGTCCTCGGCAACCATGAACAGGTAATTAACGACATGCTCCGGTTTGCCCTGGAATTTCTTGCGCAGTTCGGGGTCCTGAGTTGCGACACCGACCGGGCAAGTGTTCAAATGGCATTTGCGCATCATGATGCAGCCAAGTGTGATAAGCGGTGCGGTCGCAAAGCCAAACTCTTCAGCGCCCAGCAGGGCAGCAATTGCCACGTCGCGTCCTGTCTTCAATCCGCCGTCGGTTTGTAAAACCACACGACTGCGCAGGTCATTGAGCACGAGCGTTTGGTGAGCTTCGGCGATGCCCAGTTCCCAAGGCAAGCCTGCATGTTTAATGCTCGTAAGCGGCGAAGCGCCAGTTCCCCCCACGTCGCCAGCGATGACGATGTGCTCCGCATGCGCTTTGCTCACACCGGATGCGACAACGCCCACGCCCACTTCGCTGACCAATTTGACGCTGATGCGGGCAGCAGGGTTAGCATTCTTGAGATCATGGATGAGTTGAGCCAAATCCTCGATCGAATAAATGTCGTGGTGCGGCGGAGGGCTAATCAGTCCTACACCTGGGGTACTGTAGCGAATGCGCGCGATATTCTTGTCGACCTTCTTACCGGGTAACTCACCACCCTCGCCAGGCTTTGCGCCCTGCGAAATCTTGATCTGAATTTCGTCTGCGTTGGTCAAGTATTCGATAGTAACGCCGAAGCGACCAGAGGCAACTTGCTTAATCGCTGAGCGTTTTGAATCTCCATTGGGGAGTGGTTTGAATCGCGCTGGATCCTCACCACCTTCGCCGGTATTACTTTTTCCGCCAAGTCGATTCATAGCGATTGCGAGCGATTCGTGGGCTTCGGCACTGATCGAGCCAAAGCTCATAGCTCCCGTGCAGAATCGCTTGACGATCGCACTGGCGGGTTCGACTTGTTCGAGTGGTAGCTCGGGGCCAGCGACGCCCTCTTTGAATTCCAGCAAACCACGCAGGGTGCACTTCATTTTCGTGTCGCGATTGATGTGCTCAGCAAAACGCCAGTAGGCATTTTTGTCGCCACCCCGCGCCGCCATTTGCAGGTCGGCGATGGCGGTTGGGTCCCAACCATGACGCTCACCTTCAGCCCGCCAATGAAACTCCCCAGGGTTGGGAAGCGATGGCAAGCGTCGCGATTCATCCACGGGATATCCCAATGCATGACGACGCAACATTTCTTCGGCCAGGACGTCAAAATTCACACCTTGTATACGGCTCGCGGTTCCCGCAAAACATTTTTGAATGACTTCATCGCGCAGCCCCAACGCCTCAAATATCTGCGCTCCCTTATAGCTTTGTAGCGTGCTGATACCCATCTTAGCCATTACTTTAAGCATGCCTTTGGCGACGGCCTTGCGATAGGCAGAAACGATTTTATCGTCAGCATCATACTTGTCGCCTGGCAGCAAACCTTCCGAGCGCGCTTGCCACAGCGATTCAAACGCCAGATAGGGATTAATGGCGTCCGCCCCGTAGCCTACAAGCAAGCAGTGGTGATGGACCTCACGTGCTTCACCGCTTTCGAGCACGATGCCGATCTGAGTTCTCTTTTGTTGGCGTACCAGGTGATGGTGCACCGCGCCGGTAGCAAGCAATGAACTTACCGCAACTCGATCCTGGCTAATCCCTCGGTCGGAGAGAATGATTAGCGTAGTTTTGTCATCGATGGCCGCCTCGGCTTCTGCACAAATGCGATCGAGCGTTTTGACCAAGCCGGCTTTGCCTTCGCTCCTGGCGAAGGTGATATCGATCTTCTTGGTTCGCCAGCCGCGTTTCGTCATGTGTTCCATCGCCGCCAATTCTTCATTGGTAAGAATTGGATGAGGAACCAACAATCGATGGCAATGCTCGGGCGTTACTTCGAGCAAGTTCTGTTCGGGCCCGATATAGCACTCAAGCGACATGACTACCTCTTCGCGAATCGAATCGATAGCCGGGTTGGTCACCTGTGCAAACAACTGCTTGAAGTAATCGTAGATCATCCTCGGCTGATCGCTGAGGCACGCCAACGAAGAATCGTTACCCATCGATCCGACTGGATCGCGAGCCTGTTCAATCATCGGCAGCAACATGAACTGCATGGTTTCGACGGTATAGCCAAATGCCTGCATTCGCGGGAGCAGCGTTTCGGGATAAAAACCATGCGGCTCATTTTTGGGTGAAAGTTCGTCCAGCGTAATGCGTTGTTCGCGAAGCCATTGAGCATATGGGCGCTCTGCGGCGAACTTGTGCTTCAACTCTTCGTCGGGGATCAACTTGCCCGCCTTGAAATCAACTAAGAACATGCGTCCAGGTTGGAGCCGCCCTTTTTCTTTCACGAGAGTAGGATCGATCTGCAACACACCAACCTCGCTCGCCATGATGACGCGGTCGTCGTGGGTGATGTAATAGCGGCTGGGCCGAAGACCATTGCGGTCGAGAACTGCACCGATATATTGACCATCGGTAAATGCTATTGATGCGGGACCGTCCCAAGGTTCCATCATGCAGCTAAAGTATTCATAGAAGGCGCGGCGCTCTTCGGGCATCGTTTCGTGCTTTTGCCACGCCTCTGGGACCATCATCAACATGGCTTCTTGCAATGTTCGCCCGTTCATCAGCAGGAACTCGAGCACATTGTCAAACGTGCCGCTGTCACTACAGTGTGGCTCCACAACCGGAAACAACTTCTTGAGCTCATTGCCGAACAACGGGCTTGCCGCGTTGCCACTTCGCGCTTTCATCCAATTCGAATTTCCACGCAGCGTGTTGATTTCGCCATTGTGGCTCATGAACCTGAGCGGTTGTGCTCTATCCCAACTTGGAAAGGTATTGGTTGAGAAGCGGCTGTGCACCATGGCTAGGTGCGTCTCGTAGTCCGTGTCGGTCAAGTCGGGAAAGTAGGGCAGCACCTGCCCGCTGGTGAGCATGCCTTTGTAAATGATGACTTTGGTCGACAGACTACAGATGTAGAACTGCAGAGCGTGCTTTAAAGTGCTACTGCCGCGCAGCGCGTGGCTGGCCATCTTGCGAATACTATATAGCTTGCGCTCAAACGCCTCACCCTCGACACCATCCGCCGCAGCGACAAACAATTGCTCGATCGCGGGTTCAGCGGCCAAAGCCGTGGGGCCTATGTCAGCCTTCTTCGCATCGGTGGGGACGCTGCGCCAGCCCACGAGACGCTGCCCCTGTTCTTTTATCAGGCGTTCGACAGTCTCCTTGCAGAATCTTCGTTCGGTCGGCTCTTTGGGCAAGAATACCAGGCCCGCAGCATAGCGTCCCGGTTCAGGCAAATCGGCTTTCAGATCGTGCAGTGCAACCTTTCGCAAGAGCTTGTGTGGCAACGCTGTCAACATACCCGAACCATCACCCGTGTTGGCTTCGCATCCACATCCACCACGGTGATCCATGGCAACCAGCATGGTAGAAGCATCCAGCACAAATTGATGACTCGCCTGCCCCTTGATGTGGGCAATGAACCCCACACCACAGTTTTCTTTCTCGTGAGCTGGATCGTACAGTCCGTGGCGCTCAGGTAAATGGAGCAGTGGTTGCATCTTTTTTCTTTCCTCTGAAACGATGATTTCTATCTTCGTGTCGGTCAATTGTTTTCAGCCCTGTAGGCTAACCGGCTTGCCGAAGCATCACCAGCCTGGGCACTAGTCTGTGCGGTGGACTCCGTTTCCCGTATCGAACTTTCCAGAATCAACTCGATTACTCCACGAGCTGTTCTTCCCAAAGCACTGTTGCGACGCTGGATCAATCCCAAGGGGCGGATCAATTTCAGCCAGGGGCAATGCAGTACAACCAGATGCCCCGCTTCCACCTCTTCCCGAACAGTAGGCTCCGGGAGGAAGGCTATCGCCGAATTAACTTCCAATGCGTGTTTCACCGAGTCAATGTTATCGAGCTCCGCGGCGATCTGCATGGTGATTCCCAAGTGTCGCAAATAGCGATCGATTTCATGGCGAATGCGCAGATTGGGAGCAAATGCAACCAACGATTCCGACGACAAGTCAGCCGGCAGAACCTCTCCGCTGCGGCACAAAGGATGGTTGGCAGGTGCAATCAGTTGCATCGTTTCTTCAAGCCAATCGGTGGCGCTAATCGTCTTGGAGGACTGGGGATAGCTGACAAGCCCAAAGTCCACCATGCCCTGTTCGACCAAACGGTAGATCTCGTCTGGATGCGCGAATTGGTAACGCACTTCAGCTTTCGGATACCGCGTCTTGACCGCCCGCTGTAAATCTGGCAAGTAACTGAGGCCAACACTGTAAATGGCCGCTACCGAAGCTCTCCCTGTTAGGTCGTGCCCAATCGCCCGCACTTCCTCAGTCAACATTTCGAATTGCCGTAGGATCTGCACGCAGCCCGTATGGAAAGCAGCTCCCTCGGCGGTCAACACAAAGGGACGTCGACTGCGGTCAATTAACTGCACCTGCAAGTGTTCCTCCAACTGCTGCACGGCTTGGCTTGCCCCGCTCTGTGTCATGGCATTGTCGGAAGCCGCCTTAGAAAAACTATGACGGCCGACTACATCGCAAAACACTTTGAGGTTTCGAAGGTGCATAATGGCGGCGTTGCAGTATTAGCTTTTTTGATTCAGTTGTTGACATCATCAATAAGTTAGATTTTGGAATTTATTCGCGCCTGCCGCTTACGTCAATCCGATATTCGACCAAAGAGCAAAGAAGATTCGGATATCCACTGGTCGAGTGGTTCTGTGGTGGGGTTTTCGTGTCGGAGTGTAGTTGAATCGACTGACTAGCCCGCAGAACCCCATCTTTTGGGTAGGGTGAACGAGTACAGGAGCACAATCGCTCCTGACGCCAGCGAGCTCCAGGGGATCCACTCCTTGGGACGGAAAACTTGCGACTTGCTGACTTCCATCGTGGCGGGCGGTTGAAACCAGCCGTTATTGACTTGCACCGTTTCCGTGCGTTCGGCGGTTAGCGTCGCGCTATCGATGATTAGGCACTCCAACCCAACAATAATGAGCATGGATCCGACTGCGAGAAAGAATGCGCGCCACACGATACAGACTCCCGCTATGAGACAACGACCGGAAAACGGACTCAAAGCGCAGTATCGGCCATTTGATAGCAATATGTCACTCGAATGCACTCAAAAGCCATAGAGCGCTGCGCGCCTCTCGTTTCAAATAAAATCATCCCTAAATCTCGGAGACTTGGTGCACCAATCCTGATCCTTAGGACCGCACCTGGCGATGCTAATCGTCGCAGGCGGAATAGGCGTGGGCGTTGCGGCTTTAGAGCTGCACGGTTTGCATAACGCTATGGATGGGGATCCGGATGCGGGTCTCGATCGTGGTGTTGTTGGTCCACGTGCACGTGGAGCTTGGGCTTGGCAGCGAAGAGCTTCTCCCAAGCTGCATCGCTCACTGGGCAATCATCCAGATAAAAGGAGCTCAGCGAAGAGCACTGGGCGATGGACTCGATCGCAGCATCTGTGAGCCTTGGACCAATCAAGTGCAATCCATTCAAAGCGGGTAGTTTTGTGATTTCCTCCACGGCCAGATCATCCAATTGCTGGCCGCCCAAGCGAAGTTGCACTAGTTCGGGCAGTTTGGCCAATTGAGAGATGCCCGCCGCGGTTATTTTGCCTTGCGGAATATTGAGGATCCTCAGCTCGGCCAGACCGTCAGCCAATAGATTTTCAAGACCTTGGTCACTAATTTCGCTTTCGCGGATGCGCAAGTGATTCAGGCTGTGCACCTTGGCAATCAGTCGCATCGCCTCATCGTTTACTCCTCCGGCATCGATCAAGAGTGTACTCAGTTTACCATCCAGGCTGGCTAATTCTGCCAGTGACTGGTGGCTGATGGGGTGGTCGGAAACGAGGATCGTATCGGCCTCACCTCGGCGAATGGCGGCAACCTGCGTCTGCCATAGGTCCGCGTGGCTGGAACTGTCCATTGCGTTGGGCGGCGAATCAGGCACAGCAGGCGTGTCCGCAGTGCGGCTGCAGCTGCACAGCGAAAAGAGCAGCAACCATAGGAGCCGCAAGTATTTTCCGAGTTCGCGACAAGTCGGCGCGAGATTGCGGTGCGATCTACTCATCAGCTACATTCACAAAGACCTTCAAGGCCGAATTGTCTTCCACCAACAATCGCATCATCTCCTGGTAGTTATCGAGCCCTTCAACGGGGCTAGTGAGTATTTTGTGCAAGACCCCGGGGTACATGACTTCGCCGAGTGCTAAATCTTTGATACCGAGCTCGAAGTGTTCGCGGTTGGCGTTGACGGATCCCAGCAACAGTTTGTTGCCTAATACCCATTCAATGTTGATTTTGTCGGATGGTACCTCCGTTCTATTCTGGCCTCCGGTGATGCTGGTCCAAACCAGTGCACCGTTGTGCCCCAGGGCCTGCATGGCTTCAAAGGCTATGCGACTGCTTCCGGTGGCATCGATGATTAAGTCCGCTTTGCCAACCTTGGCGGTGAGATCTGCCAAGCTGGTCTCTGCCGTACTTACGTACTGTGCTTCGAGACCGGAGACAATTTCACTTTTCAGATGCGGTCCTGGGGCGCGGGCAAGCGTAAAGACTTCCAGTCCTCGAAGCTTCAAGACGAGCGTCGAAAGTAGGCCGATTTGTCCCGCACCCAACACAAATGCTCGCTTGGGACTCCAAACTTTCATGCGACGTTGGCACTCAAAAGCCTGTTGAATTGCTTTGGCGGCACAACTCATCGGCTCCATCAACACATGCAAGTGCTTAAGACCTGCAGGAACGCGAACGATATAATCCTCGGCGTCAACGAATTCCTCGGTCAAATAGCCATGCAGGAGATTGATACCACGCTCGTAGTAGGTCTCTTCGCTGGTCATGTCGTAATTGCCGATTTTGTCATAAATCGAGCCTCCCGGTCGACGCACGGTGGCTGTCACGTAATCACCTGGTTTCACGGACCGTACATTAGGTCCGACCTCCTCCACTCGACCAAAGCACTCGTGGCCCAACACGAGATAATCGTCTCCAGGCGGTGGATTGCCGTAGAGCGCGTCGTTGATTTCTCGATCGGTCGCATCGACACCGACCTTCAACACCTTAACACGAATTCCCTTTCCATTTGCGACCGAGTTGATGTCCGGACGGCTAATTTCACGGAGGTGAACGCTGCTGGGCTTACCCGGTGTTACGGCGATGGCTTTCATAATAGGCTTGCTTTCAATGGGCGGGATGGTCAAAGTTCGTTGGATTCCGAGCGAAGTAAATTCGACTTGCGAGAGTCGAATAAAGTGTGGTCATCACCTCGCTTCAAAATCTATCGCGGTTTGCATTTCGCTTCGAGGGGTGGGGCCCCTGGAAAATTTTCTGGTATTTGCCCCCTAGCGCCCACTAAATAAGGCAACTTGGAAATTCGCTAAAGTATCTTTTTAGCAGTAAGACTACGCTAGGTTGGTGCTGGGGAAGCAGTTCACGCGTTTGAAACAGGCGAGCTCGGGCCGCTGCGGATCGATATCCAAGAGGCTATCGGCCGCTGAATGGGCCCACTTCGTTAGTAAAAAATTCGTAGTGCAACGGGAAAGGGACATTCTCGGGTGACAAAAAAGAGGAAACCGTCGAAGAAAGTCGAGCTGGATTTTCTTTCCGATGAAGAACTGCTCGATACCCGCATGTGCGACCTCGGTTTGACGATTAGCGGTACAGTCGTTGCAGAACGCATCGAGCAGTTGTATGGAGAGTTGGCCGAGCGAGAAATCGCTTTTCGTCCCCACTGCTGGCTTTCCGATGAGTGGTTTTCTCCAGATGGAATACCAGGAATAGCCGTACCGTTCTATCTGGCCCATCCAAGATTGGTCCGTCGAATGGCACTTAGATTTCTCTAACTCGTTTGAGCATCTTACGTTTGATCTCTTGCCGGGGCTCTAGCATCGAATCGTATTTCTTGGGCCTGCGTTTTCGTAATCGCGGTTCGACTCGATCCGGCCGGTCTGCGACT
>JBGSTP010000001.1:0-5150 GCA_041736515.1 Pirellulaceae bacterium
CGACACGCTTGACTACGAGGAACATGCGCTGGCATTGAGGCTGCAACTGGTTGAGGAGCATCCGGAAATCGATATTTTGCAGCTCGAACTGGCGCAGAGCTACACTAACGTGGGAGTTGAGACGCAGGGAAGCGAAGGTAGCGAACAACTCGAGCGAGCGATCCAAATATGGCAAGAGCTGGCCGATCGCTTCCCAGATACGCCACTCTATCGTGAGTATTTGAGCTTGGGATACCACAACCTAGCCCACCGCTTTGCATTGGAACACGCCGAAGGAGCGGTTCCATTTCATGAATACGCTATCGAACTGCGTGCTCAGCTCGCTCGCGAACAACCCGAGTCGAAACGAGCCCATCTCCAGTTGGCGCAAAGCCATCAGTATTTGGCCGACACATTGGAAAAGTCTTCCAGTCGGCTGGTCGAAGCCCGCTTGCACCGCGAAGAATCATTGCGAATCTTGCAAGAGTACTCGCAGGAACATTCACAGTGGCCGGAAGTGAAAGCAAACCTAGCAAATGCGCGAAACAGGCTTGCCCGCACGCTCAAGGAACTCGGCGAATTGGAGTTGGCTTATGAGAACTGTCAGTCTGCTCTAAGTATATGGGAACAATTGATTGCGGAGTTCCCAGACATGGTGGATTACGAAGTGGGACTGGCTGGTACGCAACATACCCTAGGATCGTTAATCGTAGCCCGCGGACATTCCTTGGAAGGAATGCAGATGCTGTCACAGGCGCGAGATCGGTTGCAAAAGATACTCGAGCGCATTGGTCCTTATGGCCAAGGAAACGAGATGTTGCGTAGCGTCTATAGCTCGTTGGAGGATACACGTAGGTCATTAGCACAATCTCCGCAGAGAACCGTAGTCGATGAACTCCCAGAGCGCAAGATACAAGTAGCTGGCGAAGCAATACCTCCACGAAAATTTCTCGCCGACTTATCCCATTCTTCGATAAACCGGCTTCGGATTGAAGGTGCCTCTTCCACACAATCGCAGACTGGCAAAACTGCGCAAAGGCTATCACAGCCTTCTGAGTTGCAGACTCGATTAAAGCCGTTTCCCCCGCCGATTCGTCTCTCACCATTGGAACAAATGCTAGCGCGTCAATCGCTGCCAATTTCCATTTCGGTTTCCGGTGCAACGATTAGTGAAATCGCAAGACCAAACGATTTTGTAATGGCAGGAAGTGGCGGACTTGATGCCCCGGTGGGGATTACCTTCGGACCAGATAACAACTTATACGTCGCCTGTAACGGCGGAGCAGTGCGTCGATACAACGGTACTTCAGGCCAGTACATCGACATGTTCGTTCCCCAGGGGGCAGGGGGTCTTTCAGACGTCTACGGATTGGTTTTCGGTCCGGATGGTAACTTGTATGTTGCCAGCGGAGGGAACGATTCCATTCTTCGCTATAATGGCGACACGGGTGCCTTTCTTGACGCATTTGTATCGGAGGGGATTGGAGGACTCGCACTTCCCCGAGGGCTTACCTTTGGTTTGGATGGAAACCTCTATGTTTGCAGCAGCCTCACGAACTCGATCCTTCGCTATCGAGGCCCATTAGCGATTGATCCAGGCAGTCCGTTGCCAGCTTCCGGCCAATCCGGTGCAACTTTTGTCGCTTCGTCAAGTGGCGGATTACTTCGACCTGCGTCTTTGGCAATCGGACCTGACAAACACCTCTACGTCGCAGGACAGCCCATGGGTATCTTGCGTTTCGATGGTACCACGGGAGCTTTCTTCGACACGTTTATACCTGCCGGTGTCGGCGGGCTTACCATGACCCAATCGATGGCTTTCGATCAGGAAGGTCGGTTCTATGTGAGTGATTTTTCAGATGCGGTCCATCGGTACGACTCCCTGGGCAACTTTATTGGCGACCTACTTGCGAATTCAGTTTCAGTTAATCTTGGTAGACCGCTTGGAATGGCGTTTGACGCACAGGGAGCGCTGTTCATCAGTGCTAACATTTACGACTCGGTAGTTCGCTACGATCGTGGAATCTTAGTAACTCTTTCTGCACCCGGTTCGGTGGATATCCGAGTGGATTACGCATCTACCGACGACACGGCTTCTGCCTCGAGCGACTATTTCGCACTGTCCGGCACGGTCACTTTTTCGCCGGGGCAGACATCAAGGAGAATTCTCCTTGCCACTAAGGACGACCTAGAGCTTGAATCCAACGAAACCTTTTCCATACGGCTCAGCAACGCTACGTCCGGTGCAACGATTATTGAGAGCACAGCAACAGTAATCATAGTCGATGAAGATACCGCACGCGAGGTCACGATAGCCGAGACTGCGGGCGTCGAAGCTGATCACGCCGCCCACTATCGTGGCGCGTTCGTGGAAGCTCGACCCGGTAGCTTCTTCAATACAGCAACTTTTGGTCCGGACGGAAAGCTGTACGCCCCGACACCGGGTAGTAGTAACTGGATTGACTGTTATGACGGGGCCAGTGGCAATTTTCTTAAACACTTCGTGGTGGACGGTCGGTCGAAGGGCATTCGGGATATCGTTTTCCGCGAAGGCTACATGTACGTGGCCAGCACCTGGACAGACGAGGTAGTGCGTTACAACGCAATCAACGGCGAGTTCGTAGACTTATTCGTCACAGCCGGTAGTGGGGGCATCGGCGATCCCGATGGTATGACGTTTGGACCCGACGCAAATAGCGACGGTGTTCCGGAACTCTATGTCACAGGTTGGACTAGCCATAACGTGGTCCGTTACGATGGTGTGACTGGCCAGCCGCTTGGAGAATACATCGCATCCGGATCAGGTGGTTTGAGTTTTCCCTTTGCATTGTCATTCGGCCCTGGCGGGGTCTACATTACGAGCGCCGGAACGAACAAAATTCTCAAGTACGATACTTTAACGGGTGCGTACCTGGGCGTCGCTGCCTACGATGGGCTGGACTACCCGCGTGATGTAATCTTCGGCCCCGACAACCTGATGTATGTGGCCAGCGGAAACAACGACCGCATTCTCCGCTATACAGCCTCCGGAGTTTACGTGGACGATTACGTTCCTGCCGGCGCAGGGGAAATGGACAACCCGCGTTCCATCGTCTTCGGACCGGATGGCGACCTGTACGTGATGAGTACCGGTAATAGCCGAATCCTACGATTCGGTACCGAATCGGAAGCAATTTTCACAGTGTCGCTTTCGACCCCAAGTACGCTACCTCTGATGGTGGATTTCGCCACGTCGGACTTAGTTCCCGCTTCGGCTTTGGCGGGCACCGACTATGTTTCTACCAGTGGTACTGTGACCTTCGAGCCTGGGGTTACCTCGAAGATCATTCGTGTACCAATCCTCGACGATATGTCGGGGGAAAGGGAGCGGACAGAAAAGTTTGCTGTAAACATATCCAATCGCTTCGCTGCGACCAGCAGAGCTGCGCTGACCGTTGCTTCGATACTCGACAATGACCCATTCACCAAATTCTATGTTGTGGATGATGCGTCCTCTGGTCAAACCTACGAATACGACATGAATGGAGCCGCGATTGAACACTATCTGCTGGACGTCGACAATACTGCGCCGCGCGGTGCCGCCAGTTCTGCCCAAGGGACGAAAGTCTGGGTCGTGGACGCTAATAGAAATGTAAGTGTTTACGACACGAGTGGCGCCCTGCTGGGAGGCTGGACCGCCGAAGGACTTCAGTCTACTGCCCAGTTGGAAGGGATCGCCACCAATGGCAATGATGTCTGGCTGGTCGATAATCAAACAGACAAGGTGTACCGCTATACAAGTGCTGCCGAACTGACCTCTGGAGCCCGATCTGCAGATAGCAGCTTTAGCCTAAACAGCGGCAATACAAATCCCAAGGACATGGTTACCGACGGAAATTTCTTGTGGGTTATCAACGACAGCACGTCAGACAAAGTTTTCAAGTACACAATCTCCGGAACCTACGTGGGCAGTTGGGCCGTTTCTGCGCCCGATGCGACTAGTCCGACAGGACTCACACTCGACCCGACGAACGTTTCACACTTCTGGATTCTCTACGACGATACTGATCGAGTTTATCAGTTCGACGACGCAGCCCGCCTAACCTCGGGCTCGTCAGTAGCATCCTGGAGCTTTTCCCTTGACACCACGAATGGCAATACCAGCCCTCAAGGTATCGCTGACCCTCCTTTAAGGAAAATCCTTCCGCCCCACAACGAGTTATGAGGCAAGTCGCAGCGTTGATGCGATCACGATCCGGTTTGAAACTTTTATTTTTTCTTTCCTTACAATCCTGGAGAT
The DNA here is from genome assembly GCA_041736515.1 of Pirellulaceae bacterium. GTDB lineage: Bacteria > Planctomycetota > Planctomycetia > Pirellulales > Pirellulaceae > Aureliella. The sequence continues at coordinate 4,259 of JBGSTP010000001.1, forward strand.
TTCGATATGTTGCCATTTCATTCATGCTTTCGTACTTGTAAACATCTCCCACACAAACTCTCCCGTCGCAACCGTCAAACCAGAGCTTGCGCGCGGGTAAAATTCCAGAGCCTTCTTTGTGTCGAGCGGCTGGAGGAGCGCGCACTGCTTGCCGCGATTTTCCCGAATGATCCCGGGTTTGCACAACAGTGGGAACTGAACAATACCGGCCAGACAGGGGGCCAATATGACGCGGATTTGGATGCGCCTGAGGCTTGGTCCGTAACTACGGGAAGTATGTCAACGGTCGTCGCTGTCTTGGACTTGGGAGTCGATTATACCGACCCTGATCTATACCTAAACATTTGGCTAAACCCCGGCGAGATTCCAGTAGGAATCGCTGCCAGCCTCGCCGATTCGGACGGCGATGGTCTGTTGACATTCCGGGATCTGAACGCGGCTGCGAACGCCAGTTTCGTCGCCGACGTGAACACCAATGGTTACATTGATGGTGGCGACCTTTTGCACGACATCCGTTGGGCAAATGGACTCGACGAAGATGGCAACGGCCGGGTCGATGATCTCATTGGATGGGATTTTCACGACAACGATAACGATCCCAAGCCCGAAGTATCTGGCGGTGTCTATCAAACCCACGGCACCGACATGGCAAAGATTATCGGTGCAATGACAAACAATGGCGTGGGTACAGCGGGCATCAACTGGAAAGTGAGGTTAGTGCCAGAACGCATCCGGTCGATTGGCGGCTCTGCAACAGACCTGCTCAATTCCAATGCCGCCGCAGCATTGGACTATGCGGTCGCCTTGGGTGCTCCGATTTCAAACAATAGTTGGCGAGCCGAAGGCGGTGGGTATATCTACTCCCAGGAATTGAGATCGGAAGAGCACACGT
>JBGSTP010000014.1:0-11632 GCA_041736515.1 Pirellulaceae bacterium
CTCGAGGGGGTCGGAGAGAAAGAGGAACTTAAAGCGTTTACCACCGCAGGATTTTTTGGCAGCGAGTTCGGGCCAATGAACCTTCCCTTTCCTGAAGATGCAGCAAAATCCGTAATGCCGCCGCAGGGTATGACTAGCCAACGATTTGCGAATCGCGATCGTCTCCTGAGACGACTGGTCGATGCCAATCCCAACCGAGAATATGTTAGCGATTTTCACCAAGAATCGATGCTACGTTCGCTGGACAACGCCTATCGGCTACTGAGTAGCCAAGATCGCCAGGCATTCGATATACATCAGGAGCCCAAGGAGAGTTTTGAAAAATACGACACCAGCCGTTTTGGCCGCGGCTGCTTACTGGCCAGGCGTTTGGTCGAAGCCGGCACGCGCTTCGTTGAAGTGACGACCGAGTATGTGCCATTCTTGAACTGGGACACGCACGCCGATGGACATCAAACTGTAGCCCGAATGCACGCGGAAATTGATCGGCCCATCGCCCAATTGGTGCTAGATCTGGAAGCGCGAGGTTTACTCGATCGGACGCTGGTGATCATCGCTTCAGAGTTCAGTCGCGATGCCATTATCGAGGGAAAGCCTGGTTCCGACGCCAACGATCAGGCTACTTTCAAGGTCGACAAAGTTTCTGAGATGAAACATTATGGTTTACACCGGCATTTTACTGGTGGCACCAGCGTCGTCTTGTTTGGCGGAGGTACACGTCGCGGTTTTCTTTACGGTGCAACGGCTCCAGAACGTCCTTTGATCGCCATCGAAAACCCGGTTACCGTGATGGATCTGCACGCCACCATTATGACTGCGATGGGAATTAGTCCGAAAACGGGCTTCGAGATAGAAGGTCGACCTTTCTACGTAACTCCCGATGGACAGGGTGTTGCTGTACAAGAGATATTTGCCTAGCGATTCGCCCCGCGAGCTCTGTCACGCTAACTGCGCGTTGAGTCTGAGGCTGGGCGGGATTGTTGTCTTCAACATTGGCTGGTTTTGATGGTCCGCTGCACCTTGATTGCCTTGCTTCTATTTACTTCGCTCAATGTGTTGCAAGCCGAGGAGGCGTTGCGGGCGAACGTGCTGTTCATCATCGCCGACGATCTCGGCTGGGGCGATCTGGGGTGCTATGGAAATCCAATTGTCGACACTCCGACGATCGATGGGCTAGCTAAGGCGGGAGTGCGCTTCACCGATCACTACTCACCCTCCGCGCTTTGTGCGCCAGCTCGCGCCGGGTTTCTCACTGGTCGATACAATCATCGCACGGGTGCGGTAGACGTACCGAGCAATCGTGGTCTCGATCGTCTTGACATGTCCGAGAAAACCTTCGGTGATTACTTTCATCACGCAGGTTATGCAACTGCACTTATCGGCAAGTGGCACAATGGCGCCTACTGCGAAACGCAACTGCCCCACCGACGCGGTTTCGATCTCTTTTTCGGCTTTCCAAATGGTGGACAAGACTACTGGAGTTGGAATCTACTCCGCAACGAAGCCGCGATCCCGCACGACGGACGCTATCTCACGGCGGCGCTGAACGACGAGGCAGTACGGTTCATACGCGACAATAAAGGACAACCATTCGCGCTGTGGCTCGCTCACCATGCACCGCACAGTCCTCTGCAAGCCCCTGAGGCGCTCGTAGAGAAATACATGCAGCGTTTGGGAGCCGACACCGCGAGAGCTGTCGCCCTAACCTACGCCATGATCGAAGCGATGGACGCAGGTCTGGCGAGTGTATTTCAGGCTCTCAAAGACGAGGGCATATGGGGTCAAACGATCGTTGTTTTCACCAGTGACAATGGACCTGTACTCCGACGCGACGCGCAGCACGGATCTCAAATGCGCTACAACGGCAACTGGTCTAGCCAGAAAGAGTCTGTTTTGGAAGGCGGCATTCGAGTGCCTGGAATTGTTGCTTGGCCTGGGCACATTTCGGAGAACCGAGTCGAGTCCCTGCCGGTACACGGATGCGATTGGCTGCCAACTTTGTTCAGCGCGACAGGCAGTCTAGCGCCCGCTGGTGCTCCACCCTTCGATGGATTGAATCTAATGCCGTGGCTCTTAGGCAAACCAGCTCAAGGGTTGACGGAACGGGCGTTGAATTTTCAACGCAATCGCTACGCACCGGTGCGTCATGCCAACGCATCGATCCGCAAAGGGCGGTGGAAACTGGTTTGGCCCGGAGATCCGATATCGCTTCAGAAAGACAGTGGTCGCGACAATCCCGCGTATCTGCGTGGCATAGTGATGCCTCACTGGCAGATGCCGCTAGATCGGCAACTCGATCCGCCAACCTCTGCTGCGCAACCACCGCCGCAACTCTACGATCTCCAAGCCGATCCTGCAGAAGAACGGGATCTCTCCCAGCACAATCCTAGGCTTGTGCAGTCGCTCGCCGCAGAACACGACCAGTGGTTCAGTAGCGTTTGGGCTGACTGGCAGCAAGCACGCAGCAATATAATCGAACACGACCGCGTCTATTGGACTGACCGCCCTGCCCCAGATCCCATCTACCTGTTCCATGATTTTTGGCAGTGGAAATCCGTAGACGCAGCCGTAGACTCTAAGCAGGCGGACCCGTTGAAGACTTTTCGGGGCTATTGGAGCGAGCCAACGCCCAAGAAATAGCAGTTATTGATGCCCGTTGAGATCGTCAATAGCCGCCTTTGGCTTCCTTGCATTGATCTCTTCAATAAATCGTTTGGCAGTCCGTCGTTGCAGTTCTGGCATGCCGACCATGGGCTACAATGGTGCCGCTGCGAATCGAGCACCGATTCGCTTCGTAGAACTTCCGCTCTCCATCATTTAGCCACAGACAATGTCATAATGCCGCAGAAATTCGCTTCACTCCATGGTCTGGTCGCAGCGACCTTCACCCCCTTTCACCACGATTGTTCAATCCATTTGGAATTGATCGCGCCGATGGTGGACTTTCTGGTGGAACAAGGCATCGCTGCTTTATATGTTCTCGGAAGCACGGGTGAAGGCGTTTCGCTGACCTACGAAGAACGCTGCGCTGTCGCGGAAGCGTTTGTTTTAGCAGCTAATGGCAGGATCCCGGTCATCGTACAGGTCGGCTGCGAGAGTCTGACACAGGCTCGACAATTGGCCGCCCACGCTAGTGACGTTGGTGCCGATGCGATCTCGGCAGTTTGCCCGGTTTACTTCAAACCTGATTCGGTGGGAACCTTGGTCGAGTCAATGGCGGAGGTCGCACGGGGCGCGCCGGAACTGCCGTTCTACTACTATCACATACCCACAGTGACAGGTGTTGCGGCGAGCGCCGTTGATTTCTTGAAGTTAGCGGAAAAACGAATCGCAAATTTTCGTGGCGTGAAGTTTACATCGCAGAATGTGTTCGAGTTCCAGACCTGCGTCGAAATCGCGGAAGATCGCCTGCAAATGTTCTGGGGATACGATGAGATGCTACAGTGTGGATTGGCGGCTGGTGCTCATGCCGCTGTGGGCAGCACCTACAATTTTTCGGCTGCCATCTACCAAAGGTTGCTCGCAGCCTTTTCTTCGGGTGATATGCATGCTGTTCGTCAAGAGCAATCTCGATCGCAAGCTATCGTACGCGCATTTATTCCTTACGGTCCACGTGGCGCACAAAAAGCAATCATGAAGATGATCGGTTTCGACTGCGGACCAGCTCGCCTTCCAGTTCCCACACTGACCAGCAGCCAATTCGATGCGCTACAGCGAGAATTGCAAGAGATCGGTTTCTTCGATTGGATTAGTTCAAAGTAAATGATTGGACGAGTCTCTCTCCATACAACACACCCCAGGCGAGCCGATAGTTTTAACCCAGTACGAGGAGTATTCCCATGAATGGTTTGACGCGACGAACATTTCTGGGCGGTGCGGCGGCAGCCGCGGCCATGCAACGTGGCTTGCGCGCCGCTCCTGCTCCCCAATCTAAATTCAAGATAGCGTTGATTGGCTGTGGAGGAAGGGCCAACTCTCATCGCACCGAGTTCGAGAAACTGGCCGATATCGCGTGGGTTTGCGACCCTGATGAGAGGCGTTTGGCGGAGTTTCAAAAGGCCACTGGCGCTAAAGGAACAAACGATCTACGTGTGGTATTGGATGACAAGCAGGTCCAAGCCGTTGTAATCTCGACTCCCGACCATTGGCACGCGCCGGCCGCCATCTTGGCTTGCAACGCTGGCAAGAATGTTTACGTCGAAAAGCCATGCAGCCATAACTTTGTCGAAGGTGCATTGCTGCTCGACGCGGCCAGAAGGAACAATGTCATTGTTCAACACGGCACGCAAAGTCGCAGTAGTCGCCTGATTGTCGATGCCATTCAAATGATAAAGGAAGGGGCAATTGGTGACGTGCTGATGGCCAAAGCCTGGAATGTGCAACGTCGCAGCAACATTGGGAAATCCACGCCCTCTGCAGCACCCGAACATGTTGATTACGATGCCTGGATTGGCCCGGCACAATTCATGCCGTATCAGGCGAATCGGTTTCATTATTCATGGCATTGGTGGCATAATTTTGGAACTGGAGACATTGGTAATGACGGCGCGCACGAGTTGGACATTGCCCGCTGGGGACTCGGCGTGAACGGGTTTCCTAGCACCATCTCGGTTGTGGGCGGCAAGTACTACTTCGATGATGATCAGCAGTTTCCCGACCATGCTACTTGCGTCTTCGAGTGGCCAGAGGATGGGCGGGTTGGCCATCGACGACAGCTAATGTTCGAAATGCGACTTTGGTCCAAGAACTACCCGTATAACGCAGACTGCGGAATTGAGTTCTACGGAACTCGAGGAATGCTGATGGTCAGTAAACGCGGCAAGCTAATGGTTTGGTCGGAGGACAATAAACTTGTGCAGTCCCCCAAACCAATAGAGAACCTGCCGATTCCTTCCAGTCACCAAGCGGATTTTCTCAGTGCAATCGAGACTGGCAAACTCCCCTCAGCAGACATTGAGATCGGCCATTATTCCACGTCGCTCATCCATCTGGCAAATATTTCTGTGCGGACTGGCAAACAACTCCAGTTCGATTCCCAAACACAGTCGATTACGAACGATGCAGAGTCCAATAAGCTTTTGGGCCGCACCTATCGCGATGGGGGGCATTGGTCGGTCCCCGCAACAACCTGACAACCTGTTGGTCGGCAAGCACAACTCAGTTTTCCTGCATGCGAGGTGTGCAATTGACCCTGATCACTGTCGCATTTGGTTCCTGTTTCGAAAAAAACGACTTAGTTTAGCCTTGTCCGGAGCATTTCAATCGCATCGCGAGCGTCAAAGTAGAGTTCAGATGTAGACTACTGATAATGAACAAAAGGTCAACGCGACCAACAAACCGTGTTCGTCGAGCCGCTATTACGCTCCGATCACGCCTCCATTCGTCCTGGGATGGAAACATCTCAAAAAAAGTGAACCGTCCAACACAAACAAACGCGGAAACAATAATCAAGCAGCCTTCACAGCATTTGTTGCCGCCTTTGATGGTATCTCAAAGTCCAGTTTTCAATCGGAAAAGGTCGCCCAAAATGGTGTCGCTGAAATTCAGTTTGTACCCTTGCCAGGTCATTGGTCTATTGGCGGTAGCGCTCTCCGCCGTCGCTCAAGACAGTTCGAGCCCTGGCAAGGCGCCGAACCTTGCGAGCCGTCCCAATCTGTTAATCATGATCGCCGACGACCTGTGCTGGCGCGATCTTGGCTATCAGGGACATCCTGACGTGAAAACGCCGCATCTCGATCGATTGGCTTCTGAGGGGATGCGGCTGGAAGCCATGTTCAATCCGGCAGCGACCTGTTCGCCAACTCGCAATGCGCTGTATACAGGGCTACATTGCATCCGCAGCGGCGCGTTCCCGAATCATACTCGCGTCTATGAAGGCACGAAGAGCGTCTTCACCTATCTCAAGGACATGGGCTATCGCGTCGCTTTGCAAAATAAATCTCATGTAGGTCCGGCCGAGTCCTATCCCTATGAGCAGATTGCAGGCGCTGACAATCTAGACGACACGAAACAGTTCATTACGCGCGACAGCAAACAGCCTTGGATGCTTTCCTACTGTTCTAGCGATCCCCATTCACCATGGGATCGTGGCGCTAAAGGAGCCTACGATCCGGCCAGAATCACAGTCCCTCCGTACATGCATGACAATCGTGCAACTCGCGAGGCACTGGCGGATTACTTCGGAGAAATATCCAAATTTGACGAACAAGTTGGCAAACTGCTGAAGTTGATCGACGATTGTGGTCAGCGGGAACAGACGCTAGTAGTGTTTCTCTCCGAGCAAGGCTGCTCGTTACCATTCGGCGGAAAATGGACGCTGTACGACACGGGGGTTCGGGTATCGACTATCGTACGCTGGCCAGGCAGCATCGCAGCGGGTTCGCAATCCCAACAGCTACTACAATTGACAGATATCACGCCAACGTTTATCGAGGTCGCCGGCGGTGATCCGAACAACACGGACACTGGTTGTCCCGATAGCTACGGCAATCGGTCGTTTGATGGCAAGAGTTTTCTACCGATCCTTCGCGGTGAGAACCAAGCGATCCACGACTACGTATTCGCTCAACACACGACTGTGGGTGTCAATGGATACTTGGAACCCTATCCAACTCGCATGGTGCGGAACATGCGTTACAAACTCATTCGCAATTTAGCTCCCGAGAATACTTTTACGATTGGAGGAATTCATCGGGGAGCGCCCATCGATTCTTGGATGGAAGACGCCAAGTCGGATGCCAAGCTTCAAGAAAGAGTAGAGTGGCTGTTCCATCGCCCAGGTGCAGAACTCTACGACCTGACAAACGATCCCTTTGAGATGAATAACCTCGCTGAAGATCTGCAGTTTTCAGCCATTCGCGCTGAACTTCAGAGAGAATTGGATGCTTGGATGAAACAACAGGGTGACGGCGGGCTTGAGACAGAACTGCTCGCCAAAACACGCCAGGGAACGCCCGAAAAAGGGTCGGATGGTGCGGCTACCTAGCCAAAAAAGAAGCGTCTGCGCAAGAAACTTCCGAATTAATTGAACTTCACTCTCCCAATGAACTGCTCCGGCCCTCGGCGTTGATTTCAATCAGCTGGGCATTGGTACTCGCAAAACGCTGGTGGAACAAATCGGTTAGAGGCAGCCTTCATGAACAGAGGCCGTCTGCAGTTGCAAATCGCTATCGACGGTCTGTTGCGGTGTTCTGCCCCACTGACAAGGTAATTGAAAGATTCCGCTCGCCGCTAACACACAATAGTGACACAATGATTAACTTGGGCTTTCTGGAAACGAGCTCGACAACGAAGTCACCAAACGGAGCTCCCAATGCGAACCACGGGGGCGACGGCGAACCAATAATTGCCGGAACCAGCAGGCAAGTCAACGGTAGAACGCCCACCTTCGTAGCCACCGTCGCCAGACGGTGGACTGTCGCCACTGTCGCCAGACGGTGGAGAGTTTTGTTCAGGCTTTCTCGCTTGGCATCACATGGCGTGGCGTCCCACCGCTTGGCAGCAGATGGCTACGTTTTTTCTTTCGCATTGTCGTTGCCACTGTCGCTAGACGGTGGGCGCGTATCAGTTGATTTTTTACGACTGCTTGGCAAATTTGCGATTGTGCATCGAAATGCACCATAACCCAAAGCGCGACGGTATGAGCGAGGCAACAGCCTACGTTTTGAGGTAGAGCTCACAATTGCCTGAGAATGGACATTTTCTTGGACGTGCGGTTCGAGTTGCAGGCAACTTATTGGTTACTCTCGGTTAACTGTCCTTGTCTGTTGCTTTCGGGACTGCTTGGTCGGAATCGCGGTAACTGTGAGTTAGCATCGAGAGGATGCGCTTGATGAAGAGCGGCATCACACCCAGAATTGCAAAGGCGAGCAACAGTTGCCAACTGATCACTTTCTCAACACCTATGTCAGCAAGCTGTGTGATACTGGGGACAGTGGCACCCGCATAGACGTAGGCGGCTGTGCCGGGGAGCATTCCCAATTGACTGACCCACCAGAACCTCGCAACGCGAATTTTCGTGAGCCCCATCACCGCATTAATTACGAAGAAGGGTATCGCGGGAATTAGTCGCAACGTAAACAAATAGAAAGCGCCCTCGCGATCAAAGGCAGAGTTGATCGTTTCGAGCCGGTCGGAGAATCGCTGTTGTACCCAGTCCTTTAGCAAATAGCGCGTTAGTAGAAATGCCAGCGTCGCGCCCGCCGTAGAACCCATGCTGACAACCAACAAACCCTGCCAAAACCCGAAAATCCAGCCGCATGCCAGTGTCAACACGGCAGCGCCGGGCAAGGAGAGACCAGCCACAGCGATATAGACCGCAATAGCAATCATCACCATCAGCAGCGGATAGCTTTGACGATAGCTTCGCAACTCAGTTTCTTTTGCGGCCAAGTAATCGAACGACAAACGATCTCCGAAAAACCAGAATGCGCTCGCCGCAGTTACTGCTGCGACTGTTAGAATTGCAAACTTGCCCACGGAATTGTATCGCGGAGAATCGCCTTGTTGATCGGCTTTTGCATCATCAGACATAAAAATTTCTCATCGGGACTGTCCGGCAGTTTAACTGCCTCACCAACTCCAGCTGGGAGACGAAGCCAAACCTGCGGCTAGGCTGTATTGTATTATCGAATGAACGAAAAGGCTGCCGCGAGATTTTCATTCTTGCTGAACTCAAGTGGGGAGAATGTGTCAAGTCACTGGGATTTCGCCCCGGGTCAAATAGCCCAAGAACACGCCTGTCATTGCCGGCATCGAGCACAATGGTCCCAAGAACTTTGCATAAAATGTTGTTTCAGTGTGTAATCCCTCCCTCAGAAACGCGACAACTCTACGTGTGATCAGCAGGATTGGTGCCGATTGACAGTGATTTCATCCGGACCCTCCCAGCGACACGCGCTACAAAGGATATCCCATGAGCAGGACACAAGAGAAGCTTGGCGAGAGCGCGGAAGCAAGTGTTTACCGTCGCTATGCGGCCGCCGCCATTCAGCGAGAAACGGCCCTGTGTTGTCCAGTGGAGTATTCAGCGGACTTTCTTTCTGTGATACCCGCTGAAATCATTGAACGCGATTACGGCTGTGGCGACCCTACTCCTTACGTGAAGAACGGTGATACCGTTGTCGATCTTGGATCGGGTGGGGGAAAACTGTGTTTCATCGCCGCTCAGGTCGTCGGCGCGGCGGGCCGTGTCATTGGCGTGGACTGCAACCGAGAGATGTTGGCCCTTGCGCAAAAGCATGCCCCCACTGTAGCAACTCGAATTGGTCACGCCAATGTTGAGTTCCGATACGGCATGATTCAAGATCTCCGGCTTGATCTGAGTTTGTTGGAGCAGGAGCTAACTAAACACCCCACTCGCAACTCCGAAGACTTTCTGCGACTTCGGCACCTTCAAGAGACGTTGCGTCAAGAACAGCCGTTGATTGCTGACGATTCTGTAGACTGTGTCATCTCCAATTGCGTGCTCAATCTCGTTCGTCAGGAAGATCGCAAAACTCTTTTTTCAGAGATTTTCCGAATTCTCAAGCGAGGCGGCCGCGCAGCGATTAGCGATATCGTTACCGATGAGACGATTCCGGACGAGATGAAACGCGATCCAGAACTATGGTCAGGCTGCCTTTCGGGGGCATTTCGAGAAGATGAGTTTCTACAGGCTTTTGAGGAAGCTGGCTTTTATGGCATCGAGATTGCAAAACGAGCCAAGGACCCATGGCAGACAATTAATGGCTTTGAATTTCGGTCGGTGACTATTGTAGCGTTCAAGGGGAAACAGGGCCCTTGTTTCGAACGCAACCAAGCCGTTGTCTACCGTGGCCCATTTAAGAAAGTAGAGGATGACGATGGCCACGTTTATCCTCGCGGAGAACGAATGGCCGTATGTGACAAGACCTTTCAGCTACTTGCACAAGCTCCCTACCAAGGCATGTTCGATGTCGTGGAGCCCCGCATCTCCATCCCACTAGAGCACGCTGCAGCCTTCGATTGCAAACGCTCCAAACTCCGCGACCCACGCGAAACCAAAGGCCTTGACTTCAGAGCCACAACCGCAGCAACTGCCCCATGTTGCGGATCAGACGTCGACTGCTGCTAGTCAAATGCGCTCCAGCCCAGGAATACTTATTGAGACGGACACATGAAACTTCAAACACTCCACCGATCTGGAAATCCGCTGTCCTCGTCAGCCGAGCAACTGCGGATACTCCAAAACAACACACACCCTGTAACTTCTTTTAGCGTTCGCCTGCGTCAAGCTGGAGTTTCGCGTCTAGTGCGGTATCTGCTGACCACACTGCAAGTAAACGTTGGAAAAGTTTGCAATCAGACGTGTACTCACTGCCACGTCGATGCGGGACCAGATCGTCGCGAGAGCATGAGCACAGCGACTGCGGTACATGTGATTGAATTCCTGGCCAAGTCAGACGTAAAAACTCTGGACATCACCGGCGGAGCGCCAGAGATGAACCCCAATTTTCGGTTCTTAGTCGAACAGGCCAGGCAGCTTGGTAAGAAGGTCATCGATCGCTGCAACCTCACCATTCTATTGGCCCAAGGCTACAAAGACTTGCCCGAGTTCTTCGTCGAACATCAAGTCAGCATCATCGCTTCGCTGCCCTGTTACTTGGAGGAAAATTGCGATGCCCAGCGTGGTAGCGGCGCGTTTGTCAAATCCATCGAAGCCATTCGTCGGTTGAACCAATTGGGATACGCACAACCTAACAGCAATTTGGAATTGGACTTGGTTTACAACCCAACTGGCCTGGGACTGCCGCCCCAGCACTCGAGTTTAGAGGCGGCTTACAAAACACAACTTGGAGAGCGATTTGGCATCCGCTTCAACAAGTTGCTGACAATCACCAATATGCCGGTGAGCCGCTTTCTTGATGATCTCCTGCGACGTGGTAAGTACGAAGAGTACCTGCAGAAGTTGGTCGATAACTTCAATCCGAACACACTCGAAAATTTGATGTGCCGAACGCTGCTCTCGGTCGATTGGAACGGAAACATCTATGACTGCGACTTCAATCAAATGCTCGGCCTCGGCATCGAATCCGGCAACGACCTCGGCAACCAATCCGGCAAGCTTCACATCTCGAACGTGACCGCTAATTTACTTGCGAATCGCGCGATTCGCGTCGCCAATCACTGCTATGGCTGCACCGCTGGGTGTGGTTCGAGTTGCAGTGGGAGCTTGGTCGGCTAAGTGCTTTTTCTACGATGCGGGGAGTTCCGTTCCCCGTATCGGTATTAGATCCCAGTACCTAATGCGTCATGGCGTAAGAGACAATGTTGATCCCCATGGGGTAAGACCAGGGCACCGAGAACTCGGCGAAATAGTCATGATTCTCGCCTTCGCGTTCCCAGCCGTCGCCCAGATCGTTGTTATGGCATAGCAACGCAACTATGCGATTGTTGGAATCGCGATAAGCTTGGAAATGGGGTTGCGTATCGGAAGTCGGTCCATGATCCTCGACCTTTCGTCCAGAACGCCACGTTCGGATATCGGGGACTTGAGGCTTTTGTGGAAGATCGTAAACCAAATGAAATATCTCGTGCTCGAGTGGTAAATCGATGGGGGATTGATTTGGCAGGACTTTGCCCATCTGAATCTTCATGTTCTCCCATTCGCCAT
>JBGSTP010000019.1:0-31354 GCA_041736515.1 Pirellulaceae bacterium
TCGACCCATTTCTCCATCATCGTTGGACCATCCTGGTCTAAATTTTTCCTGAATCTGCATTGCCAGCAAAAGCCAAACCTTGACTTAGCCGATCGCGAACTGCGAGACTAGAGCATTATATATTTGTGTGTAACAACAAACCAACGCCCCGGCGACTCGCGGATGGACGCTCGCGTGCGCTCCTACGAACTCGCCGCCGCCATGCAACTCAGCGCTCCGGAAGCTCTCGATCTGTCTAGCGAGCCGCAGCATATACTGAATGTGTATGGCATCCACCAACCGGGCCGAACCTATCCGACTGAGATCAACTCGCCCGAAGAAGCCGAATACTTTGGGCGCAAGTGTTTGATCGCCAGACGCCTGCTCGAACGCGGCGTGCGTTTTGTACAGATTTGGTCGGGCAATGACAATTCGTTCCCGCGGCGCAACTGGGACAGTCACGAAAACATTGCCCGCGATCACCGCCCGCTGGCTGAGGGAATGGCCGTCGGCACCGCAGCGCTGATTAAGGACTTGAAGCAGACCGGATTGCTGGACGATACCATTGTTTTATGGACCACAGAGTTCGGACGCATGCCCAGTAGTCAAGCAGGAACAGGTCGCGATCACAATCCATACGTATTCACCAACTGGCTTTGTGGCGGCGGCATTCAAGGCGGGGTGACGTACGGAGAATCGGACGAGTGGGGTTACAAACCCCTAGACCGCGCGAATCCAACGCAGGTCTACGACATTCACGCCACCTCCTGCATCAGCTTGGCATCGACCACAGGCAGCTCACTGTCCTGCACGACGGCATCGACCGGCGACTCACCGACGTGCACGGCCACGTCCTTCAGGACATCCTTTAGTGTTTCGAAAACGAACCTACACCACGAACCGTTCCCACCCTACTTGGAAATTCCCTCGAGAGCCTTATGAAAACAGAAACATCGACCTTCGTTTGGAAGTGGAGTCATTCTCGCCTGCTTCTGCCACTTCTCGCAGTATTTCTCGGAACGTTGGGCGACGTAGAGTTTACTTCTGCTCAGAATCGACAGTTGCCACGCGAGGACGTCGTTGATGTGCAGGCAATAGGGGAAGGTTTGTGCGTTAGCAATGTCTTTCAATCGAACATGGTACTGCAACGCGATAAGCCAATCGCAATTTGGGGTTGGGCGAACTCAGGCGAGAGCGTCAAAGTATCCTTCGGCGGCCACGAACGAACGGCGACCGCGGCGGAAGATAGGACTTGGAAAGTGAGTTTGCCTGCGATGGCGGTGAATGTCGCGCCGCAGACGATGACAGTCCAATCAGCCACCAAGACGCTGGCGCTCGACAACATTCTGATCGGAGACGTCTGGGTACTCGGCGGCCAGAGCAACATGGAATTTCCGCTGGACCGCATCGAGAATGGCGAGTTGGAGATTATTTCGGCCAACTTTCCAAAGATCCGAGTCCTCACCGTACCCGCCATGAACGGACCTGACATAAAGCAAGGGTTTTCACGCCTGCATGAATGGAGCGACTGGTTCGGACAGCATTACCGCAAGGGCGACTGGGACGAATGTTCGCCCGAGATAGTCCGCGAATTGTCCGCAATCGGTTATGTGTTCGCGCGCCGCATTCATATGGCTTCGCAGATTCCGATCGGCGTTATTGACACATCGCGTGGTGGTACGACTGTGGAAACCTGGACGCCGGATGCAGTCCTTCGGAGGATAGAATCGCCGCAGGTGAAAGCTTTAATGCAGGACTGGGATAAGAAAGTGGCGGAGTGGGATTCCAAAGCGGACCTCGATCAGCGCGTCGCCAATTATCGTCAGAAGGTCGAGCGGTTTAAAAAGGAGGGCCGCGAAATGCCTGCGGATGAATCCGAGCCGAACGATCTGCGCCTCGGCCCAGCGATGGATCAGAACCGGCCGGGCAATTGCTACGCTAGCATGATCGGACCGCTTGTGGGGTTGCAAGTGAAAGGAGCTATTTTCCATCAAGGCTATAACAACTGTTTCAACGGGACTCAGGGTACGATATTGTATCGCCATGTGTTTCCAGAGATGATTGCGGCGTGGCGAGACGCTTTTGGCAATCCCGAAATGCCGTTTGGAATTTTGTCGCTTTGCACCGAAGGCACCGCGCAGACTCTCGACAACTACTGCGAGATGATGGCCAACCCAGGACCATTTATTCGCGAAGCCCAGTACCAAACATTTCTCGATCTGTACAACGCGGGCAATAAAAACATCGGTTTCACCAGCACATACGATCTGCGCCGCCGCTGGTATCATCCGCAGTTGAAGATTCCCGCCGGTGAACGCATCGCGCGTTGGGCATTAGCTACGCAGTACGGATACGAACGTTCGATCCGCTGGAAGCCGCCGATGGTTGTTGGAATGAGTGCCGCAGATGGCCGCATTGAATTGCAGCTCGATGAACCGGTCAGTGCCATCGATGACGGAAGTCCAATTCTGGGCTTTGCAGTTGCTGGCGAAGATCGAAGGTTTCACCCCGCCTCGGCTCAGCACTTAGTGACAGGCAAAGACGATCGTGGTCAGTCACAAACAAACAAGAAAGTGCTAGTTCTCAGAAGTGCAATGGTACCCAATCCGGTGCACTATCGTTTCGCCTGGGGACGCAGTCCGCTTGCCAACCTGCAGGCAGATCGCATGACCGATATTCCTTTCGCCACACAGCGCAGCGACAATTGGTCTTTGGAAAATGTTCCGCTAGGTGTGCACGATGAAGAGCTGACGGAGAAACTCAACGGCCAGCAGCAGCGCAAGCTCCTCGACGCACTTCGTAAACAGGACGTAGAACGCATTCTATTCGAAGCCGCTGAACTGAAGAGCACAATCAAGAACGCTAACTGACCCGCGCGAATCAGAACGCATTTCTTGGCTAGGTTCGGCAGGCAATCGTGAGCAGCAGCGAGTCATGCGGACGAGGCCGGGGTGGCCTGAAGCGCGAACTTAGGCTCTTCTATGAAAGGAAGTTGCAATGCAGCGTCGCGGTGGGCGCAAAACATCGGAAAACGATTTCCATATCGCTCGCGGTGAGTGGCTAAGGCGACTTCGGGCGAGTTGTTTTCGGCCGATAAGTGCCCCAAGCAAGCCCACTGCAGTTGATTTGCGTCGCATGCGTCCAGCAACTCAGCAGCTTCGTCGTTTGATATGTGGCCGCGCTTGCCCGAGATACGGTCCTTTAGCCGTTGCGGATAAGGACCTTCGCGAAGCATTGCCTCGCAGTAATTGCTTTCGATTAACACTGCGTCCAGACTTTCAATAATCTTGCCGAGCTCACCAAAGACGTGGCCAAGATCGGTGAGTAAGCCAAAACGCTGACCGGACTCAGTATCTTCGATCACGAAGCAAACTCCATCAACAGCATCGTGCGGAGTTCGCAACGTCTCGATGCGCAGCGATCCAATTTGAAATGGCTTGCCAGAGACAAAATGGTTTGGGCTTCCGATGAACCCAGTGGACGGCTTAGCTCGCGTTGCGTTCCAGGTCCGCAAACTAGCGTAGACCTGCAAACCGAACTTGCGGTGGAAAACGCCCAAGCCGCTGATGTGGTCGCAGTGTTCATGAGAAAGAATCACGCCATTGCAATCGCGAATGTCGTAACCATACTCAGCTAACCGCAACTCCGCTTTGCGTCCCGTGATTCCTGCGTCAAATAGCAAGCGTGTTTCGCCACTTCGGACGAAGACGCAATTACCGGCACTTCCTGATTGCAATGTGATGACTTCCATGGGAGAAGTTTAACAAGTCCCATCGGCCGGTGGAAGTTAAGCAACACATAACTCTTGGCAATTCAGCTTGGTCGTACTCGTGTCGTTCGATTGGCTATGACTCTCGACTATGACTCTCGCCAGCGGGATTGCGGTGCGAAGCCCAACAGCTGCCGCGCTTTTTCGATCGAATAGAACGTTTCAAACTCGCCAAGTGCGCGTTTCTGGGGAACATTGGCGTAGAAATTAGCGATCACTTCCGCGCTAGTCGCACCGACTGAGGAATCCGCGTTCGCGACATTGAAGACTTGATAGCCTAGGCCATCTGCGGCTAGTGCGCAATCGATGAAATGGCTGAGGTCGCGTGTGTCGATGTAGGCAAAAATGTTTCGGCGACGGCAAGCGGGATTGGATCGCCACTGCGGACCAAGCTCATCATACTCATTGGGCTCGATCACGTTGTTCAAGCGGAGAGCGTAAATATCGGCTCCGGATCGGGCATGAAAAGAGCGGCCGCATACTTCATTGCAGACTTTGGACATCGCGTAGGCGTCGTGCGGTACTGTAGGGTGCTGTTCATCGACCGGGATATACTCTGGAAGTACTTCACCATGAGCGAAACAAATTCCATAAGTCGTCTCTGAAGAGGCGAACATGATTTTTGGCACGCCCAGCTTAATTGCGGCCTCGAGCACGTTGTAGGTTGACGCCGTGTTGATTCGAAAACACTCGGGATCTGGACGCAGCTGAATTCGAGCGATCGCAGCAAAGTGAATCACCGCATCAAATTTGGGGACGTTGGGCCCTACGTCTAGCTCGTCAAACCACGTGATGCCAGATAAAGCGGAAAAAACTTGACCTGCGTCAGTCAAATCCACTGTCATATCAAAAGCACCGGGAATGTTAGCTGGATTCAAGTCCAGATTCAAGACTCGATGCCCTTGCTCCACTAAATGAGTAACTACATGCCGTCCCGCTTTACCAGCGCCGCCCGTGAAAAGTATTCGCATCTGTTTTCTTCTTAGCTCAACATTGTGGGATCCGAATCGTAGTTCGCGGGGGCCAAGGTGAAAAGGGTGACACAAACTATATTCGTAAGAGCGACTTAATTTATAGGCAATTGTCGAAAGACCATTCAGCGGCAACACCTATCTCTACTCGCTGCAATAAAATAAACGGTAATGTGCACAGAACGATTGCTCAAATATTTTTTAGATTGCTAGGGATGATAAACGAACCATTTTTCACCAAGTATACGCGCCTAGTGTCGGAAACCGATGTGCTAAAGACGATGCGGATGCAACTCGTCCAACCGCTAGCGCGACTTGACAGAGTCTCGGTCGAGGAATCATCGAAACTGCACGATCCGTATACTTGGACGCTCAAGCAGGTAATTCTTCATATTAGCGACACTGAAAGAATCTTCGCGTATCGAGCGCTCCGGTTCATTCGTGGTGACAAGACCGAATTGCCCGGTTTCGATCAAGATGCTTATGTGGCTATCGTTGACCTGTCGGAGCTCAGCATGGACAATCTGCTTGAAGAATTAAGAGCCGTTCGCCTAGCTTCGGTACATCTATTTGCAAATGTTCCGTCTGATGCTTGGTCGAGAACTGGAGTTGCCAGCGGCCTGACGTGGAGTGTTGACGACATCGCGCGAGCGATCATTGGCCATGCACGGCATCACATTCAAATCATCGAAAAACGACTTGGAGAGAATTTATGAATAATCAACGAACGACCCGCTTTCGAGCTTTCGCAATTCTAACTCTTTTATTGCTCAACTCGCCTTTTGCAAAAGGGCAGGAAGCGTTCGAAGGGACGCCGCGCTGGTGGAAAGGCAACTTGCACACGCACTCGCTTTGGAGCGACGGCAATGACTTTCCGGAAATGATCGCTGCTTGGTATTTCGAGCATGGCTACAACTTCTTAGCCTTGTCGGATCACAACATTCTAAGCGCCGGGCAGAAGTGGATGGCGATTGAAGATGTAGAGCGTCGTGGGGGCGGCGGAGTAGTCGAGCGATACCGCAGAAAGTTCGGATTAGCTTGGCTGGAGCAACGCGAATCCGAAGGAGAAAACGGCGAGAAGAAAAGCGAAATCCGCCTCAAGCCGCTCGATGAATTTCGTGCCTTGGTCGAAAAAGCGGGTTCGTTCATCATGATTCAGGGCGAAGAAATCAGCGATAAAGCTGAGGGCAAACCGATACACATGAACGCAACGAACGTCGCGAAGGCGCTCAAGCCTGTGGGTGGTGCATCGGTCGAGGAGACTATTAGAAACAACTTGCGGATGGTTTTGGAACACGAGCTTGAAGAAGGACGCCAAGTTTTACCGCACTTGAATCATCCGAATTTTGGATACGCTGTAACGGCCGAAGATTTGGCGCGTGTCATTGAAGAAAGATTTTTCGAAGTCTTCAATGGTCATCCCGGCGTGAATCAACTTGGGGACGAATCGCATCTCGCCATCGAACCGATGTGGGACGTAATAAACGCGATACGACTTTTTGCGCTTGAAGCAGAACCGATCTATGGAATCGCCACGGATGATAGCCACGAATATCACGGTCGCCCCGGTTCTCAGCCCGGCCGAGCCTGGGTCATGGTTCGCGCTGCCTACCTGACTCCAGAACACTTGATCCGCGCAATGAAGGCCGGTGAGTTCTATGCCTCCAGCGGAGTCACATTAAATAGTATCACCTTCGATGAATCTGATAAAACGCTGCGTCTGGATATCGAACCCGTCAAGAGCGCCGAATACAGCACGGATTTTATCGTGCTGCCTGCACCAGCGGACACAGCCAAAGTCGATGTTTCTAGTCTCCCACAGGCGCGAGTGGCAGCATCGGTTGCCGGTTTGTCGCCCACGTACCAATTAAAGGCAGGAGAAGCCTATGTAAGGGCTATCGTTCGTAGCAGTCTCGCGCACCCTAATCCCTCCCTGGATCAACAAGTTCAGCAAGCTTGGGTGCAACCCTACGGGTGGCGCAAACCTGGCGCAAGCAGCCCTCAGATGCCAAGTTTGGTCAAGTAGTTCAGATCGAGTTGGCCTGTCGCCGCATTATTCGAGCTCTCGAACGCTGCTCGCACCCGAGGAAGAAACTTTGACGCTCGCGGGGGAACCTGCGTAACGAATTTTTACTGCGCCGCTGCAACTGCCTGATAGCGAGGAGCTGGCATGAATTTCTGCATTGCCAGCTCCGCTGATGTTGACCCGTACGTCGCGAGCAACGAGCATTTTACTGTTGATGCGTGAAGCGCCGGAACTTTCGATGCTGAGCCTGTTGCAGGTACCAGTCAACTGGATTTCAGATGCTCCGCTAAGGTGGCATTGAAGCTCTTCCGTATCGATACGTTCCACCGCAACGCGGCAGGCGCCCGAACAATGTAAGGATTGCAAGGTCGCACAGGTTGCAGTGACTTCGATGGGTGCCGTCATCGAATACGATCCCGATTTCAGGTAAATCTTAAGTGTCCCATCAACCGTCTCGGTGACCAAGAAGGGCAAAATATTGTCGTCGCCACTTACTTCAAGGCTTTGCTCCGAGTCGCCCGTACTTACATTCAACTTCACAGAGCCACTTACTTCGATCTTCCCGAATTCCTCCACTTCGCGATTTTGCTGGAGGATTACGCCACTGCCCTGCATTCCAACGCCTGGAAGAAATCCGCAACCGGCTAGAAACGAGCTGCAGAGAACGTAGCACAATGTCAATATTGACGTTTTTAGCATCGGCGGATTTCAGGTAGAGTTACAATTTGCAAAGCGACAATTCAATTTCGCATGAAAGTGCTTGAGCTTGGATTGATTTTTGCAAAAACATCGGATTGGTACGTAGAATCTGTGCAACGGTCCACAAGGTGTACAACCTACCTGGTCGAGAATTGCGTAAAATCCCAAACCCGCGAACTATGTAGTCGGACCATAAGGCTGGAACAACGGCGCATCACTTGATACCTCGTACTTGTCACAGCAACAAATGGCTTAAGAAACTATTTACGCGGGAGCAAATGCAAGAGACAGTAGCTTTGTGTCACGTTGCCATGCCGCCATTCACCGCTTTGTACCCGAAGAAAAGAACCTTGGGCGGCATTTTTTCACGCTCGAGCTGCTCAGAATACACTCGAAATCGCAGGATTCGTCGATTGGGTTTAAAAGCAAACTTAGTCTATCGTTTCGTGCTTTGCCTGATAGTTCACTTGAGTCGGTAAATCATGTGGGGCCAAGAAATCGCTGCCACACATGATTCTTTAATTCGGCTGCTACCAGTAGGTCAGTTGCGAAAGCGTCTTTCTCGCGTTGGCGTGTCGGTTCCCCGAGGCGCGAATTCCGCAGGCGGTTGGGGAATTGGAATCGCGACGACACGTACACTCTCTCGATCGCGATAAACGTGGCCGTCCATGTCGGTTGTTTCGACTTCGAAAAGATGCGTTCCTACGGGAAGAGTGGGAGGCAGCAAACCTCGCCACAAATGGTCTGTAATTGACGGTCCAGGTAATGCTGTTCCATTCGGAGGTGTAGCGCTGGCCTCTGATTTCTTGATGTCCGCATAAAATGGATCGATACCGTCTACTCGTTCCAGATTTTTCCAGTCTCCGTCGGGCAACAATCGCATGCGAACGGTTGACTTGGAGGAACCGTTGAATACGTTGACAACAATTGCTGTGGTTATTGCATCGGCGGTGGTGATTTCCTGAGGCAGGTAAATACTCATCTGATAGTCATCTGGGCGACGCGCTGCGTGAAATTCGAGATCGTATTTACTGCCGTCAAACGTAATGACAGAGTACCCGTTCGGCCCACCGTCGCTCATGGTCGCATGGGGAATTCCGAGTTCATCGGGCGAACCTCGCCACCAACTTCCACAGACCGTTACATTGACAATATGGTGATGGGGTTCAGCGCCTCGATAGCCATCCTCTTCTCCAATAAAGTGATGCTTGAGGAAGTGCGTGTGCGCCGAGATCGACAAAGAAAATGGACGTTGCTCGATCAATCTGTAAAGTTCGTGGCGATCTTCCACATCGACAAGCGGAATGTGCATCATTAAGACGACCAATTGGTCTTTAGGTATTAAGCTCAAGTCCTTTTTGATGAAATCCATTTGTTCTTTGCCTAAGCCACCAGTGTACCTGGCTCGCGAATTCTCAGTCGCGCCATGCCAATGAACATCATCAAGCGCCAGGAAATGAACTGGGCCGTAGTCAAAGGAATAGTAGCTGGGGCCGAAGTGGCTCTCGAATGTCTCGTCGGAGTGCTTGTCACTATCGGCATCTAGATTCATGTCGTGATTGCCGATCACGTTATACCAAGGGATGCCGATCATCGCGATCGCCTGATTGTGCGGCTCAAACACACTCAGGTCATCAAATACCACATCCCCCAGCGTAACGCCCAATGATGCGTCATGGTTCTGCGATGCAACGATTTGTTCAATGATATCGTGGGCCATATACTCGACCTCTTGAACATTGCGCGGCTGCGTGTCGCCAAACAACAGCGCGCGAAATGTGTCGGGCTCAGCCTGCTTATGCAATGCAAAATTGATCTGGGCGGGCAAGGGACCCGTGGGAGCCACGCCCGCAAATCGTTGGTTGGGAGAACCCGCTGGTTTGTGAATGTAATAGAACTGCGGCAGTTTATTGGCGTTCATGGGAGTCATCCAGCCACGCGGCTTGATCACAAATACGATGGAATCATCGTCGACTGGTAGCTGGTATTCTCCCGAATTGTTAGTCAGGACAATCTCGCGACCGTTCGAGACCTTAATCCCTGGTAGGCCATTCTCCCCAGCGTCCAAAGCGCCATTTCGATTCGAGTCCTCAAAAACCCTCCCCTGGGCAGTTTGTAGGGCGGCGCTACTTGGCTGACCCTGCGCCCCCACGGTGGACATTCCTGAAACGCAACAGGATAAGAACAGAGCTAGTTTGGCGAGGCTCATGGAACGCATAGAATTATCCCTCGAAGTGAACTCAGGTTGATTGCCAGCGGACAGTATGGATGGCAGCATGAACGACAACAATGCGTCGAATATGAAGTTACGGTGTAGATTCTCGCGCAGCGGCCGATCGTTAAAGCTGGCCAGCAAGCTCGCGTGCGGGAAGGTAAATCCCATCGCAAAATTTCCAGCACAACCAAGCCACCGCAATCACAAAGGAGTTGTCTCTCAATTGAACCGACGTCCGCTCAGCCGAACCGGCCAGGTCGCTCAGGGGGCGGGATACCTAGCGAAGTTCGCTGACTTTGGAAGTCCGCGGAGCCTCGACTAATTGCTTTTGTTTCAACAACCTTGGAGGTGGCAGTACGTCCGTCGATTGCTTAAGCTCGGTGTCATTGAGTAGCTCACCAAACTCAGCGCGAACTTCGGCCATTTCTTTACGCCGGTAATAGAGATGCCAGCCACTTCTCCAAAGGATGACCGCTATTTGAAGAACTACCAGCTGTACTGCAATGCTCAAGACGATCGCGCTAGCGGCTAATATTGGGGCAGCACATTGAGGGAATTCAAATGGGGGCAATTCAAAGCCAAGTAGCCAACAATAATGAAGCAGACTCAGGTGTAGGCCTGCGCCTAGCGATGCCACACTTTCAGGTAGCGACAAGTACGCGATCAGTTTTTCCAGAATAGATCGCGGGCCGGGAAACAGGCAGAATATGCCTAGGATCACAACCGCAATTGCCAGCCGCTTTAGAA
This sequence comes from Pirellulaceae bacterium, assembly GCA_041736515.1. Taxonomy (GTDB): domain Bacteria; phylum Planctomycetota; class Planctomycetia; order Pirellulales; family Pirellulaceae; genus Aureliella. Next base: position 10,407 of record JBGSTP010000019.1, read on the forward strand.
CGAACTTGCAAAAATCAAGATCCATGAAGCAGACTTTGCAACCAACGAAGAGTTTTGGTACTAGGGAAATCGTTTTGCTAGCGAAGCACCTTACAATACTTCAGTTGACCAGAAAAGCAACGCTGGCGGCTACTTTCTACACAACTTGCAACGGCTAAAGCGGGGGGAGAGTTCGCCCGCAACAAGGTGGTTCTCGGAGCCGTTAGCTAATTTGGCGGTGCGAGTAGATCCCGCGTAATACGTTCAGGCTCAAGGTCCACAGGCCGCACAGGCTTTGCCCCCCCTACCGCAGCCCGCATAAGGCTCATGTCGGTCCCATATTGGGCGTCGGTATTCTCGATAAATTTTTGCTCCCAGACCATCAGATTGGCCTGAAAGTCGGCGTTGGGCGCAAGTTCGAGTTGTTCGAGCACTTGTGAGATCAACCAAGGCCGAACCGTCATCACCCAAGACCGATACTGATCAGTGGGTAACAAAACGCGACAATCTTGAGCTGCAATGAAGAACTCATTTCGCGCATCATTGGCTCGCCCCAATTGAGCAGAGATGTTGGCCAGTTTTGAAAAAAGTTTAATGATCTCCGCGCGCAGTTCCCAGTTCGTGGCGTCCGATTTCGACAATAGCAACCATTTTTTTATCGCATCCGATAGCGTGTCACGCGCGGCATTTAAATTTCCTGATTCGTAAAACCAATCGCTCAATTGCAATTCAAGCCGCGCGGCCCGGGAATTCCAATGTCGATTCTGCGGACGTTGTTCGAGGCCCAGTCGGAATGACTTTTGAGCTTGTTGCGCAAATTCGATGGCAGTCTCCCGTTGGTCCAGTTTCATAGACAACTCGGCTCGCATAACGAGGCTGGTTGCCAGGTCAAAATCCGACGCAGCCAATTGCGCATTGGCGCTGCGCAGGTCGTCGCGGATTCTGCCTGCGACATCGATGTTGGTATCGATCACCGATACCGCCGACTTCGGCTCAAGCTGCAGGGCGAGAAACCAGCCTAACTCCTGTTTGAACAATCTTGCTTTACGAATCAGCTCTGAAGCTTGAAAGGATGGGTTGAGTTCGAGATCAGCGTATAAGCTCTGGAGCCCGGCAAGCTCCTGGGGGCTGACTTGATGGCTGGCGGCCAGGACGAGGAACTCCGCTTCTAGGACGGCGAGTTTCCAGAACATTTCCTCAGGATTGCTTTGCAGGCTTCGACCAGCTATCTGGTGAGTTTCTAAGGCGAATTCTCGAGCGGAGTCATTCCGTTTTAGTTTGCGACTGGCGAGGCAAGCCAGCTTCGTTGCTAGAAAGTGGCTCTGCGGTTCAGCCGAATGTTCGGAGTCGAGCTCTCGCAAGCGTTCAAGAGCCCGTTGGGCGGCATGCAGAGCATCTCCAAACTGTTGCGTATCGAAGGCGGATTGGGCAATGGTGAGGTAGTCTCGTGCGAGGCCATTGGCTATCTGCGGATCTGCTGCGCCATCAACATTCAGTTTGGCGAACTCATCAAGATAGCGGAGCACATCCGCAAACATCTCTGCCCGAAACGAATCGGTCATTTGCCAGTGTAGCGCTTCCTCAGAAAAAACGCGTTGTTGAAAGCGACTGATCGATTCGCGCAATCGCAGCCGGTTCTCGGTAAGGTCGTGTGCAAGTTCCTGCGCTTCGTGCGCGCTGCGCGAGCTCTGGTACCACATGAAGCTGGTGCCAATCGAACCCAAGGTCAACGACAACAGCAGCAGTAGGCACATGCTGGCTAAGCCTCGATTTCGTTGGCACCAGAACACCAGATGGCTGAAGACGGTGGTCTCGCGAGCAACCACTGCCTGCCCATTACGAAACCGCAGAAGATCGTCGGCAAACTGAGCTGCGGAGGAATAACGCAAGCTGGGTTCTTTGGCGACTGCCATCAGGCAGATGTTGTCCAGGTCTCGTGGAATCAGAGGTGCCAGGCGCGATGGGCGAATGGGCGTGGTCTGGCGATGTTGTTCCAAAATTTGCAATGGTTGTCCAGAAAAAGGGGGAGCTCCAGTCAGGCACTCGTACAAAGAAATACCGAGACTGTAGATGTCGCTTCTGGCGTCGATAGAGAGCGGATTATCGATCTGTTCGGGGCTCATGTACTGCGGTGTACCGGCAACGATGCTGGTCTGGGTGAGCGTAGCTTCCTCCGCAGATCGCGCCAGGCCAAAGTCGGTTAATTTCGCTCGAGAGTCCGCCTCGCTCAGTAGGATATTGTCGGGCTTGACATCGCGGTGAATCAATCCCACTCGATGTGCGGCGTCCAAGCCCCGCGCGACCTGCTCGATCCACCTACTAGCCTCGTTGGGCGGTAAAGGTCCCTGCTGTATTTTCTGCTTCAATGAGATACCGTCGACTAAGGGCATCACTAAGAACGGGTTGCCTGACCAAGTTTCTCCAGCAGAATAGATTGGCACAACATTATCATGCTCGAGCTTGGCCATTGCCTGCGTCTCGCGGCGAAATCGCATCAGAGCGTCTGCACTCAAGTGGCGATAGAGAAACTTGACTGCCACGGGGCGCGAAAGTTTGTGGTCCCAACCTCGCAGAACGACTCCCATACCACCGCGTCCAATCTCCTCCAGGATTCCGATGCCTTGAACGGATCCCAATTCCCCCTGACGAATCGGCGGATCGAGCGCGCGGGTGATGTCCTGCCTGAGGCGCGCCTGTTCGCGGTAAAAATCCAGCTCCGCGGGCTCTGTGAGCTGATCAAGTCTTCGCTGACAATCAGCACAGGTATCGACATGGTTCGCAACCAAACCATCGATCTCAGAATCGGATTCTATCAATTGAACCAGTTGCGACAGATCTGGACAGTGAAGCATATCGCTGTTCATGGAACTGGTATGTCCTCGGCCAGAATTCTAATTTCATCTTCCAGTCGCTTGAGAACTCTTGATTTGTGTACGTATACCGCATGCGTATTAATGCACAGTAGTTGTGCTACATCTGCAGGTCGCTGCTTGCGAATCCAAGTGGCCTCGAAACACTGCCAGGCAACATGAGAGGTTTGATCGCGAATTCGACGACAGGCAATTTCGAAAACTCGTTCGGAGAAGATTGCGATCCACTCCGAATCAGGATCGACATAGGGTAGGCTCAAATTGGTGATGGCAGATGTTTCGCTTAGTCTTCTGGAATCCTTTGTCAGAAACGTCTTGATTTGATTCGCTGTAATTGTGCCTAGCCAAGCCCGAAAGTGGCCCTTGCTGGGATCGTATTCAAAGCGGCGCACCGAGCTTGCTACACGCGACATTACTTCTTGCGAAATGTCATCCAAATCTGCCTCTTGAATTCTTCGTTGTAGGCAATAGGCCCGCACGGCCGGTGCGTACGCGTCCATAAACTGCTGCCAGGCATCTGCGTCTTGCGGATCGCGAAGTCTAATTAACAGGCTTGGGGATGTGGTGGTGGACAAACATGCGTCCTTAAAGGCTTACTGCGTACGAACGCGTTTCTCACAGGCGGATTCACAATTTTTGTCAAAAAACCCACAAAAGCAAATGTCTCGACAACACTTCTGACAGAGTCATGCCAGTTTTTTGTAGATTTCTGCAACTTTTTCTAATGTTCTTGCGAGAACGGCTGTTCCGCCTAGTAGTTAGCTGAAGCGGCTTGCTATGGCAATCTTTACGGCTTGTGGTTGCCGCGCCATCTCTCACATCGGAGTCCAGGGAACGGCTCCGTAGGAATTGTCCGGCTGACTCAAGAATTACCAACTATGCCCATGCATCCCAAGTATAAGAAGATTTCTCGATTCTTTGCCAGATTTGCAAAGTCGCGTAAGGCATCGCGCCACCGTGTCAGTCGCTACGAGCAACTCGAGGCGCGACGCATGCTGGCGGCTGCAGTCTGGCACAATGTGTTGCATCCGGTGAATGTCAACGGTGACGAGGCGGGGCTAGTGTCGCCCATCGATGCGCTATTGATCATCAACGAAATCAACTCGCCCGGCTACAGCGATCCGATTTCCGGACGTCTCCCAAGACAACTAACCGCAGCAGCTTCAACGCCTCACGTCGATGTCAATTGCGACGGCCGTGTTTCGGCAATCGACGTGCTACAAGTAATCAACTTTCTCAATATCGGTGGTCAAGGGCCGTCGCAAAACGGTGGAAAATACCCCAGCACAGCTTGTTCGCCGCAATTGATAGAGCAGAGTGATTTTGCAACAGAGCTCTCGCAGGTCATCCGGGTTACCGATAATGCATCGGCGCTACGCATTCACTTTCAAGCTCCCGAGTTCGATTTTGAGTCAAAGCGATCGATTCGAGACGCCTTCGAAATTGAGTTGACCGATGTCGATGGTAATCCAGTCGCATTTCCTTACCTGCCCAATCGGGATGCTGTCTACAACTGGAGCGAAGATCTCGAACCCCAATGGGGTGCGGGAACGCAAACTATGACTGCACCCGCGGGCCAAGATTCTAGCGCTACAATTAATCTCAGCGGCCTAAAAGTTGGCAGTCGCGTACGGGCCACGCTGCGCTTGATCAACAACGACTTTGATGACCGATCGAATATCATGCTGCGCGGCTTCGAGCTTGTCCCGGCAGCCGCACCGCGTCCGCTGGGAGTATCAGGAGCAGCCGAGCGGATTGCAGAAGTTCAGCGGTTTGACTTATCGGATCTCAGAGATCTAACGGGCAGTTTTGTTCCCAGTTATGGGCGGACTACGTTGGCAGGTGACAATACTGCGCTAGTGACCGAGCTGATGGTTACGAATCAGAGCAATCAGACGGTGACTGGGAATATTATTGTCGCGATCGACAATTTTTCGGACACGTCCATCTATGCCATGCATCCCGATGGCATCTTGCCCGATGGGCGCCCCTATTTTGATTTATCAGCGGAAATGGATGGCAGCCCGCTATTGCCCGGCGAAACTCTCCGTTCGCGCGAGCTCCGTTTTCTAAACGACAGTGGCCAACGCTTCACTGAGCAATCGTTTACGCTCGAAGTGGTCGCTTCCTTGCAAAACCGACCGCCGAACTTTGTGAGCGATCCGGTCACCGATGCGATCGCTTCGAGCGGTTTTGAGATCACCACCGTGGCCACGGGAGCCGGTCCCGCTGGCGTAGACGTCATCAGCGGGTTCCGCGGTCCACGGTTGGTTTCTATCAACGCTGGTGATCAGTCGGTCAGCGTGCATGCAGGTCAGAACAATGATCGCTTCGATGATACGACCGTTTATTCCACTGGCGAACCCAAGCCGACAGGTGCTGTGATCGACGTGGGCTACACGCTGGATGTGGGCTTGCCACCGTTCCTGGTGCCTGCTGACCAAAATGAAATTTTGGGTATGGATCAAGGCGATCTCAATGGTGATGGAATCTTAGATTTGGTGGCGATGACGGCTAGATTTGAGTCGACCAATCCACAAGGCCAACGCAATAGGATTGAGATCACTCGTATGCTAGGCGATGGGGATGGTAACTTTGGCTCGCCGACCGTGATCACTTCGATTCTCTCGAATTCAGTATCCTTAGATCAAGCCAAGCTTTTGACGATCGCCGATATTGATGGCGACGGTCGCTTGGATGTGACTGCGCTCCAAGAATCCACACCGGGATTGGTGACCGTTCGAGGGCTGGGCGATGGAAGCTTCGAACCGGCCGTATTCACTACGCTGGCTACGCCGCTGAACGATTACCGACTGGTGGACTTGGATCAAGATGGCAACTTGGACATTGTCGGCCGCACACCATCGTTTGTCGATTTGGGTTGGATGCGTGGTGCCGGCAATGGCACCTTCGCTCCCTTTGTGCGATTAGCAGTCGGGGGAGGTAGTTGGGGTCTAACGAACCTAGATCATTCGCGACCCTATGATTTTGCCGATATCGATGGCGATGGAAATATCGACCTCATCAATAGCCAAGGTGACGGCGCTAACATCGTCATCTGGCTGAATGATGGCTCGGAGAATTTTACAGTTGGGGCTACGATCGATCCGCCTGGAAGTCGTGGTGGCTACGCTCTGCACGTTGCCGATTTTACGGGTGATGGCCGCCTAGATATATTCACTACCAGCAACTTCGAACGCGTTGAGCTTTTTGTTCGAGATGCAACAGGTTTGAGTTTCACCCCGCAACTAAGCGCCGATGTTTTTAACCTTGCAGGAAATTTGGCAGGTAGCGATGGCCCAGTGGATATCGACGGAGATGGCGATCTGGATATCATCGTTGCCAACAACATCGAAGGCCCAGTATTTACGGCACCACAAGTACTCGTCAATGACGGCACGGGGAACTTCAAGCGAACCGACTATCCGATGGCAGATTTTCCTGGACATATCTTGGCATCCTCAACGAGGAACCGGGACATTGTGCGAGGAACTATGTTTGGTGACTACAACGGGGATGGCGTCATCGACTTTTCTTATATGACATCCAACGCAAGCAATGGTTCTGACTTCAACGGAGTCGGTATTCGTCTGGGGACCCGGCCCGGAGAGTTCGGAGCCACGCGCACGGTAAGCGGCATTGCGTTCTCCGATGGCGCAAACCAAGATGAGGAAGTCCATGCGGAAGATTTCAATGGCGACGGCAAGATGGATCTGCTCAGTCTCCGCAACGCACGCATGTCGCTGGGCAACGGCGACGGAACCTTTCAGCCTTCATTTCCCGCCACTTCGATCTCAGCAGGTTTTGACAATGGAGTTGTCGCTGACTTCAACTTGGATGGTATCCCTGACTACGTGGCTGCACGCGCGGCAGGCAGCAGCGATACAAGAAAGTTCTACGTCGCATTGGGGAATGGTGACGGAACATTTCAAAGCAGCTTGGGCGCCATTTCGCCGAACCAATTTTACCAATACACCGATATTCGTACGGCCGACTTTAATAACGATGGCTACCCAGACCTAATTGCTAGAGCCGCAATTGAACGATTCACTGACGTCTACCTTAACGATCCAGCGAACCCCGGCGTATTCTCGCAGTCTTTTCGGGCAGTGACTACCGTTCAAGGTGTAAACGCCGTTGGTTACCGACACACCATCACCACAGGCGATTTTGATAGTGACGGATTAATAGACTTTGTCACTGTCGATCAAGTTGCGGGCCAACCCCAGAAGCTACAGACTTTTTCCGGTGATGGTACCGGAAATTTCACAATTACGGACGAGTCGTTTGCTTTTGATGACGCAATGTTTGCTGAATTCAACTTCTACTATCCTGAAGTTTTGCAGTCTGGCGACGTTAATGGGGATGGCAACCTAGATGTTGTTTCGTTCGGTCGGGTCGGTTTTATAGTCCACATCAGTGATGGCAACGGCTCGTTCACGTCCGTCGATCACTACCCCATCGAGACCATCAATCAGTTAGATAAATCGGGTGACTTAATAGACTTCAATCAAGACGGTCACTTAGATCTTGTGCAACATGCTCCACAAGAGACGCTTTCGATTCGGCTCGGTAAAGGAGATGGTACCTTTTCAGAACCCCAGCGCGTTGGAACCCATGGAGTAGGAGGAGTTCTAACGTTTGCGGATTTTGACAACGATGGTCGCCTAGATATGGCTACTGTAATGCATGAAGCCGGCTCTGGTGCCTATGTAAACGACGATGTCGTGTTCTTTTTTGGTACTCGTAATGGACTCGTTGACCAACTCGCCGTTGACCTGGATGGCGATGGCAACGAAGAAGTTCTGGCTGTCAATGAAGCCAATGATCGCTTGAAGATTTTTACAGGCGACAATCTCGATCGTTTGAATCGCAGAAATGATTTGCTCACCGGCCGAGCTCCTCAAGCTGTGGCCACCGGTGACCTCAATGGCGATGGTCGACCCGAGATCATTACTGCCAATCGCGCTGGCCGTTCGATCTCTGTCTTCAATGGTACAATCGCCGCCGGATACACTTCCAGCGAAAACCTCGTTGGCAGCGCACCAATCGATGTGCTTTCTCAAGACATCAACGGCGATGGACACACCGACGTGCTTGTGCTTGATGACGTAGCCAACGCAGTCTGGGTTCTCAGTGGTAGTGCCAGCGGTGCTCTGTCAGCGCCCGTTTCTATCGCCCTGGGTGACAAACCTAGCAAATTCACCGTGGCTGATGCAACCGGCGACGGACAACTCGACGCCGTCATCACGCTCCCCGACACCAATCGCTTGATGATCCTAAGTAGCCTAGGCATCCTGCCTGGGTCCGCCCCAATCTACGTCTCCCTCACCTCCGCCCCTAGCGACATTCAAGTCACCGATCTCAACGCCGATGGCAATCCCGACTTGGCCACCACTCTGCCTAACTCGAACGCCCTGAGCGTTCTCTATGGTCGCGGCAACAATCAATTTGCCCGAGCCCAAAACATCTCAGTCGGCGACAAGCCCACGCGAGTCACACTGGCCGATGCTGATGAAGATGGTCGCATGGATTTGATCGTCGCCAACTCGGGTGATAACACGGCCAGCGTCATCTACAATCGCTTCGATCCCAACGAAGTCTATCGATACGACTCGGACGCCATCGATCCCGACAACGACACTTTGACGTATTCTATTGTCGATGGTCCGGGTGGCTTGATCATCAATAGTCAAACCGGAGCACTGCTGTGGGCCGCTTCACCCGATCAAGTCGGCGAACACTCAGTAACGCTCGCTGCCAATGATAGTCGCGGTGGTATCGCCACGCAGTCGTTCAAGATCGACGTCCAGCCGGCTCGCGATAATGCTCTACCACTGATCGCCACCGAACCCAATACAAAAATAGGTGCTGGCCAGACCTTTACTTATCAAGCCACTGCGCTGGACAATGATCGAGACACGCTGCGCTATAGCTTGATCAATGCTCCCGCGGGTGCCACCATCGATCCAACCACAGGCAAAGTCACTTGGGACGCTCGCGCCGATATGGCGTTGAGCTTTGCTCCACATGGAAACAACAGCACCGGCCATATCGAGATCGAAGCTCACCCGAGTCTACAGCCCACCAGTCTCACTGCCGAGGGATGGTACAACTTTACTGTCTTGCCAGCCAGCAATGGGCGCTCCAACATCATTACGTCGGGTCCTGCCACAACAACTGGAACGTCCTATACTCTGTACAACTCTGCAAATACATCCCTGCGTCTGGAAATCGACTACCCGTCGCCAACCGCGACGTTTACCTACACCATCCCATACGTGCCCACTGCTAATCGTTGGACGCATTTTGCAATCACCATCGACGATTCCACACGAGCGGCCAAGATCTTTGTCGACGGAGTCGAACGCGATTCGACCACCTTACCCGCTCCGCTTGTGTACAATCCGACACAGAATTATCGGGTGGGCGACAGCAGTGTCTTCTTCACGCGAGCCATCATCGATAACTACCGCTTGTGGAACGTGGTTCGCACTCCAGCAGAAATCGTCGAAGGTCTGTCGCGACAGTACGATGGCGATACGCGTTTGGTGCTGGACTATCGTTTCGACGAACCACAAACACTAACCGTTCGCGACTTTTCACCGGCGGGCAACCATGGCTATCGCACGGCCAATGGTCTGCTGCCAGTCTTCGAGCCAGGCCTGGCAGAAACCGGCAGCCATCAATTCACCATCGGTGTCGAAGATGGTCGCGGCGGATTCGACCAACAATCCTTCACGCTCGATATTTTGCCTGAGCTGCGCGGCACAATCCGCGGTCAAGCCTTTAGTGATTTCAACGGCAACGGCTCACGCGATGCAAGTAGCGAACCGGTAATGCCCGGCGTGCATTTATTCATCGATGCCAACGGCAACGGCTATCCCGACCCAAGTGAATCGCAAACGACGACTGATGCCAACGGTAACTACCAGTTCGATGGGTTGTTGCCAGGCCAGTATCCCGTTCAGGTCTCGCCGAGAGCTGGTTTTGAAACGTCATCGAGGAATCCAGTATCCGTAACGGCGAATCAGGCTAGTCAAGTCGATCTGGCGATCGAACAGCTCATGCTCAGTCAAATTCGCGGGCAGCTTCGCACCGAGCAAGCGGATCCGATTGCCTACTGGAAAATCTTTGCCGACCTCGACCTGGACAATGAACGGGATGAAAACGAGCCGCTGGCCATGAGTGATCGCGATGGAAATTTTTCCATCACCGGTCTTAGTGCTGGCAACTACACCATCCGCGCCGAGCTGCCTGCAGGTTGGACCGTGGCGGGTGGAGCTCACGGACAAAACGTGACGCTTGCGGCGGACGCAATTTCTGCAGGCAATCATTTTACACTCGAGCCCACCAACACTTCGGTCACCGGTGGTTTGCACTTTGTGACGATGCCATCGCTTGCTGTGGAGGCTCGGCAGACCTTCCGCTACGCATCAGTGGCCATGGGTATCCAGGACGAGCCGATCACCTACGATTTGTCGCTAGCACCTGATGGGATGTCGATCGATCCGGCAACGGGACTCATGGCATGGCGTCCAACGATCGCCCAAGTGGGTGAACAACTTGTCATCGTCCGAGCCACCAACGCTACCGGGTCGATCGCACTGCATGACTTCACGCTAACGGTCACCGCACCAAACACTGCACCACCCCTCAGTGAGCCGAAGGGCGCTAGCCCCGGGTTTTCCCAGGCCTACGTCGGCCTCGTTTATGCAGTCAACCTCTCCGCACAAGACGCCGAATCTCCATCGATCAACTTCAGCCTGCTCAGTGGCCCAAGTAATGCAACGCTGAATAACTCCACTGGAGAATTACGATGGACACCAACTGTTGCCGATGTTGGCAACGCGATCTTCTCGATCGAACTGAGAGATAGCCTCGGTGCAACGAGCATCGTGAACGCAACCGTCGGTGTCATCAATTCACAACCATTGGCTACACCGTTCGCAGTGACACTCCCGCGCACGCAAGTCGGCTTGGGACAAAACTACTTCGCCCGAATTCAAGGCTATGACGCTTTGGATAGACCCTTGACATGGTCCCTCGTGTCCGGGCCTACGGCTCTGCTCGTCAGTTCCGATGGCACGATTCGCTGGAGTCCTGGCAATGACGATTTAGGTTCTCATTCCATCGTACTTCAAGCTACCAATGTCGATGGCACCTCCGCCAACAGCTCCTTCACGCTGGAAGTCGTCGGCCGCCCTGTGAACACCACACCGAGTGTGACCTCCAAGCCAGCCACTTCGACAACTCTTGGGAAAGAGTACCAGTACGACGTCCAAGTGCTCGACAGCGATGCAGACCCGCTCTCGTTTGCACTTATCAATGCACCGGTAGGCATGAGCATCCATCCATCGCTCGGTACGATCCGATGGACACCCGCGGCAGATCAGTTGGGTGAAAGCGATGTCTCGATTCAAGTGACCGATCCTGATGGTGCCACTGCCACGCAAGAGTTCAAGCTCAAAGTCTCAAAGTCCGGTGGACCTCCGGCCATTACCTCCGTGCCGCCCACCGAAGCCTCGGTAGGCACCGGCTATTTGTACAGCATTGCAGCGCGCGATGCTGAAGGTGATCCGCTCACTTTCCGTTTGTTGGCCGCACCGGCTGGCATGACGGTCGCAGACGCCACTGGCGTGATTTCTTGGACACCACAAGCCAGCCAAATTGGTCAGCAAGAGGTGGTCATTGAAGTCAGCGACGGCATTGGCGGGGCAGTCACACAAGCCTTTGCGATTCGTGTCTCTGAAGGCGTTCCTAATCGACCACCAGTTATTAACAGCACGGCGCCTCGCTTCGGTGCCGTCGGTACGGCTTACAGCCACACGCTGCAAGCCAGTGATCCCGAGGCGACCGCCATCGTTTACTCGCTGGGGCAAGCGCCCGTTGGCATGACCATCAGCGCATCAACGGGCGCGGTGGCTTGGACACCCACGACCGGACAGGTCGGCAAGTTTATTGTCACACTCATCGCCACCGACGCCGGTGGCGCGAGTGCAGTGGAGTCGTTCGAGCTGGATGTGTTAGCCGCCAATAGTCAGCCGACCATCGTTAGCACTGCACCAGTCGAATCACCTGCTGGAGCCGTATTTAGTTATCAAGTGCTTGGCCGCGACGCCGACCTCGATCAACTGATTTACGAACTGACAACTGCACCTGCGGGCGCCACCATCGACAACTTCGGCAAGATCACTTGGCCCACCACGCCAGCCCTGATCGGGCCGCACGACTTTGCGGTGCGTGTAAGCGACCCTCGCGGCGGCGTGGCGACTCAGTCGTTTACGCTGAGTGTTATTGAAGACACTGTGCCACCCAAGGTTAGTCTTATTGAAAGTCTCGGCGATGCCAACCGCAACATCTTGCCCTGGCAAGGTCCATTCATCGTCTATGTCCGAGCCATCGACAACGTGTCGGTTCGGTCGCTAACGCTCCAGGCCAATGGTCAGGACATACCGCTGGATGCTGCAGGAACGGCAACATTTACTTTCGAGGATTGGCGATTCCAATCGATCAATGCGACCGCAACGGCGGTCGACACGAACGGCAACATCACATCCAAGACCATCAATTTTGATTACGACTTCCCTGAAGGCTGGGGAGGAGCTGGCACTGCAGACATCCCAACGGTTGCCATTACTAGTCCAACCGACACCGCCGCCGTCTTTGGCATGGTGACCATTACAGGCACAGCCTCACATGCCGACTTTGCTGGTTACAAACTCTCCTATCGCCGCATCGACGAAACAATTTTTACGCAGTTCCATGAAAGCACAACAGCCGTTACCAACGGCACATTGGGCGTCTGGGACACCAGTCTGCTCATGAACGACGAATACGTTATCCGGCTCGAAGCGGCTTCGAACGCTGGCGTCGTCAACGTCGTTGAACACAACGTCGGACTAAGTGGCGAATTGAAGCTCGGCAATTTCCGCTTGTCGTTCACCGACATGGTCATACCCGTGGCAGGTATCCCCATCGAGATCACTCGCATCTACGACACGCTGCAAGCTGATCGAGAGGGCGACTTTGGTTATGGCTGGCGCCTCGAGTATCGCAACACGGATCTTCGCGTTGGCCTACCCAAGAGCGGCCTAGAAGACATCGGCATCTACACACCATTGCGGCCTGGAGTGAAAGTTTATCTCAACGTCCCCGGAGTTGGCCGTCAGGGCTTTACCTTCGACCCTGAGATCCGCGTGCTACCTGGTTTCGGCGGCGAAAACAACCTGGCGTTGGCTCGCCCAAAATTTACACCGGACCGAGGAGTGACTAGCACCCTGTCCACAGGCACGAGTAATTACTTGCTCCTCAACGAACTCGGCGAACTGTTTGCACCAGGAGGCATTCCCTATAACCCCGCGAGCCCAGATTTTGGTGGAGCGTATGTGTTGAGGACGCGGGAGGGAACCGTCTATCGCGTTAGCGGAGCAAACGGTGAGCTGATCTCGGCAACCGACAGAAACGGCAACACCTTAAGGTTTTCAGAGACTGGAATAGTGAGTGGGGACGATTCGAACAGCATCCAGTTCTCGCGCGATGCGGCTGGGCGTATCACTCGCATTACCGACCTTGACGGGAACTCGGTTAGATATGGGTACTCAACCAGCGGTGACCTGATTAGTGTCACCGATCCGGTCGGCAATATGACCAAGCTGACCTATTCAGACGTTAAGGCACATCACTTGAAAGATGTCATCGACCCGCTCGGACGTACGGGTGCTAGAACCGACTACGATGGGCAAGGCCGATTGATTCGCCTCAGAGACGCTTTGGGTAATCCGATCACACTGGCTAGTGAACCCAACAACCTTGTCGAATCGATTACAGATGCCAACGGCAATAGGCTTACTGTCGAGTACGACAGCCGAGGAAACATCGTAAGTCAACTCGACGCTCGTGGGGCGATTACACGACGTACCTTTGATGACAACAACAACCTGACCTCGGAGTCCGATCCACTGGGTTATAAGACAAACTATACCTACGATGCGTTAGGCAACACAACTTCGATTACCGACGCACATGGCCACCGTCGTACCTACACCTATGGTGTCAACGGGCAAGTGTTGAAAGAAGTTGACGAACTCGGCACGGTCACAGAAAACAGCCTCGACGCAAAAGGCAATGTCCTGTCCATCAAGAATCCATTGGGCAACATAACCACCTATAACTACGACGCCAACGGTAGGGAACTTAGCGAAACGGACGCACAGGGCAATGTAACACGATACGCTTACGATACGTCTGGAAATCTGATTTTGCAAACCAATGCTCTTGGTCATGTCACTCGCTACACCTACGATCGACGTGGCAATCGACTCACAGAGACATCGACTATGACAACATCGTCGGGTACTATCCCTGTTACAACCACATGGACTTACGATGCCAACGGACGCGAAGTCTCACGAAGAGATGCCTTGGGTAATGTGTCAAGGACCGAATTCAATTCCCGTGGACAGCAATCAGCCACGATCGACGCGAATGGAAGTCGAACTGATTACATTTACGACGAACGGGGACTGTTGCTGTCAACACGATTCGCAGATGCCACGACGACATCGCAAGGCTACGATACCAACGGTCGACGTATCGTCAGGACCGATCAACTCGGACGAGTGACTCACTTTGAATATGACTCGGTGGGCAAAGTCACTGCAACCATCTTTCCGGACGCCACGCCTGAAACTCTCGCCGACAACCCTGGATCGAGAACCGAATATGACTTAAACGGGCGCTTGGTAGGACAGATTGAAGAGCTTGGCAACCGCACAGAGTATCACTACGACGCTCTAGGCAGGCAGGTTGCCACGATCTTACCCGACGATACACCGAGCAACGCGACCGATAATTTGCGAAGTGAGACAGTTTTTGATGCGCTTGGTAGGCGAATTCGTACCTATGATCCTGCTAGTGGAGTGACAACGTACTCATACGATGTCACTGGAAACTTAATCTCTACAGGGTACTCTGATTCAACAACTACCAAGCAGGAGTATGATCAGCTAGGGCGTATAATCGCGGAAGTTGACCAAAATGGTGTCGCAAAACGATTCGAGTACGACGCGATCGATCGCTTGGTCGCCGTAGTGCAGGAACTCGATGATCCGAATACAGCCGATCCGAGAACCACATATGGCTACGATGAACAACGGAACTTAACGGCACAAACAGACGCAAATGGAAATACAACGAAATACCACTACGACGTGCTATCACGTAGGGTTGGTACAACGATGGCGCTCGGACAGCAATCGTCGACGGTCTACGATGCGGTCGGCAACATGCTTTCCGAAACCAACTTCAATGGTGATCGAATCACGTATGTTTATGACACTCTCAATCGAGTGACACTTCGGAGCTTACCCGACGGTTCTAGCTTCGCATTCACCTATACAGCAAACGGCCAAACGAAGACGATTGTCGATGCTCGAGGAGCAACCGCGTACAGCTACGATGCTCGTGATCGAGTATTGTCGCGAACTGAACCGGACGGAGTAGCGATAAGCTACGGATACGACCTTGCGGGCAGAGAAGTTTCTCAAACCACGCCTGCCGGCACAGTATCGAAGACCTACAACGCAATTGATCAACTCGTCACGGTTACCGACACCCGCGGAGGCGTTACGACTTATGGTTACGATGACCGCGGTCGATTGGTCCAAACGCTTTATCCGAATGGGACGGCAGATCTGTTAACTCTCGATGGTCTAAGCCGGATTCGTCGCATCGAAACACAAGGACCAGCCGGGATCCTGCGATTGATGGATTATACGCTCGACGCCACAGGTCGGCGAACGTCAATCGTCGAGGGTTCTGGACGGCGCACTTCGTTTGAATATGATTCGCTGTACCGATTGGTTACTGAACGCATCATTGATCCAACATTAGGCAATCGCACTATTGAGTACTCCTATGATTCGGCTGGCAATCGCTTGGACAAGAAGGACTCCCTAGTTGGCACGACCGCCTACGTGTATGACGATAACGATCGATTGCTCGAGGAAACAACGGCTGGAGTTAAGACCAGCTATACTTACGATGCTAATGGCAATACATTATCGAAGTTCATTGACTCTAACAATCGAACGACCTATCGTTGGAATGCAGAGAATCGTTTGATCTCAGCTACGATCGTTGATTCAGGCAATACAACGCAAGTGGACTACAAGTATGACAGCGACGGATTACGAATAGAAAGCACCACTGGAGGAACCACTTCGCGGTTGTTACTCGATAAAAACGTTCAGCACGCTCAGGTCGTGTTGGAATATAAGGCCCCAAATCTTGTCGAAGCTGTTTACATAAGGGGTCTGCAATTGATCTCCGCAATTCGTGGCGCCGAACAAGCCCATTATCATGCCGACGCCATCGGCAACACCAGAATCATCACTGGCGCAAGTGGCCAGATTGTGAACTCGTACGTCTACGACGCCTTCGGCAATACTTTTGAACAAAGCGTCGCTTTTGAAAATCCCATCTTATTTGCGGGAGAGTATCGAGATGCGAACTTAGGATGGGATTATTTGAGAGCTCGGTACTACGGTGCGTCGAATGGCAGATTTGCATCGCGAGATTCTTTTGATGGGGTGCAGCAATCACCTCTTTCAATTCATCGCTTTACCTACGTCCATAACGATCCTGTCAACAACACAGACCCAAGCGGGCTGTTGGTGGGAACATTGCAAGATAATACGCAGACAATAGCGATTGTCGGCATTTTGGGCTTGCTGACAATTACCGCAGGCCTACAAGTAATTTATGGTGCGCAGGTTACATCGGTGCTGGTTGGGATACATGGATTCATGGGAGAACTTGTATCGCAAACAATTTCAACTGCGCAACCACAAGCTATTGCAACGACTGTTCCATCTACAGACGATTTTGCAGCCCTTGCACTCGCAACATATGCCGCTGGCATAGATGTATTAATGATGTCCGAGGAAATTCGAAAAATAGAAAAAATATCAAGAACGAGTACTGGCACTTCATTTGGCTCCCCCCAACCTCCACTTCCACCTGGATGGCAGAAGTTTAAGGAGTTGGTAGAAAAAGTGGTGAACCAAGGGCAGAACTTTGAAGGCTACACTCGTGGTGCCATAGAGGGAGCTGTGACGGCTGGGCAGCGATTACTGTCAAGGATAAAGAAAGTTGGACTCTAGAAGCATAAAGGTAAGTCAAGCTAGCGAGTTGGCCTTTGCAAAGGTTGCAGGTTGCCAAATTGGCTAGAGCGTGACTTTATTGGACTGCATTGACCGCAATGACGTCGTTGACTCGGTTGACGTTTGCGTTTTACGTCACCAGAGTCAAGCATGTCCATGCGGGTCAATATTGTCAATTCTGTCAACGATCCCAGGAATGAACCACTATGCCAGCACTCTTCGATAAACGGGGCGGGTTCCGAAAACTGCATACCTTTACGCTCGCGACGATCGTGCAACTGGAAACTCTGCGGTTCTGCCGCCGCTTTATCACGCATGATCACCGCGAAGCAACGACCAAGTTCTACGATCCCAAAGGTCGGCAGTACGACCAGATGACCCAGGCGGCTCGTAGCGGTCGGCAAAATGTCATCGAAGGTTCCGAACGCTCTGCGACCTCAAAAGATACCGAGATGAAACTAACCGATGTGGCACGGGCTAGCTTGAGCGAATTGCGGGGCGATTACGAAATCTGGATCCTCGACCGCGGTGAGCTTCCGTGGTCGGTTCACTCGCCTGAAGCAAAAGCGGTCAACGCGATCTCGCTCGATGTGGCACTCTTATCCAATGACGAGGTCCACCAGTCGGCACGACACGCTCTGAAACAGCGAAAGAAATACTCTCGTCGGCCGACTGCAAAGGGACTAGGCAGAGACCCAGCGCAAAGTTACAGAGTCGATGAGATTCTGAGACTTAGCAAACGGCACGAACATGACCAAAGGAAGTAGCCTTTGCTCCGAAGTTCGCGCCGGGAAATTCGTGCTTCAATGGGAAAATATAGGTTTGGGTTGCGCGATAGCATGCCAGGAACCGGACATAGACGTGCGGAAAAAAATCAATGGTCTCAATGGGTTGTAACAGATATGGAATATTCGTACAGACAGAGTGGTTTCTTCAAACCGGTTGTGCTTCAAGTTGCGGAGAATGGGATCGAAGTGTTCGACGCTGAGCGAAAGCGACTGCGGTCGATTCCCTTCGCAAAAATTACTAGCCTGTATGAATACGATGGCCTCGTGGCTCTCGACCCGGAGCTTGGTGGGTATCGTTCACAGTTTTGTACCATCACCAATTCTGCTGGAAAGAAGTTAACGATCCGCAACGGTAGCTATTTAAGTCCGATTGGCAAAATGGGTGAGTATGCGACGAACCAACAGGATGAGTTCCTCGCCCTCATGACCCACATCAAGACGCAACTTGCGCGAATCGATCCCAATTTGCCGATCAAAACCGGTTCGAAAATTGTGGTGCTGGTTTGCAGTGTCGTATTTCTGGCAGGCATGTTCCTGTGTTTCTGTGGTCTCATGCCGTTTGTCTCAAACGATGACGAGCCACAGTCGCTCGCAACCAAGCTGAGTTTGTTGATTTTTTTTCTGTGTTTCGGCGGTGGAATCTGCTGGTGGAGCGCTCGCTCTGCCTTCGACTACATTCCACGACGACGCCCAGTTTCCGGTGATGTCGAGCCGATAATGGGTGTTGACCGGACGGAGTGAAATGCGGAAGTATAGAAATTGGCATTAAAACCAGGACACCACGAATCGCACGAATTTACGCGAATCAATACACTGTTGGGTTATTATTCATTCGATCAACATTGGGCTCAGCCAGTGCCGCCGCTGCCGAATTCATTCTTTTGTAAGCAGAAAAGGGTAAACTACGTAGCGTGGCAAACTGGTCTTTTGTTGTCGTGCGATTCTGACAGGTTCACTTCGGGCTGTGATGCATATGCAATGTGCAGCTTCAAAAGGCTTGCGCTGGGGTCAGGCCAGCGTGCTGCAGTGCTCTGAGTTCCCCAAGGATGATGGCTGTAGCGCCCCAAATGTGATGCCGGTGGTAACAGATCGTAGGGGCGGTCCAGTGGACTAGACCACGACTAAACTCTCGCGGCTGTTGGTAATGCTCGTCAAAAATAGCTGAGATGGGAAGATGGAGCACACTGGCGACTTCGCGCGTGCATGGTACGTAGTGCAAACAGGTTTCGCTCACAGCCAAAAACGGTCGAACGTAATAATTGCTGTTGTAAACGTACAGCGGCAGCAGCTCACCCAATACCCGACCTGGGAACGACGCACATCCCAGTTCCTCCACGAATTCGCGCTCGGCTGCTTGTTGAGGAGTCTCATGGGCTACTAATCGTCCGCCGGGCAGCGAAATTTGACCGGGATGGTCTGGGATGTGGTCGGACCGTATTGTCAGTGGTATGGTCCACGCACCATCGCGCGGTTCTAGCATTATCATCACGGCAGCTTGGCGTGCGGTGGGCGCCGGAGGACCAAAGTGGCGACCGTAGGAAATTGAGGGACTAAACCCGGATCTGCACCGTTGACGCGTGGCCAGCAGCGCAGGGTCATCTAAAGCTTCCTGACATTGTCTGAAAAATGCATCCAACGTCGCTGTCACAGTCTGCCCTAACCAAAGCTGTAGTCGAGATTCCGAACGTAGTCGATGGCGGCTTCGAGCTCAGTGGTTTGCACGCCCGCAACTCTGCCACCTCGATCACAAGCACCCAGCAGCAGGAGTTCGTCGTAACTTTCATTTTCCCGCAGTCGACGGTGCGCTCTGGACCCCAGGGTGCCATCGAGTATGCGATGAACTTCCATGTGATGCTCAATCAACCAGGCCGTTCGTTCACCAATGAAGCCCTCTAGAGCTTCCAGGCCAGCGCACACATGGTCCTGCGGATCAATACCCTTGCCCACGTCGTGCAGTAATGCTGCCAGCAAGAACTCCTCGTCGTACGGAAGTTCATCGCAGGCCAAGTCAAACACCTGTAGGCTATGGTATAGCACATCTCCTTCTGGGTGATACTTGGGATGCTGTTTCACGTTTTCGAGCGGTAGCAGCAAGGAATAGAAGAGCTGAAAGCGGTCGGGCTGGTCCTCCATTTCCTGCAGAGTTTCGCGGACCGATAGCTCGGGATACTCCTGCGCAAACAGCTGTTCCAATTGCGCTAGCGACGCACGCTCGATGGGTTTACCCGTAATTGAGCTTTTGAAAACATGGTTGACGAGGTTACTTGCGTACAGTGTCAATTCGACGGGGAACGAATCCTTAAGATGGATATGAGTGTAGACGCGTTCGTCACCATCCTTGCGCACGCGTTTCCGCTCGACGTCATAAAATAGCATGTGCTCATCGAGTGCCGCCGTAACAGCTTCGAGACTGTCGGAGAAGACATGCAGATCGATATCGGAGCCTTGGCGAACGTGACCGGTGAGAGTGCTTCCGATCAGCTTCGGTTTGAAACGTTCGAGCATGTGCATGATGCGCAGGGCCACCAGCCGCATTTGCATAAGGTGGTCGCTACGCTTTGGGCCTTCATGCAATCGGGCGAAGGCTTGTATCTCGTCGCGAATCTCGGCGTTACTGGGCAAATCTGCGGGCTTGATCCAGCCTTTGCAGAACCGTTGTGCTGCTTTTTGTTTGGCGCGATAATATTCCGATTCGTGTCGGAAATACATCGCTCTGGCGGCTTCAAAGCAGATCTGCCGCCGAAGTTTGTTCGATTTCATCGAAAGCGCCTTGGCCCGAGTTGGCGCAGGTGTTGGGCACGAGCATTGTTTGCCATTGAGTACGGCCAACATGACCGCCTCTGGCACAATTCAGTTTTGATACTCTAGACTATACAGAACATCTTCAAGCGGAAAAAGTCGAAATGAACGAAGTTAGCAGCGAACCAGCCAACGACGAATTCGAGCCATTTCGCGCTTATCTGCAAGTCTTAGCCGAGACCCAGTTGCATGCTCGGCTCAAGAGTAAGGTCGATCCGTCGGATGTGGTGCAGCAGACTATGTTGCAAGCCTACCAGGCACGAGACCAATTTCGAGGTTCGACCGATGCTGAGCGGGCGGCTTGGCTACGGACCATCTTGGGCAATGTGTTATGCGGGCTGGCTAGA
>JBGSTP010000049.1:0-9232 GCA_041736515.1 Pirellulaceae bacterium
CGTCGATGTGGGCAATGATCCCGATATTTCTAAGCGACTCTAGATCGCGAGCCATGGCCAAGCAGCCTTTTATGGTGTTGGTAAAAGTGATGAATCCACGCGCAGACAGCATTCGTATGCGGGGAGGCCTACTTTACGCCAATCGGCGCAGAAAAAAAGCCGTGGCATCCAATGATGACACGGCTGATTGGCTTGTTCAATCCAGGAAATACTACCAGGCGAAGTGGGCAAACGCCTTGTTTGCGTCGGCCATACGGTGCGTGTTCTCGCGACGGGACATGGCTGTACCCTCTTTGCGATAGGCGGCCAACAATTCTTCGGCCAGTTTCTGGTGGATGGCGCGGCCCTTCTTCTCGCGGATCGCCATCAAGATCCAGCGAATAGCCAAGGATTGCTGGCGGGCGCGATTGACCTGCATCGGAACCTGATAGGAAGCACCGCCGACACGCTTGGAACGCACTTCGATGAACGGCTTCACGTTTTCTACCGCTTGTTCGAAAACTTCGATGGAAGGGCGGTCTGTAATCTTCTCAGCAATCACATCCAGCGCATCGTAAAAAACCGATTGAGCAGTGCTCTTCTTTCCATCGTACATCAGGCAGTTAATGAACTTGCCTGCCAACAGCGACTGGTGCTTGGGGTCCGGACGAAGGGATTCGCGACTTGCAGTAATCTTACCCATGACTTGCTACTTAAAATTCCTGATTGATTCTCAAAATACTAAGGCGGATTGCGCCGGAAATTTGCTTAAGGCTTCTTGGCACCATAGCGGCTGCGAGCTTGCTTGCGTCCATCAACTCCCAGCGTGTCCCGCGCGCCGCGCACTACCTGGTAACGAACTCCGGGCAAATCGCGAACTCGACCACCGCGTACCAGAACAATCGAGTGCTCCTGCAGATTATGCCCCTCGCCAGGAATGTAGACTGTAACTTCTTTACCGTTGGACAAACGTACGCGAGTGATTTTTCGCAGCGCCGAATTAGGTTTCTTCGGCGTCATGGTGCGAACTTGAATACAAACGCCTTGCTTCTGAGGGCATTTCTCCAGAACGATCGACTTGGTGGTCTTTCTCTGGACGACGCGATTTCGTTTGACCAATTGATTAATTGTTGGCATTTGTTCCTTTTCAGCCCTTATTGCTAATTTGGCAGGCGAACGCTCATTCCGAACAAGAACCGAAAACCAATCTGCTCGATTTCCGGCCTACAAATATGGGTTTACACTAGGTACCAGAGGTGGGACTCGAACCCACACGCCCTTGCGGGCACTGGATTTTGAGTCCAGCGCGTCTGCCAATTCCGCCACTCTGGCATTTGTCTCGGAGAATTGTTGGCGAATTACTGCCGATTCGAACTCAGAAATGTATCCGAATACCCAGCTTTTCCACAAGCCCCAACAGACGAATTGCCCTCAATTTCTTTGAGTTTGAGAGCAGGAATTGCTCGAAAGTCTAGGTATGGTGGGTGTTGTCGCTGTTTAGGTTCTGATTGCATCATCATCGGTTGTTCAAGTCCCCTGTCATCAGCCGAGAAACCGCAAGCCGATTTTCGTTTGCGATCTCGCTACAGTGGCAACCAGCATATTCTGCTTTCGCCGTCAGGCGAATCCGGGGATGGCGTGTGAAATCTGCCGTGGCTGTGCGGTTTTGGCTCGGAATCTGCTAATGTTCGATAGTGATTTCTATGTCAGTCACTTTGTCCTGGAGACTCGGTCGATGTTCATGTTCGACATGTTGTTCCTGATTATCACAGCCCCTGCCCTGATTTTGGCAATGGTAGCTCAATGGATGGTAAAGTCGGCTTATGCGCAGATGAGCCAAGTGCGAGCTTCGATGAGCGGCTATGAGGCGGCGCGGCGGATTCTGGATGCTGGGGGTTTGCGGTCGGTCGAAATCGAACAGGTGCCTGGCGAACTCTCCGATCACTACGACCCTACAGCCAAAGTCTTGCGGCTTAGTCCCGAAGTGTATCGCGGGCACTCGATGGCCTCGGTCGGTATTGCTGCACACGAAGCGGGGCATGCGCTTCAGGATGCACGGCACTACGCACCGCTGGTCGTGCGCAATTTGGCGGTACCTGCGGCTAATTTTGGCAGCAGCATTGGCGGGATCCTGCTAATGGTAGGTATGGTGATGGCGTTTTCGGCCGCGGCGCCTTTGGGTAAATGGGTCTTTTTGGCGGGCATCGTCGCCTTTGGGGCTACCGTCGCGTTTCAGCTGATAAATCTTCCGGTTGAGTTCGACGCTAGCGCGCGAGCTAAAACACAGTTGGTCAATTTGGGTATCGTGTCCGGGCCGGACTTGCATCATGTAAGCCGGGTGCTGAATGCTGCTGCACTGACTTATGTGGCCGCCACGCTGCAGGCAGTGCTCACGTTGGTTTACTACATCATCCGCTACATGCAGGCCACTAGCCGAGACGACTAAGCCCAGCACCGCCGTAGCCACAGTCGCTAGGCGGCGGTGCGTTATGCTTACGCCTGTTCCACCGCTTGGCAGCGAGTGGCTACGTAGCCACCGTCGCCAGACGGTGGTGTGTTGGGCTTACGTCTGTTCCACCGCTTGGCAGCGGGTGGCTACGTAGCCACCGTCGCCAGACGGTGGTGCGTTATGCTTGCCTTTGATTCGATCAGCGCACGAAAAAACCGCACTGGCTGGGTGGCTAATGCGGTTTCTTGAATTTTAGTCCGACTTGCCGGCTGTGGCTGGCAATCAAAAGCTGTGCTGCCTGTTAGGCCGCTATCGCTTGCTGAACTGCGTGCCGCGGCGGGCACCGTGAAGGCCAGGTTTCTTTCGTTCCTTCATACGGGAATCGCGAGTCAAGAACCCGTCATCGCGAAGCGGCTGGAAGTTTTCCTCGCTCAAGCTGCACAGTGCCCGTGCAATGCCCATACGGATCGCTCCGGCTTGTCCGGTCAATCCGCCGCCGCTAACGCGAGCTACCACGTCGACGCTATCTGTACAGCCGACTCGAGCAAGCGTTTGCAATACATCTTGCTGGTGTTGTACGGTCGGAAAGAAAATTTCCAAAGACTTGCCATTGATAGTGACTTTGCCGGAGCCTGGGCGAAGGCGAACTCGCGCTACTGCCGACTTGCGTCGCCCGGTTCCTAAGCAATCTCCGTTAATTTTGTCTTTCTTGACGGCTACCATGAGATTCTCAACGTCCTAGTGGTTTTGATGGAATATGTGGGCCAAGGCTATGCTATGAAGCCTTTTGGCCAAGTTCGATTGACTCTACCTGCTGAGCCTGGTGCGGGTGTTCGGGGCCCGCATAGACCTTCAGCTTGTCTAACATGTGTGTAGCCAGCTTATTTTTGGGCAGCATACGGCGCACAGCATGGATGATCAGGTCTTCGGGGCGGCGAGCCAAGCGATCCTTGTAGCTCTCCATCTTCTGGCCCATGTAACCGTTGTACCAAGCGTAATGTCGATGCTCGAGCTTGCGACCGGTCATGACTACCTTCTCGGCATTGGTCACAACAACAAAGTCGCCGGTATCCACATGAGGAGTGTAGGTTGGGCGATGTTTGCCCATCAAGATCATCGCTATGTCGCTGGCAAGACGTCCGAGTATTTGTTCGGATGCGTCGACGTGGAACCACTTCTTGGGTAGCTGGTTGGGCTGTGCAATCGTTGTTTTCTGAGACAGTGTCATGGCTTGCGTCGACTAGTCCGTCACTATTTGAATGTCTAATTGGCTGGTACGGCCAATTACCGAGCAATTTTCCAGTAACCTACATGTCCTGGTGCTCGGATTTAAGCCCCGCAGTTTATCTGGGACCGGAAAAGCTTGCAAGCCGTTTTGGGGTGGTTCGCGAATTACTGTTGGGTAAATTAGCACTTAAGTTCTCTTGCCTGTGCTCGACCGGGCGCTGTCAGCGAAGCGAGTTAGGCAAAGAACCGACCAGCAAAATTGATGTGCGAACCAGGCTTGGGCTAGCTGCGTAACTCTGAAATATGTGTAGACTTTGTGGTCTTGCACTTGAATCTGAACGCACGGGGGTCACGCCCGCCCAGCAGTGCGTCGATTTTAAGCATGCCCCCCACAAATAGCTGTGCCGACAGCGATTCTCCATCGCAAACCCAGTCGGTAGGTGACAGTCGGTAGCTGACAGAGTTCTGGGAGCTACAGGATTCTGAAGAAAAAGAGTTCTGGAAAATTGTTAAGCAACACAAGCACCTTTGCAGAGGATTAATCGGAATATGCCAGAATCGAAATTGGGAGCCAACGATCGTCGTCCCATGATTGAAGCGATTGGGCTGTCCAAGTTTTATGGACCATTTGCAGCTGCTCGGGATGTCAGTTTTCAGGTATACGAAGGCGAGTTGGTTGCCTTTCTGGGCCCCAACGGTGCGGGCAAAAGCACGACGATGAAAATGCTGACCGGCTATCTGGCACCGAGCGAGGGAGTTGCCAAGATAGCCGGGCACGATATGTTCCAAGATCGCATTGCGGGCTCGCGGCATTTAGGCTATCTGCCCGAGAACGGCCCGCTATATCCAGAAATGACCCCGCTCAGCATGTTGGATTTCTTCGCTGAAGCCCGCGGTATGGATTCGAAACGCAAGAAGGAGCGCATCGAAGCGGTCATCGATTTGTGCGATCTCAGCACGGTGGTCAATAAGGCAACTAGCAAGTTGTCGAAAGGTTTCAAGCAACGCGTGGGTATGGCTCAGGCGCTTCTGCACGAACCTGATGTGCTGATCCTCGATGAGCCTACCGCAGGTCTCGATCCAAATCAAATTCGCGAAGTTCGCAAGACGATGCGAAAGCTGCGTGAGACGAAAACAATTCTGCTTTCGACGCACATCCTACAGGAGGTGGAAGCGATGGCCGACCGAGTGGTGCTAATCAACGATGGCCGTAAAGTCTTCGATGGATCTGTAGCTGATTTGAGAGCCGTCAAAGGCGATTTGGACGAAGCGTTCCACAAGTTAACTGGTGTTGTCTAGTCCGCCGATAAAGCTAACGGCCGCGGATAGTTGTTGCTCTCTAGAATTGTCCCCAGAACATTTTTGATATTTGAAACCAGAACCTCACTATGATCGCTGCAGAAATCATCAGTCTTTTTGCTCCGCTGTTGAAGTTGATTGCAATTGACCTTGTTATCGGGCTAATCGCGTTTCTGCTGTTTAGCGCGCTGGCCAAGGGCAAACGTGCAACCTACGCTGTGCTCAAGCGAAACTTCTTGGGTTACTTTGCCAATCCAACTGGATATGTGTTTCTGTGCTTGTTTGTGTTGCTCACGTCGATGGCCGCATTCTGGCCACACGACTTCTTCAACTCCAACTTGGCGAATTTGGATCAGCTCAATTACTGGTTCCCAATCATCATGTTGTTTTTTATCCCCGCGATCACCATGAGTATCTGGGCTGACGAAAAGCGACAGGGGACCGACGAGCTACTGCTAACGCTGCCCGCTGACGACTTTGATATCGTGATTGGCAAGTATCTGTCCGCGGCTTCAATTTATACGGTTTCCCTGGTGTTCTCGCAAATTTCGACGTTTCTGGTGTTGCTGTTCCTGTCGAAGGGGCAGGTCGACACCGGATTGTTTTTTGCCAACTACTTAGGCTACTGGTTTATCGGTTTAGCGATGCTGGCAATCGGTATGATCGCTTCGTTCTTAACTCACAATCTTACCGTGGGCTTTATCCTGGGTGCGCTGTTCAACGCTCCTTTGGCATTCGCGTCCATGTCGGATGTGATTATCCGCCAGAAGGAATATGCCAAGGCGGTGTCAGCTTTCAGTATTCAAGAGCAGTTTGATAATTTTGGCCGTGGTGTGATTAGCATCGCACCAATCGCTTTTTTTACGCTAGTGCTCTCTCTAGGGCTATATTTTTGCATGGTGTTGATTGGTCGCAGGCACTGGAGCGGCGGCAAGGATGGCAATGTCAAGTTCCTGCACTACCTCGGCCGGATCCTGCTGTTCGCCGTGGCCGTTTTCTCACTCAGCTACTTTTTCAAAAACAACGATCGCCCGCGGTTTGATGCGACAGAGGGACAAGTCAGTTCGTTGAGCAAGAAGACGGAACAAGTTATCCGTCAGTTGAAGCCCGAACGCCCCATCGTCATCGATGCGTATATTTCTGCCGACATGCCTGAGCAGTATGCCAAGACGCGGTACGATCTGGTGACTCTATTGAAAGAGTTTCAAGCGATTGCTTCCAGCCAACGCGTTAAGCTACAAGTTCAAATCAATGACAATCTGGAACCGTCTGGGGCAGAAGCGCTGCGGGCCAAGAAACAATATGGCATCGAACCCGAGATCGTCCGAGTTCGCGAGCGAGGTGCCTTCAAGGATCAAGAGGTCCTGCTCGGTGCCGCAGTGCGCAGCGGATTGTCAAAAGTGGTTATTCCATTTTTTGAAAGTGGTGTGCCTGTCGAGTACGAACTGGTCCGCTCAATCAATACAGTCGCACAGCCGAAACGCGCCAAGCTGGGAATTGTTAACACCGACGCCAACTTCATGGGGGGCTTCTCCATGGCAGGTGGTGGCTTCCAGCAGATTCCTAAACAACCGATTGTCGAAGAGCTCGAGAAGCAGTACGAAGTCGAAGGCGTAGATCCAAGCTCACCTATTTCTACCGATCAATACGATGTCCTGTTTGCTGTGCAACCATCCTCGCTGAATCCTCAGCAATTGACCAATCTGGTTGAAGCTGTGAAAGCGGGAGTGCCAACTGCCATTTTTGAAGATCCGCTGCCCGCCGTTTATCAGGGTATTCCCGGAACGGGCGAGCCCAAGCAGGCGCAGGGCAATCCAATGATGGGCGGCGGAGGGCCGCCCGAGCCCAAGGGAGACATGGCGGAACTGTGGAAGGTTCTCGGACTTGATATACCGATCCAAACGGGTTTCAGTGGTATCAATCCAGATGTTGTCTGGCAACAGTACAATCCTCACCCGAAGCTTCAATACCTGACCAATGCGAACGACGAATGGCTGTTTATTCTCGACGGCATTGGCGAGGATGAAGACTACTTGAGCGAGGACAGCCCTGTCTCCGCTGGCCTTCGCGAACTGATGTTCTTGTACGCCGGCTCGATTCGCAAGCAAGAAAAACGCGATGATCTCAAGATCATCGACATCGTTCGGACGCGCGAGAATTCCGGACGAATCAAGTTCGAGGACATCCAAAGTCAGATGCGCGGTGGCAGTCCCTCTGCCGCACAATTGCAAGTTTTGCAAGGTCCGCCCACCGGCGAGCAAACCGTGGCGGTGTATGTCGAGGGAGTTGCGGGCCCACAAGTCAAACCAGACGCAGCCGCCCCAGACGCAGCCACCCCAAACGAAACCAAATCTGGCGAAGCCAAATCAGACGCAACCCAGTCGGAAGCAGCTGCAGCAACTGCTGAGGCAGCGCCCCCGACGCGACCGATCAAAGCGGTTTACGTTGCTGATGTCGATTACATGCATCCCTTTTTCAGCGAGAATCGCAAACGACCTGAACAATTCGAGGACCTTGATCTTCGCGTACAAAATATCACCTTTGTACTCAACATCGTGGACGTCTTGGCTGGTGAAAATAACTATCCCACCATTCGAAACCACGAACCACAGCACATTACGCTGGCGCTCTTTGAAGATCAGGCTGAGCAGTTTCGCTTAGAGGAATCGGAAAACCAGAAGGACTACCAGGAAAGCTTCAACAAGGCGCTGCAAGAAGCGGAAGAGGAGAATCAAACCGCCATTGCCAAGTTCCGAGAAAAAGTCGAACGCCTACAGCGCGAAGGGGCTCAAGACGCTGCAAAACAACAAGAACTCATCGGTCTAATGCAGCAGCTACAAGTCCAAACGGCGGCACTGGAGCGCAAGCTCTCTATTCGCCGCGAGAAAATGGAAACGGAACGCGATGCTCAAATCCAAGATAGTCGCCGAAATGCCGAAGCTAAAGTGCTCGAGTTGCAGAATCGTTATAAGATGCTGGCTATTTTCCTGCCGCCCATTCCTCCGCTGTTGGTTGGAGCAGGTGTGTTTGTGACGCGCCGAGTCCGAGAGCGCGAAGGTATTTCCAAGAATCGACTTAAGTAATTTACTACTGAAGTAAATAGCAAAAGCGGTGAGATCGGCAGCTGTGCTCGATCCCATCCCTGACTGAATATTTTGAAGCTTGCTTGTTAGATGAAAATGAATCAGGAGTTCCACTGTGAACGAAGGTAGAACATCGGCCATATTTGCTGCCGTTGCGGCTGTTTCACTTGGGTTGGCTTTTTGGTCTCGCCCGGATTCGATAACAGACGAGAGCGATTTGATTGGAGAAGTGACCGGACAGCCGGTATTTGCCAAATTCGAAGATCCGGGTGAAGCGGCATCCTTTCAAATCGTCAAATACGACGATGCGCTGGGGCAACTTGACCGCTTCGAGGTTGCCAAGGATAAAGCGACAAACATGTGGAAGCTTCCATCCTTCGAAGATTACCCAGCGGATGCGGCCGAACAGGTTCGCGACGCCACGACACCGTTGATTAGCATGCCCATCCTCAGTGTGGCTAGTCTCGATCGCGGAGACCATGCTTACTACGGCGTCGTCAATCCAGACGAAGAAAATTTGACCGTCGGAGAGTCCGGTGTTGGCATGTTGGTTCGCGTCAAAGATGCGACAAACCAAGTACTCGCCGATTTGGTAATCGGCAAAGAGGTGGATGGGGTCGAGAAGCAACGCTACGTTCGCGTACCTAGCGAAGATGCGACGTATGTGGTGGAACTAGATACAGCGCCCTTCACCACCGACTTTCAGAAGTGGATCAACCAAGAACTTCTCGAAGTTCGTAGCTTTGATATCTCCACAGTTGGCCTGCGGGATTATGCGATTTTGCCAACCAATGATGGTTACGGAATGAGCCGCAATTTTGATGCGGATCTCAGTTTCGATGCGGCATCGAACGCTTGGAGCCTAAAGTCCCTGACGGATTTCAAAAGCGGCACAGGTGTTCCCGGCGCATTGGCCGAAAGCGAGAAATTGCAAGACACGGTGCTCAACGATTTACGAAATGCAGTCCAAGATTTGGAGATTGTCAATGTGCGTCGCAAGCCCAAAGGACTCGCGGCGGACCTGAATGCCGATAAGTCGTTAATGGAAAACAAGGAGTCCTTGCAAAGTCTGCTGTCGCAGGGGTTCATTCCTCAAGAAGGCCCCAACGGTACCGAAATCTTTGCAACCGGTGGCGAGACTCTTGTGGGGACCCAAGCCGGCGTGAAGTATTTGCTTCGCTTCGGTGAGGCGGTC
>JBGSTP010000067.1:0-27108 GCA_041736515.1 Pirellulaceae bacterium
TTTCACGGTCGAGGACTACGCCGAGCATCCTGCGAGACCGGTCTCATGGTTCTCTCCCAGAACCTGCTTCGGCTCGATAAGTTGCAGCGACGCACAGAAAAGCCATGCAAAAACAATACTTAAAAACTGCACGACCTCAGAGTTTCGGGGATACTGCAAAGGATACTAAATACCCCAGAGCTCAGTCAAGCGATTTGAGCAATATCCCTGAAGTCGATATTTTCTAAGGTTTGTTCCAAATGAGGGCTAAAATTCGAGGGCCTGAGGATGTCGCTAGCTAAGTTTGAACGGGAAATTCTGGGGAACCGGGTAAGTAAGAACGACGAGCTTTGGTTCCCAAAGTGGCTCCGAAGTGCGTTCGTAAGTGGCTTACCATCAGCGTGCACGCGACCCGTGACCCTATCCTCTTTTTTATCTTCAAGGTGATCAATTGGTTGGCATCCATTTCAGAGTCTTGCAGACCGTGCGCGGTGCTGTATCGCTCAACCCGATCTTCGACATCGCGCTCGAAGCGCTTCAAGTTTCGAAGGTTCCGTGGGCGCATCGTCATACAGTTTAATAGCGTCTTCGGTTTTCATCCCTGGGCGGTGTGCTTCGATAGCTACAAGTGACCAGGAAACTTCTTGCAAAATCATTTTGCATCGGCCGTTCGCCTCAGTCGTCTGCGGGGCCGCTAGCTCTATCGTGATGAACCGACCAGGGATGGACATCATCAGCCTGTCGGATCGATTGGCCTTGACCTCGCGTTTCGTTGCTGTCTACTCAACGATTTGACACGCACTCGGTTACTCCAAGGCGATTTCGGCAAAAAAAGATTTTCAAGTCTGGCTTAGCTTTATGTACAATACTTCAGTTGGTGTAAGAGTGTTTCTGAGATCAGAGCGCCGTCTTTTCCAGCAAGCACTGGGCATGATGTTCGATCTCCTGAGTGAAAGCGATAGGGAGTTTGATGTTCCGCGCTTGATCAATTGCAACGCGGACAAAAGATTGCCGTACTCTATCAAGCAGGACGTGCATTACTTGACCCTACCGAACCGGCGCCCGAGCCAACAGCCTGCAGCGAAGCATCTGTAGCTGCCGTTTTTCAGTTCGCGCTCAGCCAGATTGAGCAGGAGATTTCCGATCCTGAGTTATCCGAAGACGCAACATTTTGGCGAGCACTGGCGCTAAATGCGGCTGTTCAGCAAGGGACACTAGCCAAATCGCCAAGTGAAAGCAGCACCGACTTTTCCGCTTGGCAACTGGTAGTTGAGTCGCTCGAGGACACAGTATTGTGGGATCGTGATTTCGAAATGCAAATTGGGATGGATGTCGCCCCGGAAACGGGGCAAGACATGAAGCAGAAACTCGGGATTAGCGACGATTATTTCGTTGCCATCCCGATGGACATCCCAGATGCTCAACTCAACCTATATTTGGATGCCCTCAAGGGACTTACTCGTGAAGGGAGGGCCTAACGGTGCATATACAGGTCGACAACATCAAGGCGTTTAGGTCGGTCCAGATAATCGCAGCCCCCAAAAGATGTCAGCCCCGCTTGGTCGGAGAATAAAAGCTTAAAAACTTTGCTCGGTTCCGGGCTCGCAGGCGGGATAAAGCCTGGATAAACTACGGCGATGACGCGTTTGCCGGATGGGTGGCAGAGTGGTCGATTGCGGCGGTCTTGAAAACCGCTGTACCGAAAGGTACCGGGGGTTCGAATCCCTCCCCATCCGCTGAGAATTTAGGCAGAATTTGATTGCTGGGCATTTGGGAGAATCGCGTGGGTGGTGTTGTTGAAGTAAATCATCCATTGATCGACCATCATTTGACGGTGCTCCGCCAAAAGCAAACACCGCCCTCGGTATTCAGGCAACAAATCCAGCGATTGGCTACTTTGCTGGCCTACGAGGCGACAGAGGATTTGCCGCTGATCCCCAAGAACATCACGACGCCTATAGCGGATATGGAAGGAAGCCAACTCGGAGTCCGCATTGGCATTGTTCCTATTCTTCGCGCCGGACTGGGGATGGTGGAACCCTTGCAGGAATTACTACCGGACGCTGAAGTTTGGCATTTGGGCATGTATCGCGATGAGAAAACAGCTCTGCCTGTCGAATATTACTGCAAGTTGCCCGAGGGCCGGGCATGCAACATTGGATTCGTGCTCGACCCCATGCTTGCTACCGGAGGCAGTGTAGTTTCAGCACTTGAGGTTCTCGGTCGGTGGGGGTGCCGCGATATTCGCGTACTCAGCATCATTGCTTCGCGCCCAGGCGTCGAGAGATTGGAACGAGAGTTTCCGGGCGTCAAAATTTATGTGGCGGCCATCGATCCGGAATTGAATGCACAGAAATTTATTGTGCCCGGATTAGGCGATGCAGGCGATCGTATTTTTAACACGCCCCAACATTAACTCGCTCTTCACTGAAGTTCGCAGACCCCCTATTCTCACATCCAGCAACAGCCGGTCTGAGATTCTACACTCGATTGCTGGACAGGCGGATATTTTTGGGATTCCTGAGTACCTTTCCTACTGCCATGCGCTATTAAGTGCTAGCTGGCTTTTTCCTGCCAATGGGGGCATCGCTTGTCCCCACAAACGACTTGGAATCGCGGAACTTTTCCGCGTAGCCAACGTCCAAAGGAAGTACGAATTTGGATCGCCCTACGTCGTCGATTCGCTCTATGCGGTGAGAGAGTCTCTGACGTAATAAAGAAACCTCAGTATGTCTTCAACTATTCCATCATCCAGCTCTGGTGAACAAATTTCGCTGGGAATCCTAGGATGTGCCAATGGAGAGCCTGCGGCTAATCCGTCGGATTTTGACATTGCGGAGCAAGTCGTTGCAGAAGAACAAACAGTTGTAAAAGATTTGCGGTTGGATGCCGAGCCAGAGAAAATTATTCCACCGCAGCGCCCTCGCCATCGAGTTGGCGAGGTGCGACAACAGCAAGGCATCAGCCAACGCACGCTGGCCAGAAGAATGCAGGTTGATATCAAAACGTACCAGGCAATGGAGCGTCCCGATGCTGATCTGACACTGTCTCAATTGATGCAGTTGCAGGTCGCATTGGATGTGCCGATGATCGACTTGTTGGAAGATTCGCAAACGCTGTCGCGTCCGGTGGCCGAGCGAGCTAAAATGGTGAAAGTCATGAAGACGGCAGCCGCACTGCGAGAATTAAAATCCAATGCGCGCATCCAACGATTGACAACCATGCTGTGCGAGCAGTTGACCGAAGTGATGCCCGAACTGGCAGAAGTCAGCGGTTGGCCGCAGTTCGGAGCTCGTCGTGGAAAATCCGCTATTGGCAAGGCCTTAATGCAGCCGATCGACACCTCGAATCTGCGTATCGAGTAGCCTCTTGCAGCTTTAGTTTATGAGTAGCGGATGCGTTGTGTCGAGTCCGCAAAGATTTACTGTTTCGCGCGTTTCTTGGCTTTTGGGGGCTGAAGAACATCCAGGCCGTGCAACGCAATACGCTCTTGCAACTGCGCTTCCAGCTGTCGCAGAGTCGATGAAACTTCTGGAAGCTGCGCTAAATTTATGAATTGATGGGGATCCGACTGCATGTCGTAAAGTTCAAGTGAACCATCGTTGTAGTGCATATAGTGCCAGCGCGCGGTTCGCAAGGCGATACCATTCTCTAAGGACAACGCCCCAGCTTTCACTTCGACTTTGGGATCTTCCAAGACCGGCACCAGGCTCACTCCCTGAACCTGCGACGGGATGTCCAGCCCAGCCAGCTGTGCCAGCGTCGGATAAAGGTCGACTAATTCCACCAGCGACGCGCTGCGCCCGGGATTGAATCGCGGCACGGAAATGATCAGCGGTACGCGCGCAACCTCCTCATGCAAGTTCGATTTTTGCCAGAAGGTGTGCTCTCCCAGATGGTAACCATGATCGCTTGTGAACACGATCGCGGTATTCTCGCGGAGCCCCAGTTTATCTAGATGGTCGAGGATTCTGCCAACTTGACTGTCCATGTAGGACACGGATGCATAGTAGGCTGTCCACATGCGTTTTTGATTGTCTGGATAATTGCCGATCGGGTTCTTGTTGGAAAGTGTGCCAGCCAAGCCTAACTTGGGGATGTCCATTAAATCATCGACGGGCCCGTCGGGCAGAGTCATATTCTGCCAAGCATAAGTCGCGAAATATTGGCGTGGGGCGACCATGGGATAGTGGGGGCGCACCAGCCCCACAGCCAAAAAAAACGGATGCTCACGGTGCTGGTCGAGCAGTTCGATTGCCTTGGTGGCAGATTTGTGGTCGGGTTGATCTGGCCCATCTCCCTCGAACTCAACAGAAACGAACATCCGATGGGGCATGGCCGTCGTTTGGCGATCTTCGGGAGCATCGCTAAAGACATTCAAGTTCAAACAGGCGTAGCTACCGACGGTATGGGCCTCTGGTCCCGACGAATTAAAACGTTCTGTCCAAGTAGCGGGGACATCGTCGCTGATACAACTTTAGAGTACACGGTGGTCGGCTGCAGTTTTTTGAAGATAGTCGGTAAGCATTGGTTCGCGGATTGCGATTCGTCCAATGGCCTGACAGCGTCCCGATGCGATGTCAAGATCCATCCAAGTGCCATTAAGGCGTACGTCCTCCGTGGCTACAGGAAAAGGCACTGGGACGCCATCTAAGGTTGCAGTCAAAACAGATTTGATATGACGGCCCAGGATACTTTCAAAGGGACCGGTCATGCCGATATCGCATTGAAAACCGGTTCCACTGGGAAGGATCTGTTCGTCGGCGGTGGCCACATGCGTATGAGTACCGACCACCGCGCTGGCACGACCGTCGAGGTACCTCCCCATCAATTGCATGTCGCTGGTCGCTTCGGCATGCATTTCCACGATGCGCACTTTGATGGCTGGATTGACAACGTCGAGTCGCTCAAGCTGTTGGTCGACTGCCTTGAATGGGCAATCCACGGGCTTCATAAAGACACGTCCCAAGACGCAGGTTACCGCGATCGTGTGCTCGCGTATACTCAGCAGCATGAGCGATTTGCCAGGAGCCTGGGCGGGCAGATTGGCTGGGCGAATGATGTTTGCCTGCGCCTCCAGTACTTCGATAATCTCTCTTTTTTTGTAGAGATGGTCGCCAAGTGTAACACCGTCGATACCGCTTTCTATCAGGCGGCGATAGTCCTTGCAGCGAATACCCGATCCATCAGCAACATTTTCTGCGTTGACCACAATCGCATCGGCTCGCAGCTCGCGGCGTAACCAGGGAACCGCAGCGCAGGCGATCCGCATACCCGGTCTGCCGACGATGTCGCCGACCATAACCACTCGTAGGCAGCCTGCTTTGGGAACTGCTGGTAGTTCGCTGCGACTCACCTTGCGACCTCGATGAACCTTGACTCGCGTACCACGGTGACTTTGATTTCGCCTGGATAGGTCAACTGTTGCTCAAAGGCTTTGGCGATATCGCGGCAGATCTTAGCCGCTTTGGCATCATCGGTTTCTCGCGCGCTGACAATGACTCTCAACTCCCGTCCAGCCTGGATAGCGAATGCCTGTTCGACACCTTCGAAGCCCCGAGCGATCGACTCGAGTTCTTCCATACGCTTGATATAGCGTTCGAGCGATTCGCGTCGGGCTCCGGGACGGGAAGCACTGCAAGCGTCGGAAGTGGCAACCAATAGCGTATAGGGATATTCGCTGGTCAATTGGTCATGGTGGCCGAGCGCCGCATGCACAACGGTCTCGTTCTCTCCATGTCGCTTTAGCAAATCCGCTCCGATTTTGGGATGTCCACCTTCCAATTCATGGTCAGCAGCCTTGCCGATATCATGCAGCAAACCGGCGCGGCGGGCCGTGTCGGGATTGAGGCCAATCATTTCCGCCATCATTCCGGACAAGAATGCGACTTCAACGCTGTGTCGAAGTACGTTCTGACTGAAGCTTGTGCGGAAGTGCAGGCGCCCAAGCATGTAAATAACCCGCTCATGCAACCCGCCAATATTGACTTCTTCGGCCGCCTCTTGGCCTTTGCGGCGAATGAACTTTTCGAGTTCTTTCTCTGTTTCTGCCACCAACTCTTCGATTCGCGATGGGTGGATTCGTCCGTCGGCGATGAGCTTGTCCAGCGACTGTCGGGCAACTTCACGTCGCACGGGATCAAAACCACTCACGATGACGACGCCGGGTGTATCATCGATAATCACATCTACGCCAGTCGCCTTTTCAAACGCGCGAATGTTGCGGCCTTCGCGACCAATGATCCGCCCCTTCATTTCGTCGTTAGGGATATCCACTGTGCTGGTGGTGCTATCGGCTGTATGCGAAGCCGCGTAGCGTTGCATGGCCGTCAGGATGATTTCCTGCGACTTTTGTTCGCACAGTTCATTGATCCGTCGCTCGTGCTTCAGAACCCGATTGCCGATATCTTGTTCGAGTTCGTGTTCGATGACCTTTAGTAGTCGCTCGCTCGCTTCCTCTCGGCTCAGTCCACTTGTCGCCAACAATTTTTGCGTCTGCTCCTGAACTAACTTTTTCATTTCCTCGGAGCGTTTGGTGGCTTCACTAATTTTCTCACTCAATCTGCGTTGGTTGGCTTCAACCATTTTTTCTTGTTTGCGCATATCATCGGCAGACTGCTGCAGCGACTCTTCTCGCCGTTCGAGAGCCGACTCCTTTTTGCGTACTTGTTCGCGCAGCTTATTTGCTTCTTGGTCCAACTGTTGTTTTTGTTTAAGAGCGGCTTCCTTGGCCTCCAACTCAGCAGCGCGCACCAGGTTCATGGCGTCATTCTTGGCTTGATCCAGAATAGCGGTCGCCTGAGCTTTGATGTCCTTAACACGCAGTTGGTTGACCAGCAGAATGAGACCTGCTCCAACCAGCAGCCCGATGACCGAAGCGATGATGGGCACTATTCCACTCGTCTGCCCGATGGGCGCAAACGAGCAGAACTCGAGCCCCCATTGCACCGTAAAAGAAAAAAACACGTTGGAAACCTTTCTTTGTAGAATCCGCACCGGCACCTACAAAGATCGATTGTCCTCTGTTCAAGAGGACCTGTTCCACCTACGAATTGGTTAGCATTCAACCAGATTGCACATTGATGCAACCTAGTCGACGCAACCATAGCGTCCCTACTGAAAATCGCCAGCCATCCACCCTACGGCAGCAAGCGACAGCGACCATGCCTCAACACTACAAACGCTCCGCGATGCGGAGAGTTGCACGGTAGAAACGGCAAGCTGTCGCGAGGCGAGGGCCTTGCGTCAACAGACTTGCCTGCACAGCACGGCGACAACTCGAGCATCGAATTAGTCGTCCAATTGCGGTGCCACTTGAACTCACTGAAGCCGGCCGTGCATCGAACGCGTTGACAAAATTGCCAACTCGCCAAAACACACAGTAGCAGAAGAACTCCGAGCATTACCATTCCTAGCAAGCCGATTCAATTATCAGTGGTTGAGTCCAAGCATTTCCACGCTTAGGTCATGGAACCAGAAGAGACACATTAAAACAGTAGAGCAAAAACAGTTTTTATCTTTGGGGGTGCTTGTGCGGTTGTTATTCGCTAAACATCCAAACCAGCTATGCAACCCGATCGCGGGGCAAATCACCCAATCGGGCAGGAAAAGCTGTCGCGTTGTCGGCCAGCGATTCCAATCTGCTAATGTAACGCTCTCATTACGCCGCCGCAACTGGACGCTGAAAGTCCTCGGTCACACATCGGTTCGACGGCGAACGGGGCGAGTCGACGGCGTGGGAGCGGCATTCTTCGGATCGGTGCGACGAAACAATCCCCTGGGTGCCGGCGGTGCGCTCGGAGGCCTTTCTGGGTTCAGAGTCCGCGGCACCTCTGTCGGGCGTTCGGTGGGCATTTCCATGCCGATGTCGCCTAAATATTCGCGTCTGACCTCGGGATGATTGCGAACGACGTCAGGCGAGCCCTCGCACATGACGGCACCCTTACTAATAACATAGCAACGATCGACGGTTTGCAATATTTCGCGGGCCGCGTGGTCCGTGATAAGAATTGCGATGCCGCGATCCCGCAACTTAGCGATGATTTCCTGAATGTTCTGCACTGTGACTGGGTCAATGCCGGCGAAAGGTTCGTCCAGCATAATGATCTTCGGATCCGACACGAGACAGCGGGCTATTTCTAGGCGACGTCTTTCACCGCCCGATAGCCTACCTGCTTTGGATCTTCGAATGTGGGTGATTTCGAAGTCCTCTAGCAATCTTTGCGTGCGCAACTTGCGCTCGCGATACGGAACTCCCAACAATTCGTAAACTGACAAGATGTTTTGTTCGACACTCAACTTGCGAAACACGCTCGACTCTTGAGCCAAGTAGCCCATGCCACCCTCTCCTGCCCGCCGGAATAACGGCCAATCGGTAACGTTGGTCCCATTCAAGAAAACCTGCCCACGGTCGGGCCGCACAATTCCGCAGGTCATTTTGAAGCTGGTTGATTTGCCGGCCCCATTGGGACCAAGCAAACCGACAATCTCTGCTTCCTCTACGAGCATGTTGACGCCGCTAACTACTTTGCGGCGACCATAGGTTTTTTCCAATCCAACAACTTTGAGCACGCTCATGCTGTGTCATCCGTGACGAAAACATTATCGGGAATTAGCTTATCAGAACACGCGAGTTATCGAATCAAGCCCATCCGGGAAAAGTTGGGAGTAAAAGGAATCGGCCGATTCCAAGTATGAGGCCAGAAAACCAACAGAGCTTTTCCGAGCAGATACTTCTGTTCTACGTAATTGTGACCAAGCCAAGCTCGCGCATCCGAACTATGCGAACTGTTGTCACCCATGGGAAAGTACTGGTCGTCTTCGAGCTGAAACTCGAGCTTGCCGCGCTGTTCAAACAGGTTGGTGGTCTCCCACCATTGCGGATTGGAGTAAACCGCGGAGACGATGTCGGAGGCCGTGCGCAATGTGCCCTTGGCTGCCGCATCCGGAATGGCTGAAATCAATTGGCTCAGGCGATCCAGATCGTAGTCGCTGTATTCATTCGTAAAGGCAGCATTCTGTTCGGCTATGTAGTAGATGTCTCGAAAGACTTGAGCACGATTCACTTGGATGGCAAGTCCTTGTCCACCGATTGCTACCGGAGCCGCATCGAGTGGATGGCTAGTGCTCCAATGAGGGCGGCGCGACGCTCCAGATCGAATCGTCCTCGAATCAAATTCTGCGGGGCGATCCAGTTCGACTACATTTCCATTGACCCACAGTACGAATTGGTCATCGAAGTTAGCCACGGCAACGCGATACTTGCCCCGACCACGCACAGCCGTTTTCCCATTCAGCGTCTCCGCACCCCAAAGAGCAGCAACGGCAGACCCATCCCAAGCCTGCAGCGAGGCTGTGCCGTCAGCGAC
This sequence comes from Pirellulaceae bacterium, assembly GCA_041736515.1. GTDB lineage: Bacteria > Planctomycetota > Planctomycetia > Pirellulales > Pirellulaceae > Aureliella. Next base: position 9,348 of record JBGSTP010000067.1, read on the forward strand.
ATTGATCGAACATTGCAAGCGGACACCAAATTCAACCAACTCCAGCAGCAACGTGCCGGTGTCGGATAGAATTTCGATTTCGAACTCGCCCGCTAAATCTCCGACCCAGTGATAGCCGTCGTTGTTATGTCCGGCATATCCAGATTGGCCGTCCAGCCGCAGGCCTTGCTCTGCAGCAACCTGCACAGCTCTATTCTCGCTAGTGATTTCGGGACGCAGCTCGCCCAGCGATTTTCCTCGATAGATCGACTCGCGCCGCCATTCGTACGAAGAGTTGTAAGCCAAGTAGTCGGTGATTAACTTCGAACTAAGCGGGTCGGGGACATCGAGCTCTCCTTGCAGCAACAATCGCTGCCAACTCGCATCATCAAGAAATTTGTGGTAGTAGCGCAACCACTGAGGTTGCGTGGAACTCCCCAGTTCTGCGCGCCAAGTCTGTTCTGTCTGCGTTACCTGCCAGCTAGCATCCCCACCGGGGCTGGCAGCCGTTTGGTTCGGCCAGGTCTGCCACAAGCTGGGCCAACCCTTGCTGATCAACTCGGGAGCTTGGTGCTCGGTGTCCGCAACAATTTGTTGCATCGCCTTGATTTTCGCGGGTGGCTTGCGAGCAATTTGCCACTCCTGCGTATCGTCCAGACGGGTATAAATATCTCCATCCTGGATCAACAACGACTCGCCAGGTAGCCCTATAAGTCGCTTGATATAGTTCATGTGAGCTTCGGTTGGATATTTAAAAACGAATACCTCCCAACGCTTGGGGTTTTTAAATACATAGTCGAACTTGCTGACCAGTATGCGATCGCCGGAAAAAGTAGCGTGGTTCGCATCGCCACGAAAATCATATGCGTTTAAGCCGCGACACGTCGCACAGGTGCTTGCAATCGTAACAATATCTTTCATGGCGCCCGTGTTTGAGTTGAACTCGGAGCTCGCGCTAGCTTGATATTGCTGCCCACAATGCTCGCACACCAAATCCTTGTGCGCTCCCATCAGTGTCGGTGCCATCGAACCGGTTGGAATGACAAACGCTTCCGCTACAAAAGCGCGGAATAGGAAGGCTAGAATGAAAGCTACAATGATCGACTCCACCGTTTCGCGAAAGCTCTGCACTTGAGCGGCGCTTTCGCTTGGCGAAGGAGTACTGACCGATGGTGCGATTGTTGCTGACATTGAAATTGATCCGAAGTTATGCAGGTTGGCTCGCCACGGCACACACGAGTGCGGAGCGCTAAGGCAAACGCCGTCCAAAGTGCCATGGCGAAACGCAGTACAATGCGATTGAGCGGGCGGATTATAACAGCACTTGCCGTCAGGTTGAACGCGAACCTGATTGCTAGCATATCATCCTCCAGCCAAGCTGGTCATCGGCTTATTCGCTCAAAACGACTTGGAATTGCTCAATTTGCAGATCTAAGTCCAAAAAATGTTACGCTTTCCTGCTAACGGTCAGCCTAACCCCGCGAGATTTTGCCGACCATGGTATTGAAAATGGAGTCATAATCTGCCGCAACTGCGCTGCGCTTGTTGACGGCCTACGCACAGCCCTGTAGGCCGCAACAAGCACAGCGCAGTTGAGGCAGTTTCTCTGTATCGGCTCCACCAAGTGTGAGACCCGGGAGTCGCGGGAATTGGAACTACTTGGGGTGTTTGGGGAACCAAAAAACGCACAGCAAGCCGCATGAAACGCTAAAGGTAGGTGCGTGCAACCAGGGCAGTGAATACAGCGAAGACCACCACATTTACTGTCCAGGCCCAGAAGTATCGGCGCTGGGCGCGATCGCTTATGGGCAGTTGCCTATCGACCCCTACAAGCAAAAAGGCCGAATAGATTTGTAAAACAGGCAGCGGAATTATCAGTCCGAGGATAGCCGCCTTCCAGGCGCGCGTTACGGTGTCTTCAGCCTGCTCTACGGACGCCTCCAACTCCTGAACCGTGCGTTGGGACATTTCAATGGAAACGTGCATCGTCGGCTGGTACGGATTATCGCTTGACCTGCTATCGGAATGCGTGAGTGGAACAGACCGCGTATCGTGACACACATGGCTGGCTTGTTGATCCGGAGCAACTGTTTGCACGTCCTCCCGCGGCTGATGGCACGACCAGCACAAATCGAAACTCGCTTCATTGGTTTCTTGGCACTCACCGCAATACCAGCTCGTGTGCTGCCTGGTGTTGGTACGGTACTCTGCCATACGCGCGCGGGCGCGATCAAAATCAATGTCCGCAATCATCAGACGGGCCGGTGCCAGCGAATTGCCACCAAATGCGGACGTCGCGCCGGCTCCTTCAACGAAACCATGGATGCCCTGCTGAGCGAGCCAAGATTGGGCTTGGGTGGCGGAGATCTCGTCGAAAAAAGCATCCAATTGAACGAGCTTCGGCGTTCGTTGCTTCATTAGCGAGTTTCCCAATTGACGATTGACATGGATGTCTCGAGTCTGCTCAAGCACTCGCGGCCGCGAGCTCCAACTTGGACTATTTTACTCTGCAGCGATCGGTGCTGCAGCGCCGTCGCGGTAGCTTGAGCCTAACGCGAGCAAACACGGCGTAGAGAATTTCGAGCAGATGAGCCAAACCAGGCAAGCGGCTGAGCCAGACAGGCAGGCCGAAACCAACGATGGTATACATGCGTCGAAAGACCTCGACCCCTTCAACCCATTGTCCCTCGGGCAGGCGTGCGTGCATGTGCGCCATCAGTTGCGCCTGCGACTTGCCATAATCGGCAGCGACAAAGCTCGGGGCATCGATGTCGGTGAAGACGATTTGCTGCCGGCGGTCCCATCGCTTGAGCATCTCGATTTCGTGAAAGCACAGCGGGCAACCTCCGTCGTAGAAAACTTCCAATTTAGGCGAAAATTCCTTTTTGTTGGTTTCGCTTAGAGTCGCTGTGCTGGCTGGCATGGGTTTATTCAAACGACCTCCACATAAAGACAATTTGGATCAAGTGCTTTTTCCACATAAAAAACAGGGTTCAGTGATCGAGCAATTGTCCCGACGCGTTTGGCATATCGATTTTCGCCAGTGCTGCGGCTAAAAAATCTGTGGCGTAGCCAACCGACTTCGCTACCTCGTCAACATAACCGTCCGCCGCCGCGGACCAAGCTCGATTCACGTAGCGTTCGCCGCTGGCAAACTCAGTCATCACAGCTGCGTAGACCGCCATCCCCAAGCGATTGGAAATCACCTCGCGAGCATCTGCAAAGTCGGTTAGCGCGGGACTGCATTCCAAATCGATATATTCAACTACCTCCTCGCAGGTCAGGTCATCCAACTCCGCCTTCAAATCTGCAACGCGTTCATGAGCTATGCGCAGGTGTCCCAGCACTGTATCGAGCCCTTCGGCGGACGCCGCCGATGCATTGCGTTCCTTCGTCTTGACAGCTCTCAACGCGACAACGCCAGCGAACCCCACGGCTGTCGAGAGGGCGTATGGCAACCATGGAATCGTTTGCCAAGGACTCGCTTCGATCTCGAGCCGCAGCACTGAAAAAAAAGCGCCGGCCAGAAAGCCACTCCAGAGCAAGCCCTGGCCAACCAAAGACGCACGCGAGCTGTTCATATTCAAAATCCTTACCAAATAATCTGGCGCACCGCATCGCCGACATTAACTAGAGCTTCCCCAACGATTAGCCCTGCAGCCAATGGCACTCCTACTTCGTAACCAAACCGCTTTCCCATTATTCGATCGCTGGCAACCCGCAACAAATTCCCGAGCGTGTAGGTCAAAACGATATTGAACGGCATATAGAACCCCAAACCAACCAGGACTCCAATACCTCCCAGCCCGCTTAAAGAGAGCATTAGTCCCAAACCAGCTCCGGCCGTGTAGCGATAGGCTGGCACATCGCCGCTGACGATGGAGTCCACCACGGTCGCCAAGGCCTTGGCCTGAGGCGCTGGCAATGCATCGCCCCCCATACCTCCCTCCTTGGAATTGTGCAACAGCATCATTAGCCAAACGACGATAATCGGCCCAAGCCAAGTGCCAATGAACTGAGCCAATTGTTGTCGGCGTGGGATACCTCCCACTAAATAACCGGATTTCAGGTCCAACATCATGTCGCTTGCCTGGGAAACGGCCAAACAAACGGCTGCACCAACAATCATGGCAACGCGGATCGTCGTGAAAGTGTCTGTAGCACCCTTGAGCGCAAAGATCAAAATGGTCACCGCAATCAACGTCATTCCGGAAAGGGGCGACCAATTCGTGCGCCCGATACACTCCGCCACGATAACGCCTGCTACCCAGATCCAGGCAATTCCCAAGCCAGCCATTAAAGCCGCACGCGCAAGGGTGATCTTGCCATCGCCGATGTGCCAGGCTATGCCAACCATGAGCAAACTACAGACAGCGATCATCAGATAAAGTAGCCATACCGGCAATTCGTCCTTCTTCGCCACATCACCGGCACTCCGCTCGCTGGCTCCGCTCAAGGAACTGAAAGCACCAAATATCATCGGCAGCGCCGCCGCTATTCCACCAATGGCGGCTCCGATGAGCATGCCAATTCCAGCTGGTCGATAGAGGGTGCCCCGCATTAGGTCTGGAGTCGCCGACATCGCAGCTACGCTTTCATCGGCAAATACTGAAAGAAGCGGCGACAGCAAAAAGTAGCAAATAAATCCACCCGCACCAAACCAGAATCCACCACTGCCCGAAAGATATCCAACACCGATCGTCATGATCGATACAAACAACGATATATTCAACATCGACGGCAGGGCGAGAGTCTCCCCCAGCGCCCAATTTGGCTCTCCAGAGCCAGCTGCCAGCACTGCAATTTGGCAGGCGGCTGCAATTGCAATTCCACCCAAGAGCAGCATGGCTTTACGCACACCTGCACCAGGGCTCTTGAGGATGGTGGCTACAGCTATCCCGCCGGGATAGGGCAAGCGATCGAAATCAATCATCTGCTTGCGCAGAGGAATAACGAAGCACAATCCCAAAATGCAACCGGTGATTGCAGCCACGATCAACAAGGGTTGGTCAATATTTTCCAGTCCTGCAAATTGCTCTTTCTTGGAGAGGATCAACAACGCTGGTACGCTGAACATAATTCCGCTCGACGCACCATTTACTGCTGAAGCGATTGTCTGGTTGATGTTGTTCTCAACGATGCTGGTTCGCCTCAATATGCCTCGCAGAATTCCCCAGCCCAAGATTGCCGCCAGCTCAGAGCCTTCGATGGAGAAACCCAGGGTAAGCGAAGCGTAGGCGACCGACACAGTGATAACAGCGCCAATAGCCCAGCCAACGAGGATCGCTACCCAGGTAAACTCTGGATAATCACCGCGAATCGGTATAATCTTCGAGCCCGTTTTCATGCAAAAATCTCGCGTGGTTGCTACAGATTTTGATTAAAGCGATTCAATGGATGGGAAATTGCAAGTATTCTGCAGTGCCTATGAGTCTGAGAGTTGTCGAATATTCAGTGCGCACGACAACAGCGCGAAGCCAACACAGGCAATTGGCAGGCCTTCCGCAGCAATCCAAAACCAGGGCATGGCCGACCACACGTCAATCAGGATTAGCAACAGTCCCAACAGTATATTCAAACACGCGATTAACTTCACGAGCGGCAGGAAACGGTAGACATCGGTCGAAACGAGCAAGACCATCGCACCGTGTGCAAAATACATCGCCGACAAGGATCGCGTCAAATAGGAAAAAATGGCCTGCTGCGGTGTTTCACCAAGTCCCAGCCAAACGTGTATTGCATCCATCCAGTCTAGTGGCAGAAAAATAGCAAAAAAGGCTAAGGATGTGGAAACTCCTATCACGCGGAGTAACCACTGTGCAATCTGTTTGTAACTTGCCTGCTTCATTTTGTTACTTGCCAGCCTGACATCTAAATGCACTTAGATGCTTGGCTGAACCGCGAAGACTTGATTACTGATTTACGCCGATGGGTGTGGTGTATCGCCCAGATTCTAGCCTAATTCTCTCTCCTCGGCTTACCCTGGATCGAATCTGGGCATTGCCCGACGTATGGCTTGCACGGCACAAACTGCGTGCAGGCTCGGCTATAATCCGTTGAGCCAATCTTGCTATCGCGGTGCCAAAGTGGTGACCCTGCCTGGGCAACTTCAGCAAGTATCGGGCCCCTACCGTATAGAAATCCTCCATAGTCGGAACCGAACGGATGTATCATTCCACGCGTCGCAATTTCATTGCCCAATCCTCCGCCACTGCAGCCGCCGGAGTCTTGGCAAACGCCAGGATTTCTTCCTTGCTTGCTTCGCCCGCGTCTAAGATGCGTGTGGGTATTATCGGCAGCACCGGACGCGGCGATTATGGACATGGAGTGGACGTAGCGTTCACCAAGTTGCCTCATGCCGAAATAATCGCGTTGGCTGATGAGAATCCGCAAGGGCTTGAGGCTGCGAAAAAGAGAATTGGGCCACAAAAAACCTACGCTGATTATCGAGAGATGCTGATACAGGAGAAGTTGGACATCGTCGCGATCTGCCCGCGATGGATCGACCAGCATCACGATATGATTCGAGCCGCCGCGCAGGCTGGTTGCCATATCTATATGGAAAAGCCCTTCTGTCGCGACCTGCTGGAGTGCGACAGCGCCATCCAAGAACTCGATCAGCGTCAGCTGAAGCTTGGCATTGCCCACATCAGTCAATACTCGCCGGTGCTCAAAGTAGTTCGCAACTTGATCGAGCACGATGAAATCGGAGAAATCTTGGAGTTGCGAGGACGTGGCAAAGAGGATCGCCGCGGCGGCGGTGAGGATCTTTGGGTGCTGGGATCCCATATTTTTGGATTGATGCGCTCGCTTGCGGGTAGCAACGCGACGAGTTGCTCCGCCTTAATGCAAACCCAAGGGCGCAATGTCACCAAAACAGATGTGGTTCAGGGAGCCGAAGGCTTGGGACCACTGGCGGGCGAGCATGTTCAAGCCACATATCGATTTGAGAATGGCGCGTTCGGCTACTTTGCGTCCAAAAAATCGACGGGCGGTTCTCCATCGCGTTTCGGCATACAAGTGCTTGGCTCGAAGGGCATTATTGAAATGACCAGTGGGTATCTCGAGCCGGCGTACCTGCTGCGCGATAGTAGTTGGGCACCGGGAAGAACCGGGCAATCTTGGGAACAGATTTCTTCGGCAGGAATTGGTAAGGCTGAACCGCGCACCGATGGTAGTTACGAAGGCGGTCACATCGCTGCCATCAATGACTTGTTCGAGAGTATCGAGCTCGATCGGCAGACGCAGTGTTCCGCCCAGGACTGTCGACAAATCACCGAGATGATTAGTGCTGTTTTTGAATCCCATCGCGTAGGGCATGAAGTGAACCTACCACTGTCGACCCGCGCTAACCCACTGACGTTGTTGTAGCCCGATAGTTTTTTGTCGCGGATCCCCAGGAGACTTACTATGAAATCGCTCTATTCACGACGTTCCCTAATGAAGCGGGGAGCAACAGCCGTAGCGGCTGGAGTGTTGGTTTCACAAATGCCCAAACGGTCGAAGGCAAATGCCAGCGAACGTGTGCGAGTAGGTATCATGGGAGCGGGAGGTCGCGCTCTGTCGCTCATCCAGTCGTTCGCCGCCAATGAGTTCGTAGAGGTGGTCGCAGTTGCTGACATCGACCCTAACCGTCTGGGGCCAGGCGTGGCAGCGGCCGAGAAGCTACAGGGGAAAGCACCAAAAAGTGAAAGCGATTTTCGCAAGTTGATCGATGACCCAACGATCGATGCCCTAGTCGTAGGAACGCCGGATCATTGGCACGCAATTCCGACAATATTAGCCTGTCAGGCTGGCAAGGATGTTTATGTCGAGAAACCAGACAGCCACAATATCGTGGAAGGGATGCGAATGGTGGCCGCGATGCGCAAGCATGGGCGAGTCGTCCAAATGGGCTCTCAACATCGTTCGACGGATCGCCTGCAATCGGCCATTGAGTTCGTGCGTAGTGGGAAACTTGGACGAGTATTAGTGGCCAAAGCATGGGAGAGTAGCAAGCAAGGTCCCGTCAGATCCGTGGCGGATGGGCAGCCGCCGCCGGGCGTCGATTACGACATGTGGATTGGCGCGGCACCCTTGCGGCCATTCAATATCAATCGCTTCCATGGAAAATGGCGCTGGTTATGTGACTTTGGCACCGGCGACTTGGGTAATGATGGAGTCCATCGGTTGGATATGGCAGTTGCCTTGCTAGCCGCTGCCAGTGAAGCCCAGGGCGAAGCACCGATCGGATTGCCCGCAACTATTTTCGCTAATGGGGGCAAATGGTATTTCGACGATGTACAGGAGTTTCCAGATACGATGCAGGTGAACTATGAATTCGGCACCGCACGGCATACCAAACTATTGACCTATGAAATGCGAGTCTGGGCGCCCTATGGCTATTTGAACGAGGCTGAAGGAGCGGCTATTTTCGGAGACCAAGGCTATTTGGTAATCGGCAATGAACGCTGGGTTGCGTATGCAAAGGGAGGACAGGAGTTGGCACGTGGGGAAGGAGGTAGCCACGAAAAGCCGCACGTACAGAACTTCATCGATTGTATCAAGTCCCGCGGAAGGCCTACGTGCGATTTAGAAACCGTGGGGCATCCCGCCTCCGTATTGTGTCATGCCGGAAATATCGCGGCGCGGGTGGGACGCAAATTGACACTCGATCCAACAACCGAACTCTTTGTCGACGATATTGAGGCGAACGCGCTACGCACACGCCGGGAATATCGAAAGCCATGGGTGCTGCCCGACGTTTGAAATACGAGTGTCCCCTGCGAAAACAAACCAACAAAATGCGATCGGTTCCGAATGAACAGCGCCGCCAACTCGGTCGCCGAGCCGATTTTGAAATGACGATAGATGGCTTTGATGTGATCACCGACAATCATTGGACTGATCGCTGGATTTTGAAGTTGTGCGAAACTGTTTACCTTTGCGCTACGGTTTTGAAGTTGCGCTATTTGACGCACTTTTCACTTTTGACCGCGAGATATCAGCTCGACGCGCAGCGAGTGGGTTGACTGTTTTAGCCCCTTTAGATTAAACCATGCCCACGGAAGCCAGGGATTCACTCGCTGGCGGGTCGAGCTAATACTAAAAGCGCAACTTCAAAACGCTAGGGCACGTCAGCCTTGCCTGCTAAGAGATCGATGTTTGAGCCGCCGCATGGGTGAATGCCTGAACAGCACAGTGTTTCCCAGCATGCGTGGGAAGCATCAGGCTTCCCGCGATCAGGGGCGAGAACAGCTAGGACCGCAGAGTGCCCTAACTGTTCCCAGGTAATGTCGAATGTCCCATTTCAATCTACGCGGCGGAAGACTTTAGGTAGCCGGACAGCTGTTGCGCGCGGACAGGGTTTTGAAGCTTGGAGACAGCTTTGGCTTCAATCTGTCGCACACGTTCGCGGGTGACCTTGAAGATGCGGCCAACTTCTTCCAACGTATAGGAGTATCCGTCCACTAGACCGTAACGCAAGCGAATAATTTCGCGCTCGCGGAATGTCAGGGACTTGAGCAGGACGTCGATCTTGTCTCGCAGCAACGAATTGCCAGTGTTGCGAAGTGGATTGCTGTGGTCGCCGTCCTCAATGAACTCACCAAAACAATTATCTTCGCCCTCTCCAACTGGACGATCCAGGCTGATGGGATGGCGACCGATGTCGAGCACTCGCCGTACTTCTTCGACTGGCAAGTCAGTCTGTTCTGCGATCTCCTCGGTCGAGGGCTCGCGTTTCAATTCTTGTGTCAAATTCTTTTGAATGTTACGCAAGCGACTCAGCACATCAATCATGTGCACCGGAATGCGAATGGTGCGAGCCTGGTCGGCAATAGCACGGGTAATCGCCTGTCGGATCCACCAAGTCGCATAGGTAGAGAACTTGAAACCGCGGCGATACTCGTACTTGTCGACGGCGCGCATGAGGCCAGTATTGCCCTCTTGGATCAGATCCAAAAAGCTCATGCCGCGGTTTCGGTATTTTTTTGCGATGGAGACAACCAATCGCAGGTTACCTTGAGAAAGCTCGCGTTTGACGGCTTCATAGTCGGTGAAATGCTTCCTAAACTCCTGACAGCGAAGCCGTAGACTGCGTGGGCTTTCTTGCGTCGTGATGATTAGCGTGCGGAGTTCTCCGCGAAGACGTTGAGTTTCACTGGCAGCCGCGCCCTCCTGTTCGAGTTCCTGAATTCTCGCGCGCAGGTTCTCCATGCGATCGGCCATTTGTTCGAGCTGCTTCATGTTCGGCGTCACACGCCGAGAGCGGAGACTGAGTTCCTCAGCGAGCACGATACACTTGCTGCGAAGACGCACGTATTGCTGAATCAACTGTGCCTTGATTGTCGGGTCGGTGCTCTTGCGAACGATTCCCATAAAGACGGCCCGTTTTCGTGCCAGCAGATTGGTAAGCGTTTTCAGATTCGATGGCATTCTCGCGGTAATTTGCTCTTTGGTCAGCCGCTCGGTGAGTGAAACCTTGATGGTGCGATCGAATGGCAATTGCCCTCGATGAACTCGTTTCAAAATTTCCACGGTTTGTCGCAGCGCGAAATCGTTACCTAACAGACTGCGACGGAATCGCTTGCGGGTGATTTCGATTTTCTTGGCGAGAGCAATCTCTTCTTCGCGACTGAACAGGGGAATCTGTGACATTTGACTCAGGTAGAGTCGGATCGGATCATCGCTCAACTTGGGCAATTCCGCGCTGGTGCTGAATGGCGTCGAGAGCTTGTCTTCGTCTTCGAAGTCCTCGGCGAGAGGTTCTTCTGCATCGTCGCTTCCCACGAACTCGTCCGTGGTTTCGAGCATCGAGGGCGTTTTGCTGAACGGTACTGCTGGCGCTTTGTCGACGAGCGGAATTCCTTTCTTGTCAAGAATGACCAGAAGATTGTCCAGCTTCTCGGTGCTGGTATCTTCGTCCGGCAAGTACTTGCCAACTTGTTGGTACGTTAGATAGCCTTGCTCGCGGCCAGTAGAAATCAATTGACGAAGGTCTAGGTCCATTAGCTCCACAGCTCAACTCCTTTTGATGTCGTTCCGCTGCAAACGGGATGCACAGCGAAACAGTGGAAATAACAAGTTCGATTACGATCCTTTAGGCTCTGCTTCATGCAGGGATTGAGCAATACATAAATCGAGAACGCAAATGTGGGGAGTACTACTCCGAAATTGGCAGGTCGTCGGCAAAGCCGTGTTCGTGTTCTTCGGTCGCTAAAGCCTGCGGTGTGCTCGTCGCCGGTGAATCACTTTGTGCTAACCCTTGCCGCAATCGCGCTTGTCGAATTACGTCTTGCAACATATCCAGTTCGTCTTCTTCGGAAAGCTCCTTTTTTTCTAAGTCGGTAATTTGCTGTTGCCTTCGCAGCTTATCTTGCTGCTCACCCATACGTTGCGTTAGAACTCGCAGGCGATGTTCCGCCGTATCTCGAGTGTACTTCAATTTTGCGTTGGCCTGTTCGTACAGTGTGGCGAGCAGACTCTTGAGCGAAGGATCTTCGAGGGTATTCAACACGTTGTCAAATTCTAGTGACTGGCCATCAAACTCCAGCTGCTGATAGGCACCCAGCATCTGAAGAGCCGCTTCGCACTCAAGCCAGCCCGATTGTACTCGTTCGAGAGCGATCGGGGCAATTTGAGGGGCGACGATGATCAGCTCCAGCAATTCGCGTTCAAAGGGAGACAGATCGCTTGGCTTTAAAAGTGATTTCTGCGCGGGTTCGCTTGACGTCTCACCGCTGCGTTTTATAAATCTGGACTGCTTCTGTCTCAGCGAAGTTAGCCGTTCTCGAAGCGCCTCTTCAGGAATTGCAAAGCGGCGAGCCAAGCGCGGCAGCACTTGATTCTGCCTCAACAAAAACGAATCATTGCTAATCAGTCCACTGTGGGGCACTTTGGCTAGCAGCGACAACATCTCCTCGACAGCATGGTTAGCGCGGTGCGTATCTACCAGCGGATCAAAGCCAGCGCTGACGCGGCGCAGTTTGAATTCAAGCGCATCTGCGGCGTTTGCGATGAGTTTGTAGAGCTCGTCTGCACCGAACAGACGTAGGTAGTCAGCGGGATCCAGACCATCGGGCAGGGACAGCACGCGTACATCGAGCTGTGCGTGAAGAAACAACTCCAACACGGCATCGCTTCGCTTCTGCCCCGCTTCGTCGCCGTCGAGCAGCAGTACTACAGTTTCACAGCTTTGCCGTTTCAAAAGCGTCAAGTGAGGAGCACCGAGCGCGGTTCCCAGCACAGCCACAGCGTTTTTTACCCCGCACTGATGTGCAAACATCACATCGGTATAACCCTCCATCACTATCGCTTGCTTGCTCTGTCGGATTGGATTCTGAGCTAAATCGAGTCCATAGAGTTGATGACTCTTCTGGAACAGTCGAGTCTCAGGAGAATTGATGTATTTCGCGCCGCTATCGTCTCCGGGCAGTACGCGACCACCAAACGCAATTACGCGTTGATCTCGGTCGCGAATCGGAAACATGATGCGTCCCCGAAAACGATCGTAGTAGTGTCCGCCTTCCTTCTTAATTACCAAACCCGCAGACTCGAGCACGTGTGGCGTCAGTTTCTCCTGACTTGCCTGCTCCAATAAAGTGGACCACCCTGGAGGCGATAAACCGACACCAAAGGTCTCGATTGCTTCTTCTGTCAATCCACGCGCTTCGAGATAATCTCGCGCTGCTGCGGCGGCCGGATTAGCCAGTAAATAACGATTGAATAGTTGCTGAGCCCATGTCAAGGCTCGGTACATCTCGGCTTTGATGTCTGGCGCATTGTTGGTTTTGCGATTGCCACGCAGGGGCTGTAACACGATACCCGCTCGATCGGCCAGTTTCATGAGCGCCTCGGCGAAAGTGAGCCCCTCGTCCTGCATGAGGAAGTTGAAAACATCGCCCCCAATGTCGCACACCCAACACTTCCAGATTTGTTTTTCTGTATTGATCTGAAGACTGGGGCGTGAATCGTTATGCCAGGGACAGATGGCAACAAAGTTGCGTCCCTGACGGCGCAGCTCAAGCTTGCTGCCAACTAAGTCGACAATGTCAGTTGCGGCGCGAACACGCTCTTTGGTATCAGAATCATATGCGAACGACACAGGCACTCCGTTGGCGAGCTGAGGTCTGCGGGGACGGGTTCTCAAGAGAAACTCGTTCTCCAGAGTAGGACGCTGATCAGTACAAACCATGCTAGTCCTGCTAGCACGATTATGAGCTGACGAGCGACACATCGCTAGGACCATGGCCGCCGTGTCGTTAGAGGATCCTTCCGTGAATTCAGCAAGCACACAGCAAAGTTCTGGGTAATCCGTGTGCTTCCCGCGTAATCCGTTACGCTGCTGCAAAGTATGCCAAGTCGAGCGATGCTGCGTCAACACCAAAAAAACTCGTAAAATCCCTCTTGGCTTGAACTAGCACGTCTGCTAGCCATTGGTCAGGTATCGACGCAATCGTTTTCTTGATTACGCTTTGATGTAGTCTCCGTAGCCGAATTCGTACCCAATCTCTTGTTCGAAATAAAAAGTTCTAGGATGACAGTCTACGTCTTTGGACACCGAAATCCCGATACCGACGCAATTTGTTCCGCGTTAGCCTATGCTGATTTATTGCAACGCACGACCCGCCTCGATGCTGTGGCAGCCTGTTGCGGTGCGCCGAATCAACGCACCGAGTATGCATTGCGTCGCGCAAAACTCTCGCCACCGCGAATTGTCATGGATGTTCGCCCAGAGCTAGCTGATGTCTGTCGTCGGGAGCCCATCGTCGCCTATGACGACGAAGTGTTCAACGAAGTGTACGAACGGATGCGAGAACACAATATCGGCGCCGTCCCTGTGCTCGATCGCCAAGAACGATTCAAGGGAGTTCTGACGCTACTCGATTTGCTGAAGGTGGTCTTCGAAGGAGATGCGGACCCTATACTCTCTCGCGAGGTAAACAGTTCCGTAGTAAAAATCTGTACTGTGCTCAATGGCGAATTGCAGCACGCCATCGCTGCGGACGAGCCGACGGATTTATTAGTCATGGTTGGGGCGATGAGTGCTGAGGGATTTACCAAGCGATTGCACCAGTTTCCTTCATCGCGATTATTGGTGGTCAGTGGTGATCGCCCAACCATTCAACTGCCTGCACTCGAACATGGCGTCCGCGTGTTAGTTGTAACTGGCGGATATGAACTTTCGCCAGGATTGTTGCAGCTTGCGAAACTCAACAACGTCACCGTGATTAAAAGTGGTTTTGATACGGCCACGACGACGATGCGCATTAAGTCCGCGCGAAGAATCGAGCCGGCCATTCAGACAAGCGTGCTGACGCTCTCAAGTAAGTTGCCTGTTGCGGATGCGCGAAAAATGGTGGATCGCTCCCGGCAAAAACTATTCCCTGTGTTGGACGATCAAGGCAAATTATTTGGCGTCATTTCCAAGTCGGATTTGGTTAATCCGCCCAAGACGCAACTAGTATTGGTGGATCATAATGAACTTTCCCAGGCAGTTACTGGAGCCGACGAATCGGATATAGTTGAGGTGCTAGACCACCATCGACTCGGTGGAAATCTCCGCTCCGACCAACCTATCCGCTTTATCAACGAACCCGTAGGCTCGACTTGTACCTTGGTGGCAAAGCAGTTTCGCGCCGCTGGCATCGACCCAACGGCGAGCATCGCGTTGTGTATGGTGTCGGGCATTATCTCCGACACACTCAACCTGAGGTCGCCTACGACGACCGACGTGGATCGCGATACTTTACGTTGGCTCAAGTCGTTCATAAACGTTGATTTTGAGCAGTTCGTCAAAGAGTTTTTCGAAGTCGGCTCCGCGCTGCGATCGCAGACAGCCAGTAAGGTTGTTCGCGAAGACTGCAAAGAGTTTGTCGATCGAGGGCACCGTTTTTCGATCTCGCAAATCGAAGAAATCGGCTTCGAGTTGTTTTGGGAACGCAGCGCTGAGCTTCAAACTGCGCTCGTAGAATTGACGCAGGAGCGGAAGCTCGATTTTTCTGCTTTGCTAGTCACCGATATCATCAGCAACGGCAGCTTGCTGCTAATGTCGAGCGAGCCAGAGTTTTGGGAGGAAATCAATTATCCCCGTTTGGAACGATTCCTTTATAAACTCGAGGATGTCGTCAGTCGCAAGAAACAGCTCTTGCCTCTGATTTCCCAGTTGCTAGAAAATGCCCATGCCGCCGAAGCCCGCTAAAAAAGCAGGCCCAGGCACCGAGTCCGTCCTGGCACACCTAGACCAATCCTTGTTTCACTCAACGGTTGCTGCCGCGGACACGCGATTGTTCGTTTCTAGGAACAGGAGGGTAAGTTGCCGCAGCTTCGCTTGATCGGTCTAGTGTTATTTATTACCTCCATCTTCTTGGCGATGGCGGCCGCTGTGACGCAGACAACGCATATCCGCTTTAAACGCCCCGAGCAAGGTGATTCACCATCCGTCTCCGCCCCGTTTCAACTGCCGCACAATGACAGCGTGGCAGTGAATGAAACTCAGCCCGCATTGCGTTTTTGGTCGGTACCCGTGGTTTATCCGCTGCTTTTGGCTTCCGTAGCCGGGTTACTGCTGTGGTTTGTACCCGCCCAACGCGACCTGCCCTTAGGTCGTCGGGGTTCAACTCGCCGCCGTCGACGTCGCAAGTGAGCAGTAAACGTGTTTTTGCCTTGGCTTAAGTCCAGCCATCGCGTATACTTGCTGCATCGCAGGAGTTTCTAAGCGAAACTCTGTGATTTTGGACGGAATAAGCGAGTAACGCTCTACAGGATTGGTTACCAAGAGCGTTTTTCGTCCTGGCGGGTATTGTGTCGGATTGGGAAACTTCGACGCCCGTGACCATTGGCAGCATCGGTTTGCTGCCATCTCTGCTGCCTACCAGCGGTTTTTTTAACCGCGCTGGAAAGCCGCTAGCACTGTGGTGAGTGTACTCGGTTTCGCGACTTTCTTGTTTGTCCGAAACCTTAAAGCGGCAACATGGGCCTTCCCGATGGATGGGCCATTTTGGACGTAGACAGATGAGGAGCGCGGCCGATCCGCCGCTCTATACGGTTGTTAAGTGTCCCAGGAGAGTGCGTAAGCTAGCGTCTCGTCTCCATTTTCGTAGTGTTTTTTGAATCAGGTAGAACAGTTGAAGACTTTTGAAGAGCTTGAGTTACTCCCCGCGCTCCAACGTGCATTGAGCGAAGAGCAATATACGGTCCCCACTCCCATTCAGTCGCAGACAATTCCAGCGGCGCTCGATGGACGCGATGTATTGGGCTGCGCACAGACTGGAACCGGCAAAACGGCTGCGTTCGCGTTGCCAATTCTCCATCGCTTAGGGAAAACGCCTCGCAAGGCCCCCCCCAACCATCCACTCGTTCTCGTGTTGGCGCCAACCCGAGAACTGGCCATTCAAATCGAAGAGAGCTTCGCGACTTACGGAAAACACCTAAGGTTGCGGCATGTGCTCGTCTATGGTGGTGTCAGCCAAGGCAACCAAGTGCGAGCACTCAACCGCGGTGCCCATATCCTGGTGGCCACTCCGGGGCGATTGCTGGATTTGATGGACCAAGGTCATATCGCGCTGGACCGGTTGGAGGTTTTCGTGCTGGACGAAGCTGACCGAATGCTCGATATGGGTTTTATGCCCGCCCTTAAGCGGATCATCAGTCAGCTTCCCAAAGAACGCCAGTCGTTGTTTTTCTCGGCCACGATGCCGCCCAAGATTACCGAGCTGGCGCACCAGCTCTTGACGGAACCGGTGAATGTCAACGTCACCCCCAAATCCTCCAGCGTGACTCGAATTGAACAGCAGCTGTACTTTGTGGAGCGCGCCAGCAAAGTGTCTCTGCTGCAGAAAACGCTTTCCTCCAGTGAAGTGCAACGCGCGATTGTGTTTGCCAAAACCAAGCGTGGTGCCAATATGTTGGCCGAACGTCTCGTCCGCGATGGCATTAAAGCGGCTGTCATCCACGGCAATAAATCGCAGAGCGCTCGACAGCGGGCTCTCGATGCGTTCCGCAGTTGCCAAGTCCAAGTGTTGGTGGCCACCGATATCGCCGCCCGCGGCATCGACATCGATGGCATTACGCACGTCGTCAATTACGACATGCCGGTGGAAGCGGAGAACTATGTGCATCGCATTGGACGTACTGGGCGGGCAGGCGCCGACGGAATCGCCATTTCGTTCTGTACCTCGTCGGAACTCGGGGAGTTAAGAGAAATAGAGCAGTTGATTGGAAAGAAAATCCCGTTAGCTCCTAACCAAGTAATGCCGCGTGCAACTCAGGATCCCCAGAAAGAGCGCAGCGGAGCGCGGAACTCGCCCCCCCGCAGCCGAAGTACGGCTAAACGACGACCAGAAGGCAGAAGCCCCGCAGCACCGCAGGTCAAATCGACCCGCGCTGGCACAAAATCGGAAGTCTCACCGTCCGTGAACTTAAGCCAGCCGATCGCAAAACCAAAGCGACGTCCTCAACGGAAGGTGCGGCACCTATCCCAAAGCACACCACGCAACAACTAACGAAATTGCTAAAGGGCACAGGGAGTGCCTGGAGGCTTTTTCGAAATCAATCCCAGGAGTTCAACCATCGCAAAGAATCAAAATACTTTCGCCAAACGGCAACGTGAACAAGAGAAGAAATTCAAAGCCCAAGAGAAACGCAACAAACGCGTCGATCGAAAAAACAATCCTACCCCAATAACTCAAACGCCAATCATAATCATGGAGGAGGATGGACTAGATACCAATCCTCCCGAAGAAAACTCGCCGACCACTTAGCACGACTCGATTGAGCTACTGGTGTGAATGCGAAGCTCAAG
>JBGSTP010000073.1:0-87997 GCA_041736515.1 Pirellulaceae bacterium
TTTCACGGTCGAGGACTACGCCGAGCATCCTGCGAGACCGGTCTCATGGTTCTCTCCCAGAACCTGCTTCGGCTCGATAAGTTGCAGCGACGCACAGAAAAGCCATGCAAAAACAATACTTAAAAACTGCACGACCTCAGAACTAGAATGTCGAGCGAATTAGAATAGTCGACCAACCCATTTCGTCCCTGCGTTTTGAGAGAAAGAACCCACCATGCTCCGAATGTTTATTTGCTGCTCGCTTGTTTGGCTAATCGCGTCGACCATTACGGCAAATCAGTATTGTCAAGCACAGGAGAAAGCCTGGGTTCCGCTCTTCGATGGCAAGACGCTTGAAGGTTGGGAGAAAGTCGGCAAAGAGGAAAGTGTTTGGGAAGTAAAGGATGGAGCGATTGCTGGTTCCGGCCCTGCCTCAATGTTGGTCTGCACGAAAGGGCCCTTTAAGAATTTTCGCTACCGCGCGGAAGTAAAGATCAACGACAAAGGTAACTCCGGCCTGTATTTTCGGACAACGCGAAAGCCAGGTTTTTCGGATGGTTACGAAGCACAGATCGACAGTACCCACACCGATCCCATCCGTACCGGCTCGCTGTACGGCATGTGCCACGTTTACGACCAATTGGTGAAACCGGACACATGGTTTACGTACGAGATCGAGGTTCGCGATGATATTTGGCGCAAACGTGAGATGACACGCATCAAAATTACCGTGGACGGCAGAGAACTGTACGAATTCCTGGACTTCGAAAAAACTTTCAAGGAAGGCCACTTTGCTTTTCAACAGCACGATCCTGGTAGCAAAGTTAGCATACGCAAAGTCGAAGTACAGGAACTGGAGTAGCATTGGAAATCGCCAGTCTCTTAGATTGCCTGATGGCTGCGACTGCAGCTATTGTTGATTCGTCGCAGGATACGTCAGCCTTTGGAGCCAACGAGGGGACTGCTTCAGCTTTTTTTACCGAGCGCAATGCTTGGTCTCTGGGTATTCTCGCGCTGGCGGCATTCATTCAGGCCACGGTAGGCTTTGCCGCAGCGCTGTTCGGGTTGCCGTTGTTACTGTGGGCCGGCAACGATTTGATGTCGTCGCAAGTGCTGATCATTTCGGCCATGTTGCCACAGAATATTTTTGCAGTTTGGAAATTGCGAAAGAGCATCGATCTTCGCGAAGTTTGGGTACCCGCCGCCTTGCGGATTGCTGCGTTGCCTATCGGAATCGCTGGGCTGGCGATTGTGTTGAGTTGGTCCGCCACGAGCATCAACCAATTTGTGGCGGTGCTCATTCTGCTTGCACTCGCGTTGCAGGCGATGGTGGGTATCGAATGGAAGAGCGCCAAACATCCGCTGTGGGTCATCACCGTGTTCGGCGGTAGCGGAATACTTCAGGGCGTGTCGGGTATGAGCGGGCCGCCGATGGTGCTGTGGGTGCATGGTCAACGATATACCATGGACCGAGCACGCGCGTTTCTCTTCGCGATTTACATTACCAACTTCATCCCACAAATTGGCCTGCTTTGGTGGAAGTTTGGAAATCCCGTTTTTCATGCCATGCAGGTTGGATTCCTCGCCTTGCCCTTGGTACTAGTAAGCGCTATGTTCGGGCTAAAACTGGGAAGCTGGCTTGGCGACCGATGGCTAAGACCGGTAACCTACGCTTGTTTGTTGTGGATTGCCTTGAGCAGCCTGCTCGAACCGTGGCTGAGAACCATTGTAGTACCCTGGATTCAAACGCTTTTTACGAGCCAACTATGACCGAAGCACTAATAGCCCTGGTTGCACTCAGTCTAATGGAGATCGTGCTAGGCATCGACAATATTGTATTCATCTCGATCCTCAGTGCGAAACTTCCAATTGCGCAGCAGAGTTCGGCCAGGCGTTTGGGTTTGCTGCTCGCCCTGGGAACGAGAATTATCCTGCTTAGCTGCATCTTCTGGCTTGCCCAATTAACACAACCTGTGTTTACCGTGTCCGCTTGGTTGCCTGTCGATTCGCTCAAATCCTACTTCACCGAATCCCCCAAAAAGCAGCATGGTGAAGCAACCAACGTCAGTCGCGTCGAGGAATCACCAGGCACCGCACCCGCGAATACTGAACCTCCAAATCCTGAATCTTCGAATGCCGGCTCGTCGCCAGAGGTGTTGTTACCACCACAGCTCGACGAAGAAGCCTGGGAAGAATTTGACGGTGTCTCTTGGCGTGATTTGATACTTCTGGCTGGTGGTTTGTTTTTGATATACAACAGCGTCCGCGAGATCCATCACGAAGTGGAAGGTGGCACGGAAGGGCATGATGTTGTCAAAAAGCAAATTACACTTTCGAGCGTACTATTCCAGATAGCGGTCATGGATGTCGTCTTCTCGCTTGATAGCGTGATCACTGCGGTGGGCATGGCGGATCAGCTGTGGGTCATGATTACTGCGGTGATTATGGCGGTCGGAGTGATGATACTCTTTGCGAATCAAGTGGGGAACTTCGTCGACCGCAATCCAACGATACGCATGTTGGCCCTGAACTTCTTGCTGTTGATCGGCATTATGTTGGTCGCAGAAGGCGTTGGGACTCCGATCAACAAGGGCTATATCTATTTTGCTATGTCATTTTCGCTGTTAGTCGAAGCTTTTAATATTCGCATTCGTTCCAAGCGGTCCTCATAATTGCCGAGCGTTGATCTTGACTAGGGATCAGCGGATTTCTACTGTCCAGTATTCCACTTCTCGATTTTCAGTGAGGTCAACTGCTGAAAGGCAAACACGTGCCAGGGCTGCGGCGACTTTTTCTATGCCTGTCGAATCGGTTCGGGTTGCCTGTTGGGGCGCGCAAGTCAACTTGCGCCATCGTCTATTTATTGCTAGCATTGGCCAATAGCGCGTGTTTCTCCCAGACGGAGTCGGTTCCATTGCCATCTGCTAGTTTGGTGCCTGCAATCCCAAACCAGGTTGATGCGCCCGCTGGAGTTGTTGAGCTGAACATGCAGGGACGCACCCAGCTCGATGGTTTTCTGAATTACATATCGCGCCGTTTGAATGTCAAATTTGAATACACGCCGCAGATTGGCGAACGCACGGTCGTGCTGAGGACACCTGCAGCCATACCCGTCAGTTCTTTGCCTGCGCTGTTGGGAAGCGTGCTGCGGACAGAGTCATTGGCGCTCATCGATTCCGATATCGAAGGCTGGAAGCGGGTGGTGGACGTGAAGGATATGTTGCAGTTTGCGCCGACAGGGGAAGCTAGCGCCGTACTGGCGCGAGACGGTGCGGCGGCACCAGTAACTCAAGTATTCGTGCTGGAGAACATCCCTGCAGCTAGTTTGGCTACCGTTCTGAAACCATTCCTATCGAACAATGGCTCAAACTTGATCAATATTCCGGACTCCAATGTTTTGATTGTCACCGACTACGCAGCGCGGGTAGCCACTGTTGCGGACCTAATTGAAATGGTTGACCAGCCGGGCGGGATAGCGGCATATGAGTTGTATGAGGTGAAGCACCAGCCATCTGCTACGCTAACGGATCAGGTTAAAGGGATACTCACTGAAGGCCAAGCGGAAAAAAATTCAGGCGTATCGATATACAATGAACCTCTCAGCAACCGCATCGTGATTGCTGGCAGTAAAAGCTTGGTTCAGCGGGCCGTTGGTTTGTTGAAGCAGCTCGATGTTTCGCTCGGAATGACTACTGAAGTCTACCGTTTGAAGC
Source organism: Pirellulaceae bacterium (assembly GCA_041736515.1). Lineage (GTDB taxonomy): Bacteria > Planctomycetota > Planctomycetia > Pirellulales > Pirellulaceae > Aureliella. The sequence goes on from JBGSTP010000073.1 coordinate 3,693, forward strand.
ATACGACGCCTGAAAGAATCGACAAACTAATCAAGGGCTTTATCCAGCCGCAAGACGCCGAGCGAGCCTATCAAGCCACCGTGGACGAAGATGGAAACCTGTTAATCGTTCGTGCCACGGCAGAAGTCCATCGGCAAGTGACTCGTTTGATTGGCGACTTGGATCTACCAGTGGAAACGAGTGAGAGTCCGATTCAGTTTTACAAACTCCGCAATGCCAGCGCGATCGACGTGCTGTATACGCTACTGGCATTGCAAGAGGCTTATGGAGCAGCGCCGTTTCAAGGTGGCGTCGTTCCGGCTGGATTCTACAGTCCGTTTGGTGGACCGGGGTTCGGTGGCGTGATTCCGCTGGGCGGCCTGGGCCCGCTGGCTGGTTCTACTGGCATGAATACCGCGGCCAAACCAGGCGCAGATGCCAATGGTTTAGCCACCACTCGCTTGCCGTTGACGCCGGAGCTTGGAACCGGCGACGCATTCATGCCCGACACGAGCAATCCGCTGGCGCGACAGACACTTGCGCGTGGGCAAGCTGGTAATCAGGCGGGACTGAGCAGCGGTCCGCTGGGGGCCAATGGGGCATTGGCTGGAGGCGCTTTAGGTGGCGGTGGTGTAGCGTCGCTGCCAGGCGGAGCGCGCGTTTCAGCTGACATTTCCACCAACAGTCTCATCGTGGTTGCTCCCGCGAATATACAGGGGCTTTACGCTGAGCTGATCGAGTCACTGGACCAACGTCGGCCACAGGTCCTGATCGAAGCCAAGATCATAGCCGTCGATACCTCGGATGACTTTTCGCTCGGAGTGGAGGTGTCGATCGGCGATCGGACTGGTGACAAGCGTCTGTTTCAATTCACATCGTTTGGACTGAGCGAAGTCGATGCAACCAATGGAGCGCTTAAAATAATTCCGGGACTGGGCTTTAACGGTACTTTGGTTGATCCGGACGTGGCGGATGTGGTTGTCCGAGCGCTGTCGGCGCATCGCCGTGCACGTGTATTGGCAGCCCCCAAGATCCTGGTTAACGACAATAGTACGGGAAAACTCGAAAGCGTTAGTAGCGTGCCGTTTTCGAGCGTTAATGCCTCTCAGACTGTGTCGACTACCAGCTTAGGAGGTAATCAGCAGGCGGGCACGATCATTACGGTCACGCCGCACATTAACGAAGACGACCACTTGCAACTCGAATTTGATGTGGAATTCAGTACCTTCTCTGGAGCCAGTGCCGATGGGCTGCCTCCTCCGCGGCAGATCGATCGAGTAGGTAGCACCGTAACGATCCCTGATGGTAAAACCGTCGTGGTAGGCGGATTGAAAAGAGTCGGAGATACGGATACGTTTCGTGGCTTGCCCTGGGCAGAGAATATCCCCGTCTTGCGTGAATTGACAAGTCGGACGGATCGCAACAACACCAGCACGTCGTTCTTTCTATTTATTCGACCGGTAGTCTTGCGAGACTCCAGGTTTGCGGATTTACGGTTCTTGTCTGACAAGGAAGCTGGCTCGGCTTGCATACCAGGAGACTATCCAACCAGTCAGCCTGAATTGATTCCATGAATTCAAATTCCCAGAATTCGAGTTCCCAAAACTTTGCGACAGATTCTGCGGATGACAGCAGCTTGCGCGACGCCGCCGCCAGATTGTTAAGCTTAAGCGAGCGATTGCACTTACCGATCACCGAGTCATTGATTGGCAAACGACCGCTGGGCGTTTATCTCGACCGATTCGACATCGGTTTCTCGCGACGGCATGGTCTGGTTGCATTCCACTCAGATACAGCCGCTGATGAGATTGATGTTGCCTGCTCGGATCACCATGGTTGGGAACAGGTTGATACAGTCGCGCGGATGTTGCGCTGTGTTGCTCGTCCGATTTTGGTGGCCCGGTCCACGCTGGACTCAGCGATCAATTCGTCCTATGCGGGCCGCGACGCTGGTGCAGCACAGGTGCTCGACACGATGGGCTCAAATCGCTTACTTGAAGAAGCCATCGCTGGGCAGAACGAAGATCTATTGGATAATAGCGGCCGGGCACCGATTATTCGATTGGTCAATCAAATTCTCTTCGATGCTGTAGTTGCCGGAGCTTCCGACATCCACGTGCAACCAGCCGAAGACCATGTGCTCATTCGCCAAAGAATCGACGGCGTGCTCTTTGATGTTTTGAGGGTTCCGAAAGGAATTCAGGAGGAAGTACTCACACGCATCAAAGTGTTAGGCAAGATGAACATAGCGGAAAAGCGATTGCCACAGGATGGACGCGCCACAGTGGAGTTGGGCGACCGAGTCGTTGATTTGCGCATCGCTTCCCTGCCTACCAGCCACAACGAGCGCATTGTGATCCGCTTGCTGGACAAGAGCGCGCGACTCTACACATTGGGTGAGCTTGGCATGCCAGCGGTGACGCTAGGGAGATGGCGCGAGCTGATTCGACTTGACCATGGATTGATTCTGGTCACTGGTCCAACCGGAAGCGGAAAAAGCACTACGCTTTACAGTGCGTTGCAGGAAATCAATTCTAAAGAACTCAACGTGCTCACCCTCGAAGATCCGATCGAGTACCAGCTCGAGGGCATCAGCCAGTCGCAGATCAATGAGAAGAAAGGCTTGACCTTTGCCGCCGGGTTGCGCAGTGTGCTGCGGCAGGACCCCGACATTATTATGGTAGGAGAGATTCGCGATCGCGACACCGCGTCGATGGCAATTCAAGCATCGCTGACCGGGCATTTGGTATTTTCAACTCTGCATACGAACGACGCAGCCAGTGCCGTAACACGTCTGCTCGATCTAGGTGTAGAGCCCTACCTGGTGGCCAGTTCGCTCGTGGCCTCACTAGCTCAACGGCTGATTCGGCGAATATGCGTGCACTGTCGGCAACCTACGAAAATCGACCGGGCTGGCGGACCGATTAAGGAAATCATCCAGCCGTACGAGCCGGTTGGATGCGAGCGATGCCGATTTACAGGCTTCAGTGGTCGGGTAGGACTGTTCGAGCTACTGGTCGCCAACGATCCACTACGGGAATTGATCCAAGATCGCGCCAACGCAGCTATGATAAGAGATACTGCGATGACATCCGGGCTAACCCTGCTTTCCCAGGATGGACTGGAAAAGGTTCGCGCCGGCGTCACGACGCTGGCAGAAGTCTTGCGCGCAACCAGCATCAATTCAGAATCACTTGTGGACGATTGAGAGCGATGGCAATATTTGTCTACAGCGGCATGGACCGATCCAAGAGCTCAGTGCGTGGCACGGTTCAAGCCGATTCGCCACGGCATGCGCGAGATCAGTTGCGCGAGCTTGGGGTCATCGTCCAGTCGGTCGCCGAACATGAACTGTCGCATCATCGCTTCGACTGGCAGTTTTTCCGCTCAAGAAACGCGCGAAATCAATGGGGGCTGGGGGCACATGAGCTGTCGATGCTGCTGACCGCGGGCATTCCGTTGCTGGACGCGTTGGATACCCTGGCCAAGCAGCATCGTGGGGCGTTCCGCACCGCAATTCAACGAGTTCGCGATCGCGTAGAAGCTGGCTCGAGCTTAGCGGAGGCCATGTCGGAACAAGGCGATGTCTTCGACCCTGCTTCAGTGCGATTGGTTGAAGTCGGGGAGAATGCCGGCACGCTGGAGAAAGTGCTGTCCGAAGTGGCTGAGTTCAAGTTACAGCTAGCCGCATTCAAGGATAAAATCTTCACGGCGATGATGTACCCAGTTTTCCTGGCGTGCTTTGGACTCGCCGCTTGCGTATTCTTGATGACATGGGTGTTGCCTCCCTTGCTCGAAAGCTTACAAGAAACGTTGCCGCAGCTTCCCTGGCCAACTCGAGTCGCCAAGGCCTTTAGCGACCTGCTGGTACAATACGGCTGGTGGATTGCGGCGTTCGGCTTGCTGGCGATCGTCGTCTGTGGCTGGTGGTTTAATTCGAACAGCGGGCAGCTCGCGTGGCATCGCTGGGTCCTGCGAATGCCAATTGTTGGAGAACTCGTTCGCAAGCAGGCAATCGCCCGGGTCGCCATGATCATCGCCAGCCTAACTCGCGGTGGTCTGCTGTTAACGACAGCTGTACAGTTAGCAGCCAAGTCCACTAGCAACAGCGTGATGCGCGAAGCCTTGTTTCGCGCCGAGAGCGACATGAGTGCGGGCGAAGATATTGCGATATCACTCGAACGCAGCGGCGTATTCCCGCCATTGGCTGTGCGTTTCTTTTCCGTAGGACAAGAATCAGGCAGGCTGGAGGAAATGCTCCAGAAACTTTCGCAAGACTACAATTCCCAAGTGTCTACAGCCGCAGCTCGCATTACGGCGCTCGTCGAACCAATCATGATTCTTATCCTGGCTGTTGCCGTTGGATTCCTTCTCCTGGCAACGATACTCCCCATTCTCGAGGCCGGCAATGTATCTTAGAAAAACGCTTCTTAGAAAAGATAAACACCGAGTCGCTCGCTTGGTCCATCAACAATTCCGCTTATCAATGGGTTTTTCGTTAGTCGAACTGATCGTGGTGATGGTAATCATCGGCTTGCTCGCTGGACTGGTAGCCATTCGCACACGCAGTTATCTAATCGCCAGCAAGCAGAACGCAGCCAAAGCTGAAATTGCACTGATTGTCAAAGCGCTGGAAACCTACTACGCCGATCAGGGACGCTACCCGAGCAATGAGGAAGGAATAGCCATTCTGGCGAATGGAACCCCAGCCTTTCCCGATGGATTTCTAACCAAGATTCCCAAAGATCCGTGGAAGAATCCCTACGAATACGTGAGCCCCGGGGAAAACGGTCCTTACGAAGTACTCTGTTTGGGTGGCGACGGACGAGAAGGTGGCGAAGCGGGCGATGCCGATATTACCAGCGAGTCGCTGGAATGAAAGCCGCACAGCGAAACGAGTTGTGCTGGCCGGTGGAACGCAGGGCGTTCACATTGCTCGAACTGCTGGTGGTCCTCACAATTGCGAGCTTGCTGGCCGGTTTGGTCGGGCTGAGTCTGCGCGGACATTTTCAACAGGCAGTGCTCGCGAGAGCCATCGATCAAATTGTCGAAGCCGATCGGCTGGCGCGGCAGTTGGCCATGACGAATCCGGCGAGAACATTGGGGTTGCAATGGGACACGCAGCGTCTACGGATTTCAATTAATGGGGGCCAACGCGCGATTCAATTAGCACAAAAAATTGAGCTCGGCGAACTTCGGCAACTCGACACTGACGGTTGGACCACCGCCCGCGACAGTATTGCGTTTGCAAATAATGGTACATCGCCGACCTATGCTGTCCGTTTGTCCGCCGGGGCCGCCTCAAAGTGGCTCGTCGTCTTCGGGCTCTCTGGACAAGCCCGCGTGTTCGAACGCGAGGAAGTCCTCACGGAGCTATTGCGATGAGGCGGACCACACAGAAGAATCTAGCGTTCACGTTACTTGAAGTCGTCGTCGGTTTGGTACTTTTGGCGACCGTTTTAGTCTCGAGTTTGTTGGCGCTGGGCCGCCATCAACGTCAACTGCGTTTGGCGTCCGATCGAGATTCGGCGATCTCAATCGCCGATAAACTACTGGCAAGATGGATGGATTCGAGCGCGCGAGTCCCCATATCTACTTCGGCAAGTCTCGCAGAGCGACCGGGTTGGATCTGGAGAACGGAGGTTGCCTCCAATCGCGTTGTGATGGGCCGCAACTGTGTCGTTGTTCGACTAGAGATAGTAGATCGCTCGGCCGCCAGCCGACCAGAGGTAGTGCTCGTGTCGGTCGAGACTCTGCAACCGCCAGTTCTGCAATCGCCAGTCCTGAAATCGCCAGTCCTGAAATCGCCAGTTGAGGTGCAGTAGCCATGGTGCACCGCGACCAACGATCGCCAGTCAGTCCCATCGATGTGCAGTTCCGTCATGGGTGTAAGACCGAGTTATGCAAGCAAGTCGGATTCACGCTCTTGGAGATGATCGTCGCCAGCGTCCTGTTGGTCGTATTGATGTCCGTCGTGCTGCGTAGTCTGCACACCGTATTGCAGGAATCTAGAGCCGACCAATTTCGACGTGAGCCAATCACCGAGGTGCTCGCTTCGCAGATTCGTCGCGACCTGACGAACGCACGCCAGTTCCGCGCAAGTTCCAATCTCCTTGAGCTCTCCGGATTTATTGCGCAAGAGCCGCTCACGGGCAAACCCCTGCTGACTTGGGCGATGGTCAGCTATCGTATTCACTCCACCCGCGAAGGAACTGTATTGCTGCGTGAGCAGCGATCGGCCAGCGACAGCCCTGCCCGTCTGGATATAGTTCAACCAGTATGGGTGGGGGCGGCGTCGCTGAGTCTCTCGACGTCTATCATTGAAAGCGACGAAGGTAAAAGTACCGATAGCAATCGTGCTTGGCAAGCTCTGCCCAAAATCATTGAATTGACCCTGTTCGATGTGAGCATGCAGCCCATCTTCAACGAAACCATGGTTCGTGCGGAGAACAGCCAATGAAGAGGAACCGGCACTCGGCCTACGCACTTTTGCTCGTGCTAGTCACCCTGACGCTAACGTCTGTGGCGTTGACACAAATGGCCTCACGCACACTGCGCGGGCATGCCGACTCGCTGGCCAAACTGCGCAGCCTGCAGTCTCGCTGGGGACGCATCAGCTGCGAGCGAGCGGTTTTGCATGAGGCTGCGAAAATATTTGACTCTCTGCAGACTACCCAACGCCTAACAGGTGCGACTGAGTCCTTTGCTCTCAAGGAGACCATTTCCTTAGGGAGTCAGGAATTCACGATCATCTTGGCAGACGAAAACGCAAAGGCAAATTTAAACTCGCTGGCCCAACATGGTCGCACTGGCGCAGTCCCAACAGCTTTGAGAAACCTACTCAATCCCAATCCTTTCCGCGCGCTGCGCAACTTGGATAGCGAGAAACGCTTTAGGAGTTGGGGCGAGGTGTTCGAGTTGACTAGGTTACGTGAGCTCGAAGGGAGCGAACGGGTCCTAGCGGAGGTGACACGCGAGTTAACGTTGTGGGGCACTGGCCACACGAATATTCACCGAGCATCAGATAAAGTGCTCGAGTCTGTCGCAAAGTCGATCGTAACTGACGGATTGGCTCGCAGAATCGTTGAACGCAATCGAGAGGCGTCTGACCTGGAGTGTAGACTTTTGTTGCAGCAGACCGTTCTCAACGAGAGCGACCGAAAAAAGCTAGAATTGGTGTTGGGAGATGGATCATCAACTTTTTCCGTATGGGTTGAGTCGTTTGATGGCATTGTGACCAAACAGCATTTTTCAGTATCGTACACCGACGATGATGGTAGAAGACTTACCGATGGTTTTATGCTGAATTGAAATCAGCTTGGTGATTTGAGCGCATGAATCAACGATATTCACTGTTGCAGAAAACATGCCTTGCTAGCTTACTGGTATTTTCTCTTGGCAGTTTGCTGTGGGGTGCATTGTGGCCTATTCAGCGGCCCACAGAAGCCACTGGTGAAGCGACGATTCCGCTTAGCCCGAATTTGAAGCAAGCTGGATTGAGCAGCAACCAATTGGCCGCAGTGACGTTGTCGGACCGCCGATTGCAGGGCTGGTCGCCGGTTGCGAACGAACCCATTTCTGCTTCGACGAATCCAACACAATCGCTCTCTTCGATGGACGGAGTTCGATTGGCAGGCACTGTGATTGAGACTGGCCACACGTACGCCATGCTCGTCGATCGGCATGGTACTGTCGATTTGCAGCCAGCCGGAGCAGAGCTGCTGCTGGATCCGGCGGGGATTCAAATTGAGTCGATTGCCCCGCGCAGTGTCGTCCTTTCGTTTCGTGGGAAAAAGCAAGAGTTGCTGCTGGCCGATGTGGCAATCGAACCGTCAGCTGGCGATGATTTAGAAAGTGGCAGTGCACCGTCGCTCGCCTCGGAAGCGATGGAAGCACAAACGATGGACAGCCGGCCCGAGGCCACGCGGCAGTCTCAGGTCAAACTCTCGCTGGAGGAGCAATTGGATTGGCTCAACGGTTCGCCGGCTCCGAAGCCAAATGGGCAGACGCTTCGCGGCGGTAATGGAGTTGATAACTAGTGCAAATGACAGACGCCTATCTGATCGAGGAGTCGCAGGGATGGAGGCTGGTTGCCAGCAGGGATCCGTGGGAAACTTTGTGGCAAGGCCCGTTGGAATCCTTAGCAGGGGACTGGAAAAACATCTGTCAACGTAATGGAGTAAAAATCACGGGCTTGGCCATTGTGGCGGGCTCTGAGAATTTTTTATTCGATTCGTTTTCTCAAGACGAAGTGGGCGGCTCGGTAAAGTCCTCGACATTGCGCTTTCGACTCGAAGCGGATCTTCCGCTGAGCGCTGAGGAAATCGCTTGTGATTTTCACTTCGGGCCAACTTCTGTCAAAAGTTCCGTCGTTGCGGCGTTGGCCTGCGAAGTGGCACCGTGGCTGCCGCTGACCAGGCATCTGAACCAGGTTTCCTGTAGCCTAAGAATGTTTTCTGCAAAGAGCCTGTTGATCTTGCAATCGCTGGTCGAACAGCGAGCAATTGCCGAGACATGTTTGGCGGTCTTGGTCATCGATGGTACTTATGAAATTGTGGTTTTGCGGCAAAATCAGGTTGTCGGCTGGCGAATGTCTGGCGATGCACAAAATGCTAGTCGAGATTGGAAGATGTTGGGACAGGATTTTGAGCAGCAGGTTTTTCTCGCCATGGATGCTGTCGGGGAGCTTACCTCATTCCGCGAATTCTCAGGGGGGGAAGTGCCGGAAACGGACATTATCCGCGTAAACCAAACGACCGAATTGATTCGCCTACTGACGCGTCTGCCGTCGAATCGTTCGCAGGTCTGGTTCGATTTGTCATCCGATGAGCAATTGAACGAGAAAGGCCACGAACAAGAAACGCTTCAGAGGCTTCGACGCACTGCATTGTTTGTCGGCTGCTGTCTACTAGGCGTTGCGCTAGCCGCCTATACCCGGGCTGTTCGCGTTCGAACTGTCGTGGCCGCGGTCAAGCAACAACAGCGCGAATTGGTGACAAAGGCTTTTCCAGAACAAAAATCATCGCCGGCAGTGATGGCGCGATTAAAGAGTGAGCACGCAAAGTGGAAGGGGCTGCGTTCGGCAGACAAGAATCCGGAGATGCCAGTCTCTGCACTACCGGCTTTGAGCCAGATAGTTGCTTGTATTCCGCAGGATCTAGCAATGTCGTTGCTCGAATTGCGAATCGAGAACAGCCAAGTGTACCTGGACGTCGAAGTCAACGAGATCCAATCCGTGGGGATTCTGGCAGAGGCTCTGCAAAAAAGCGGCTTGGATGTATCGCCGCCGACAACTACTAGCGTTCGGGACGGTCGAGTGCGTGCCCAAATCCGCGGCACGCGTGTTGCCGATGAAGTTTCCTGAGAATTGTTTGACATGAAAAACAAAAGTACGTTGATCTATGGCTCGTTTATCGTCGTGTGCTTCTTGTTTGTTACATTTGCATTTAACGATTGGTTGACCGCCGAACGACTATTGAGTAATGCTACCCGGGAGCTTTCTCAAGCCTCACAAATGGTGCAAGAGATTGCGGTATTGAAAGGTCGTCCGCGCATGGCGTCGCTGGCAATGGAATCACCACAGCGCACGATCGAACGAATTGCGGAGGCTCAGCGAAAATGGTCGCTTCCGCCCGACTCGTTGACGTCCGTTGCACCTTCGGCACCAACGCGAATTGGGAATAGTGACTATCAATTGAGGCTTACCGAATTGCAACTCCGCGACGTTTCGCTTGACAGTTTAGCTAGCTTTGCAAGCGAACTAACTGCGAGCCAAGAGGGTCTGCTCGTTCGTGAACTTTCCATCACACCCGATCGAGAACCTGACACAATTGCTGGTATTGGCCCGGAACTGTGGCAAGTGCGGTTGGTATTGACGCAGCTTATCTATTCTCCGAAAAGCAACTAGTCATTGAAGCTGAGAGCATTCCCGATTAGCGCAGTTTTCGCAATTCACAATTACCTGTCTAGTGCTTCAACACAATTTAACTTTAGGGTTTGTAGTTTTATTGTAGAAAGATTGTCCCGATCGTTTTCATAAGCAATTGGGACAATTGCTCTACACTAACCTAGTTTTAAAGTTGGACTGAGCACTAGCTGGTCGGAATGCGTGTACCCTGAGAGTTCGTTTTACTCGTATGGTTGACGAAAGTACCACATCTGAGAACCAGCCATTTACGCCTGTCAGCATTGGGCGAGTGCCTCTACGTCGAAATTCTTGGTTTTGGAACGCATTGAGTACCGTGTTACTTTCGGGTTGCTCGACAATGACGGCCAGACAAGAAGTGCTCCAAATTGATGGGCCTGCCTACTTTGGCAATTCATCACATCTGGCCAGCGTCGCCCTGCATCACTATCGCAAAGGTCAGGTGGATCAGGCGACGAGCAAGTTCGAACAAGCTGTTGCACTTGAGCCCAACAACGGCAGCCTGCACAACAACCTCGGTTTGATGTATTTCGAACAGCGACAGTTGGTGGCTGCCGCCAATCACTTTGATGAAGCAATCCAGCTAATGCCCGGCGATGCTCGGCCGATCAACGGGCTCGCCATGACGCTCGAAGCTGGTGGTCGAGTGATGGAAGCGATCGAACTATACAACGAAGCAAGCGAATTGGCTCCAGACAATCCACTCTATTTGGGCAACTCGCTACGAGCGCGAACGCGAATGGGCGAGCGGTCCGATGCGATGGTCGAGCAATTACAGCATTTGGCATTTATCGAAACCCGCGCCGATTGGCTGGCCTGGACAGACGAGCAATTAGCGTTGTACCACAATCCGACTCTCGATCGCGGTCCCGCCAAAACGCAATTCGACAGTTCGAAGGCAAAACGCAACAGCCAATCGGCCTCACCGCCCATTGTGAAGCCTGCGGAGCTGTTCGAGGAGGTGTCACCGCCGGAGTTACTCTCGCCAGAGTTGTCACCATCCGAAGGGTATTGGGGCCAGGGAGAACACCTGCCTGTACCGGAGCCGGCCCCCCAGTAAGCACGGTTTCCAGATTGCTTGTAGCTGTTTTCTTGCAAAGTTGGTGCAAGTTGTCGAACGATTGGCTAATATAGAAAGCCTTGTCTGCTCGACACGCATCCTGCGTACATCTCGATATTCTTCTGGAGACGGCCATGTGGTATCTGCGTCATTCAGTCGCTCTTGCGCTTTCGATGTTTGCCATGTTTGCTGGCTCCCTACCTGCCGCGATCGTAGCAACCAATAACGTTGAAACGTTTAACACATTGATTAGCGGTTCGCTTCCGACGACTATCGATTTTGAGTCTTCGGCTGTTGGCACTGTGATTAACAATGGAACCGGTCTGGGCGGAATTACGTTTCAGTATGGAGCCGGCTTCCAGTCGGAGAGGCTGATTGTAACCAACGGAAGCCTAACAAATCCTGGCACGCTGAGCACAACTTCCGGAACTCGATTTCTGGGTACCGACATAAGCGGTGACCAGCTTGGCCTCGGAGTAAACAATTTCACGATCAACTTCAATTCGCCTGCAAGTGCCGTCGGATTGTTCGTGATAATTACGGGCACGCCAACTCCAGCCTTGGATTCCGACCTGCGGTTGACTTCTAGTCTGGGTGGACCTATGGCAACGCTCAACACGGCGAACCCACGCGTGCCAGCCCCCGCGAACTCACAAGCATTTTTTCTGGGCTTGGTTGAAAATACGGGCGGTTCGCTGGGATCCGTTACGCTTTCGGCAGACCCCTTTGCAGACGGTTACCGTTTCCGTGTCGACGATATTCAATTTGTAACGGCCGTCCCAGAACCAAGCGCTTCCGTACTTGGAGTGTTGGCTCTCGCTGGTTTCACCTTCTCCCGACGCAAAACCAATCGTTAGTGGCTAGGCAAGGTTTGAGATATAAGTGAGCGGTCAGACGCTAGTTAACGAAAAACAATGACAATAGTTTCAATCTTAAATCAGACCACAGTCAGTAAAAGCCCAGGGACCCACTCGCTGAACGCAATACAACCACAGAGCGCACAGAGAGACACAGAGGTAGTGACCGATCCGTTACTGTGCGGGTTGTTGCTGCGAAGCGCAGTGCAGCGCTCCCAGTCCCAGGATCAATTCTGAGGAATCGATAGGAATTATTTTTCGCCCGGGAATCAGCCCGGTTAGCAGCTCTATTGCATTTCTGTCAGTGGCATCGTGGTTAAAGGTTGGAACCAATACTGCTCCATTGACAAACAGAAAGTTGCAGTAGCTTTCCGGCACCCGCTTGCCGGCAGAGAACCGCGGTGGTGGAGTAGGGAGTGCATGCACCGTTAAAGGACCGTGCGGCAGTTTCGCTTGCTGCAAAATATGGAAATTGGCTTCTAAGCCCGCGCGGTTAGGATCATCAGCCACGGTGCTAGTTGCGACGACGACAACTCCAGGCGAGACGAAGCGTGCCAGTTGGTCGATGTGTCCGTCGGTATCGTCGCCGAGCAAGCCACCGCCATCGACCCAAATAATATTGCGAACACCTAGCTGAGCGGTCAGCTCAGCTTCAACCATTGCTCGCGTCCAACCTGGATTGCGAGTCGAGCTGAGCAGGCAACTGCTGGTTGTCAAAAGCGAGCCGAGTCCATCGGTTTCCAGGCTGCCGCCTTCACAGACCATGGCGGACATGCTTCGTGGGCATCCAATGATTCTACAAATCTGCTCGGCGGCGCGGGCGTCGTCGTCAAATGGAGGGTACTTTCCACCCCAAGCATTGTATCTCCAATCGATTCCAACCAGCGAACCGTCGTCGATACGTCGAACGAATGTTGGGCCAAAATCGCGAATCCAAGTATCATTGGTGACGACGTTATGAATATGCACGTTGGGAATTCCCTGCAGCATTTCTGCTGCAGCAAACGGGTTGCCTGCGGGACCGGACAACACATTTACGGTTTGAAACTGACTGATTGCAGCGACAAACTTGACAAATGTGCCAGGAATGCGATCGACATTCAGCGGCCAAGTCTCTCGATTGTGGGGCCATGCAATCCAAGTTGCGTCTTGGCGCTCCCACTCAGGTGGCCAGGAGTAAGGACTGACGAACTTCATGCCAGGGACTCATTCATCTAAAGTTTGGGACTAGGCAAAGGTCAATCAGCATCAATGAAGCGTTTCGTAATTTCGCCATAAGCATCCACCCGCCGGTCTCGAAGAAAAGGCCAGTGTGTGCGCGTAACATCCAATCGAGCCAGACTACAAGGGACCACGACCAATTCCTCTTCGAGGTGACTGGCGCGATGCATCACCAACCCGCTGGGATCGGCCACAAACGACGCCCCCCAAAATTGCAGGCCACTTTCGATACCAACGCGATTGGTGGCGGCGACAAACACTCCATTGGCAATTGCATGTGCGCGCATCGATGTTTCCCAGGAGCTATGTTGAGCCTCGCCGAACTCCTCTCGTTCCTCTGGTATCCAGCCAATCGCAGTCGGGTAGAGTAGGATTTCTGCGCCTCGCAACGCGAACAACCTTGCCGCTTCAGGGTACCATTGGTCCCAACAAACTCCAACTCCCAAACATGCGTACTTGGTTTTGGCTACAGTGAAGCCAAGGTCGCCTGGCGTGAAATAAAACTTTTCATAGTAAAGTGGATCGTCGGGAATATGCATCTTGCGATAGAAACCGACCATCGCTCCGTCCACGTCGAAGGTCACTGCCGTATTATGATAAAGCCCATGCGTGCGCCGTTCGAAGATTGAACACGTCACTACGACACCGAGTTGTTTGGCCACGGTTGCAAGTCTTTGGCTAGTTGGCCCCGGAATTTCCTCGGCTAAATCAAAGTTCGCGTGGTCTTCAGTCTGGCACGGATAAGGTGTGTTGAATACTTCCTGCAGACAAACGATATGAGCTCCGTTGGCAGCCGCGTTTGCGACACGCTCCACGGCTTTGTCTACATTAGCCTGCTTGTCGTGAGAGCAGGTCATTTGAACTAGAGCTAGATTTACCGTGTTGGATCGCGCCATGACACACCTCGCTATGCTTCGCCCCAGATCCAGAACTACAGAAATCCAGCGTTCCCAACGACTTGTTTCGGAATGTGCAGCACATCGAGCGGGAACTGTAGTTGAGGGCTCTATGAAATAGCCTTCAATCCACAGGTGGAAAAATTATTCCGCCTTAATTCAGCCATTGGTTTCAACTCAGCCATTGGTTTCCACCCCGATGGGTCGTCGACGGATCGTTGCGAAATTGCTATTAAAAGTACTTGGTTCGTTTATGCTAACAGGCTGAAACTCAGCGACAAGGCGACTGAAGTGAAGAAATTCTACGAGGCCGATGGCCGTTCGAATAATTCAGGCGTTTTCATCTTAGGAACCGATACTGAAGTTGGCAAAACGCATCAGGCTTGTTTGCTAGCGCGCGCGCTGGAGGCTGAGGGATGCCGCGTCGGAGTCTACAAGCCTGTTGCCAGCGGTTGTGCGGCTGGTGACGATTGCGACGCAATGCGTTTGCAAGCTGCTGCTAAAGCGAGTGTTGCGTTGGATCGCATCTGTCCTCAGACGTTTATAGCACCTTTGGCAGCTCCGGTGGCGGCGCGACTCGAAAACCGAACGGTCGATGAACGCCTTCTGCTTGCTGGCGCAAGCTGGTGGGAGGCCCACTGTGATTTCTTGATTGTTGAGGGGGCGGGTGGCGTTTTGTCGCCTGTTTCGGACAACCTGACCGTTGTGGACCTGGCCGTCTCTCTGAGGTTGCCCTGTATATTGGTTGCAGCCAACCGCTTGGGTGTGGTTAACCAGGTATTGCTATGCTTGGAAGCGATCGCAGCGCGCGGATTAAGCCTGGTCGGGGTGGTATTAAATCGATTGCCCTCCCCAATAAGTGCGGCGGAAGATCTGGTGCAATCTACCAACTCAGAACTGCTGCGCAGGTTCGTCGAGGTACCTGTTCCGATTGTCGATTCGATTGACCAACTGTTAGCGGCGCTTAGCGACTTTCGTTTGCTTGATAGACCACTATAATTCTTCGCATCTGCGTTACGCCTTTGAGTTGTTAAACTCTTGCTGAGACAGAGCGTAACCAGACATGCTGCTTTTTCGATACTGCTGTAATGCAGCTGGCCCCCATCGATGGGACAGTGCTGTTGATGGGGCGGGACTTGAGCAGCAGCGCCTTGAAACTGCTTCCTAGAAAAGATCAAACCGAGATCGATATGCCTGACGACTCAACTGCTTACGATTGTGTTTTGCTGGTTTCCTTTGGAGGCCCCGAAGGGCTGCCGGATGTCATGCCCTTTTTGGAGAATGTGTTGCGAGGGAAAAATGTTCCCCATGAACGGATGCTAGAAGTCGCGGAGCACTACAAACAGTTTGGTGGCGTCAGCCCCATCAATGCACAAAATCGCGCGCTGATCGATGCGCTCCGCGTTGAGCTCGATGCGGCAGGAATCGCGCTACCTATTTACTGGGGGAACCGCAATTGGCATCCGCTGTTGCCAGACACATTGCGGCAAATGCGCGACAATGGCCACAGACGAGCGCTGGCATTTTTTACGAGCATGTTTAGTTGCTACTCAGGGTGTCGGCAGTATCGAGAGAACGTAATCGATGCGCAACAGATGGTTGGCGAGGGTGCTCCGCTGGTAGAGAAGGTTCGCAAGGGATTCAACCATCCGCAATTCATTGCAGCCCAAGCAGATTTGGTCAGCAGTTCCCTGCAGGCACTTGACGACGATCGGCGCGCCGAGACGAAGATCTTGTTCACGGCGCATAGTATTCCCATGTCTATGGCGGACAACAGTCGCTATGTCGCACAGTTAACCGAGGCTTGCCGTTTAGTGGCAACAGCCGTTGAGCATTCCAATTGGGAACTTGTCTACCAGAGCCGTAGTGGACCTCCACATCAACCTTGGCTGGAGCCGGACATCTGCGATCGCCTCGAGGAACTCGGCCAAGCAGGAACGCGGAGTGTCGCGGTGGTACCGATTGGCTTTATCTCAGATCACATGGAAGTACTCTTTGATTTGGATACAGAAGCGAAAGAATTATGCGAGAAGCTGGGTATCAATTTCATTCGTGTACCGAGTGTGGGCACGCATCCAAAGTTTGTTCGGATGGTGCGCGAGCTGTTAGAAGAACGCATTCGTGGCTTGGAGTCTCGTCCTGCGCTCGGAGAGCTAGGCCCCAGTCACGATGTTTGCCCAGTCGATTGTTGTCTCTATCCTCGCCCACAGCGCCCAGTAGCAGCGCGGTAGCCCCGCAGCGCACGATAGTATGATTGCTTGACCTGCAATACGGCCGGATTTCCCGGCAAGTGCCTTCAGCAGGTTCGGGAGTGGTGGCGAATGATGTTTTAGCGGCCAATCGCGCGGAGGCAATCGTCGATGGCCTGAATGTCGGTTTCGTTAAGCGTCCAGGCGGCGGCTTTGATGATTTCTTCCACTTGCGCGGGACGGCGCGCGCCAACGATGGCCGAGGTGACTTCCGGTCGGCGAAGAACCCAGGCAATAGCCAGCTCCATCAACGTGTGACCACTGCGCTCGGCAACCGGCCGCAGGTTTTCAACCAAGAGTAAGTTCTGTTCGAGCTGTGGCGATTGAAACCGAGGATCGCGCGAGCGATGGTCCTTTTCCGATAAACCAGCAGCGCGTTCGCGAGTGAACTTGCCCGTGAGCAATCCCTTGTACATGGGACTATAGCAAACCACGCCAATCTGATTTTCGCCACAATAGGGTAATAGTTCCTGCTCAGCATCGGGAACGATCAAACTATAAGGCGGCTGCAATGACGCAACCGGATGAATGGCTTGCAGCCGTTTGAGTTGGGATATGCTGTGATTGGAAACGCCGATCTCACGTACTTTGCCCTGCTGTTTCAACTCCACCAGCGTTTGCCACCCCTCCTCGATATCCTCGTCGGGCTCAGGCCAGTGCATTTGGTAAAGATCGATACACTCAACCCCTAGCCGCGAAAGACTCGCTTCACACTCAGCGATCACGCTATCGCGTTTCAGGATTTTGTCGATTGTTTCGGGGTCGCGCATGACTCGGCCACACTTGGTCGCGACAATGGGTCGACGCGAGGGACCAAGTTCCTTGAGCGCTTTTCCAACCAACTCTTCCGACTTGCCGCCACCATATACGGCAGCCGTATCGATCCAATTAATTCCATGATCCACGGCTGCAATTATTGCCTCTATGGCTTCCCGCTCGTCTTGATCTCCCCAGCCGAAACG
Source organism: Pirellulaceae bacterium (assembly GCA_041736515.1). Lineage (GTDB taxonomy): Bacteria > Planctomycetota > Planctomycetia > Pirellulales > Pirellulaceae > Aureliella. The sequence continues at coordinate 20,842 of JBGSTP010000073.1, forward strand.
CCATTCGCCGCCGCCGATCGCCCAAGAACCAAAGCCAATCACCGATAGATGGAGTTCTGTATTTCCTAATTGCCGAGTCTTCATTCAATACGCCCTCAATTGTTAATCGGCCATCTAGCTGCAAGTGAGCCTAGAGTGTACACGATCGGACGCGTGGCTGGACTGGGGGCAAAGGCAACAGGTTAGATCGCGCTAGCGAGAATGAATGAGGCAAGTTGCCGGCTCGCGCAACGCGGTTGAAATGCATTCGTTGCGTCTGCGTTGCTCGCGATAGGTAATTACGACCAGGCAAGCCAAAGCGAATGTCGCTGCCAAAACCGCAGACGAAAGATAGAACCACAGTCCAATGGCAAGTAGTACGCTGCACGCACAAGTTATATTGAACCACCAGACGGCGATTGCGTAACTGCGATTGGCATGCATGAGCCGCCGGTGTGCATGCATCCAAACGGAATAGCGTTCGTCATTTCTGAATTGAACCAAGCCCTCTGTCGCACCAAAACCTTGCCACAGGCAAAATCGCTCTCGCGCTATACTTTGCGACTGGCGGGCTTTGATGCTTAGTGGTTGCGCTGTTTCTGCGTTATTCATGACTGGCGATCGAAGAGCCGCGAAGCTCGGATTAAAGCAGGGTACGGTTTTTCCAACCGTAGCTTAATTCCAAATTTGTGCTTCGTCGCCAGCGCGATCGCTGGGTACTTTGCGGTTACAGTTTCTCGAGCTGGTTGAGTTATTACAGATACAACGATAAATCTGCGTCAATTCTCTGGCTGAGCTAGTCGCGTCACATAAGCATAGTAAGCACCATACTGGGTTCCATCGGCTTCATGAAAGAGTGCGGCGAGTCGTTGTTTTCCAGCCTGTAGGTCGATTTCGAAGACGACTTCCTCGTCGCCAGCTTCGTAAAGTTTAGTAGCGATGGTGTTACCTATGCTTATCGATGCTTTGACCGGTTTAATTGCCTTTCCAGGCGTGGCTCGGAAGGGTTTCTCACCAGGCACCGCGGCTCCGGGTTTGAGTGCAGCATCGATGGCAGTTCTCGCTTCGGCCGGCCAACGTCGCAGACGGATCGTATACTTGCCATCGGCCAGCACATTCACATTCCAGAATCCAGTGTTGCTGTCGCCGTTCATCGCATTGCGCACTTGAGATTGATTCCACGGAGTCATCTCCGTCGTAATCCAGTCGTGGGAAGTCAATCGCGCTGGGTTGTCGCTGGGATGCCCAAGGGTGATGGCCGCATCGTTAGCAAAGGTCGGCAGCAGTTCCGCCCACCAAGCTTCATAGAAATCGCGCAAGCGAGCGACTACAGCCGGGTTGCCTGAGGCCACATTGCTCGCTTGACTTGGATCGTGCCGCATGTCGTAAAGCTCTTCACCATTGATTAATCGCCATTGCGAGGTCATGACGGAGCTCTGACGCCACTTGATCGGGTCCTTTACACGCTGCGAATCGGTGACCAGTATGCGGTCTGGCCACGCTTCGGCTTTGCCGTTTAGCAGTGGCACCAAAGAGACTCCATCGAACTTGACATTCGCTGGCGCCGAAATTCCACACAACTCGATCAAGGTCGGAAGCACATCGACGTGTGCGGCAATTGGCTCGATGTCTCTGGCCGAATCGAACCCTCCGGCTGGCCAGCGCAGAAAGAATGGCACGCGATGACCGCCATCATAGGGACTGCCTTTGCTGCCTCGCATTTGAGCATTGAAGACGTTGGCTCCGGAGGACGATCCATTGTCCGTGGTGAAAATAAAAATTGTATTCTCGGCCAGCCCTTCATCGGCTAGAAAGCGGCGCAACTGTCCCACGTTTGTGTCGATGTTTGCGATCATGCCGAAGAAGTTGGCAACGTGAGTCCGTTGGTCGTTGTAGGGTTCGCTAAAAGCCTCTGGAGCATGCATGGGGCCGTGTGGGGCGTTGGTGGCGATATAGGCCAGGAAAGGCTTGTTTGCGGCTTTCTGGGCAGTAATAAAACGCTTTGCGTAGTCGAAGAAAACATCGGTACAGAATCCTTGAACTGGTTCGGGCTGGCCATTGTGCCAATAACTGCCGTCAAAGTAGGCATTATCCCAGAAGTCAGGGGTTTGCCCGACGCCGCCGCCGCCGTGTCGCATAACTTCCGTGTAACCTCGATCTTCGGGGCGATAGGGGTAGTTGTCGCCCAGGTGCCATTTGCCGAACATGCCCGTTGCGTAGCCTGCATCCCTGAAGATTTGTCCCATGGTGACTTCGTTGTCGCGCAGCATGCTGCGTCCCATGATCGTGTGCCACACACCTGTGCGATTGGTCCAGTGGCCCGTCAACAGAGCGCTGCGAGTCGGCGAACAGGTGGGAGCGACGTGGTAGTCGGTCAAATGAATCGATTCGGCATAGAGCGCGTCGATTTCAGGCGTCTTGAGTACAGGGTTTCCGTGACACGACAAGTCTCCATAACCTTGGTCGTCGCTAATTACGATCACAACATTCGGCTGGGCCGCGGAGCACCAAGACGGGCAGGCGGCAACCAAAACACCCCAGCCTAGAGCAGCGCAGGAGAGGAATCTAAAGGTAGGCATCATTGAGTAAACCCTTCGCTTGACAGGTTTTGAGTGGCTGTAGACAGCCTAAGGCAGATTTTGATGAACGGGGATGGTATTATAGCCCTTCGAGGAGTTTCATTCATCCTCGCTTCCCACCTTCAACTCCGCCTTCCAGTGAATCGCGCAATGTGGCCTCGCCGTATCCCGTTTGGTGCCTGCTTCGCAATGTTCTGCCTGACAGCGTTTAGTATTCACGCTGCAGATGACGACTCGAGTTTAATTTCTACACAGGCTGCTCGGCAGATTCTGACGCAGTATTGTTTTGACTGCCACGCAGATGGGAGCAGCGAAGGCCAATTCGCCATCGATGAACTATTGGCTGAGAGCGATAGTGAGGAGGTTCGTCGACGGTGGTGGAAAGTGCTCAAGAATGTACGAGCGGAGATGATGCCGCCCAAGAGCGTGGAGAAGATGCAACCGGCAGTGCGAGAGCAACTACTGCATTGGATGCAGCGCAGCACATTGCACCTCGATCAAAACAATCCGGATCCCGGGCAGGTAACGCTACGCCGCCTGAATCGCACCGAGTATCGCAACACGATTCGCGATTTGATGGGCATAGAGTTTGCCAGCGAGGTGGAATTCCCGCCCGACGACACGGGGCATGGATTTGACACGGTTGCTGATGCTATGAGCGTTTCTCCGCTTTTGATGGAAAAATACCTGCTGGCCGCCGAGCAGATTGTAATGGAAGCAGTTCCGCTGCAGCATCGTGTACCTCAACGGGTTGTCGTAGCGGGTAAAGCCATGACCGCCGCGCAGGGTAAGCAGTCGGCGGCTTCCAATTCGTTTTACTCCCCAATTGATGTTTCTGCAAAATTCACAGTCGAGCATGCTGCCGAATATGATCTCGAACTGGATTGGGAAGTTGACGGCAGTTTTGATTTTGACCCTGGGCGCTGTCGAGTAACTTTGCAGCTTGATGGCCAAGACCTGTGGACACAAGAACTTGCGTGGTCGGCTGACAAACGCAGCACCGATCGCTTTCTGCGCGCGTTGCCTGCGGGGGAGCATCAAATCCGCTTTCAGCTCGAGCCGCTGGTGGACAAAAGTAAGAAGAGTGCCGACATACGCTTTGAGATCCATGAATTTCGAGTAACTGGCCCTACCGATAAATCACTATGGACGATGCCGGTGGGCTACGATCGCTTCTTCGCTCGCTCAGAACCTCCGCTGGCGCAGCTCGAGCGCGAGCAGTACGCGCGCGAAGTCTTAGAGAAGTTCGCTACGCGAGCTTTTCGCCGGCCGGTCGACCTCCCAACGCTCGATAGAGTCACGTTGATCGCTGTCGATGGCTTTACGCGACGAGGTCAGAGTTTTGAACGAGGGATAGCTCGCGCGATGGCAGCGATCCTAGCGTCACCTCGATTTCTATTTCGAATCGAAGAAGCCGCAGCATACGAAACTTTGCCAGACTTTCCGCTAATCGACGAGTTCGCACTGGCGAGCCGCATATCGTATTTTCTGTGGTCGACCATGCCCGACGAGCGTTTGATTGCGTTGGCGCGCAGCGGGCGTCTTCGCCAGGAACTGCCTGCAGAAGTCGCGCGGATGCTGGCCGATGATCGATTTCGAGAGACGAGCCAGAATTTTGTCGGGCAGTGGCTACAAACTCGAGACGTGGAAACAATCTCCATCGATCCTTTGGAAGCGACCGCAAGTCGCGAGGAATATGACCAATTGCGAGAACAGTTGAAGTTGCATTTTGGCGATGACCGATCGCAGTATGATCGCAACGATCACCCCAGCGAAATTCAGCGGTTGCTGGAGCGATACCGCGAACTGAGAAATCTACGCGGCATCCTGGACGGAAATTTACGGCGCGATCTCAGACGTGAAACTGAAGCACTTTTCTACTACATCGCCAGTCAGGATCGAAGTTTGTTAGAATTGATCAATGCTCGGTACAGCTTCCTGAATCAGGGGCTGGCCAAGTACTATGGGCTGGAGTCGCTCGAGGGCGAGCAGCTCCGCTATGTTGAATTGCCGGACAGCAGTCCTCGCGGAGGCGTGCTAACACAAGGTTCGTTTTTGATCGTCACCAGCAATCCGACTCGTACCAGTCCCGTAAAACGCGGACTGTTTATTCTGGATAACCTGCTTGGGACACCCGCCCCGCCTCCGCCGGCAGCTGTGCCTGAATTGGAGCAGGCTGCTGCCGCCTTTAGTGGCCGGCAGCCGACACTGAGGGAACTGCTCGAATTGCATCGTCAGGACGCGATGTGTGCCTCCTGCCACGATCGATTCGATCCGCTGGGATTAGCGCTGGAAAATTTTAACGCGCTCGGAATGTGGAGAAGCGAAGAGGCCGGATTGCCCGTGGACGCCAAGGGGGAGCTGATTACTGGAGAAGCATTTAGCAACTTGTCTGAGTTGAAGCAAATACTAGCTAGCGAGCGACGAGCCGATTTCTACACTTGTTTTACAGAGAAACTAATGACCTATGCACTCGGACGCGGTCCCGAGTACCATGATGAGATAGCCATAGAACAGACTGTGAAAGATCTGGAAGCCAGCGGCGGTCGATTTTCAATCGCAGTGCTAGGCGTGATTCAATCGCCCGCGTTCCAACGCATGCGGGCAAAACAGTAGATATCGATACTACCTCAATGCATATCCAGGAGGAAGAATTATGAAGCGGCGCGATCTCATTCGGGGCGCAGGGCTGGGGCTGTGTGTGCCATTGTTCGAGACTTGGAATGCAAAGACCGCTCATGGGGCTGCGAATGTTGCGACCACTGCCACTGGGGCGCCGCTGCGTCTAGCCTTTGTCTATTTCCCTAACGGAGCTCAACAAGCCAACTGGTTTCCCACCAATCAGCCAGCGGAGGAATTGCAGTTGGGGCCCACAATGCAACCGTTGGAAGAACTCAAAAAACACATCCAAGTCATTAGCGGTTTGGATCAACTGAATGCCACGGCAGGCAACGATGGACCGGGAGATCACGCGCGGGCAAACGCTACGTTTTTGACAGGTGCTCGCGCTACAAAAACGGCCGGGGCAGATATCCATGTCGGGCAATCGATCGATCAACTGGCTGCCACACGCTTGCACGGCTCGACGCGTTTTTCTTCGCTCGAATTGTCGTGCGATGCCGTTCGCAAAAGCGGTGGTTGCGATTCGGGCTATTCCTGTGCCTATCAGTACAATTTGTCATGGCGAACAGCCACGCAGCCGATGGCGCCAGAGACAAATCCTCGAGCCCTTTTCGAAAGATTGTTTGGTTTGACAGATTCAAGTCAGACCGCGATGGCCAATCGACTTTCGGCATCGGAACGAATGAGCCTACTGGATTATGTATTGGAAGATGCGAACGATTTGCGCAAGGAGTTGGCCGTCAATGACCGTCGAAAACTAGATGAGTATCTGAGTAGCACGCGGGACATCGAACGTCGTATCGGTCAAGCTTCAAAGTTTCCCATTCCTGACGTGCCCAAGGACTCCGTCCTTCCAATAGGAGTTCCTGAAAAGTACGCGGACCACTTGTCGCTGATGTTTGATATGTTGGCGTTGGCCATGCAAACGGACGCTACCCGCGTGGCGACCTTGCTGATGGCCGCCGATGGCAGCAATCGTGCATTTCCAGATATTGGAATTCCCGAGGGGCATCATTACTTGACGCACCATCAGAATGAAACCGAGAGTCACGAAAAAGTCGGAAAGATCGATCTGTTTTATTTGGAGCACTTCGCGAGGTTCCTGAAAAGGCTAGCCGATATTTCCGATACCGACGGAAATTCAGTCTTGCACAATTCTATGATTGTATATGGCGGTGGCATTGGCGACGGCAACAAACATAATCACGATAACCTGCCGATTATCCTGGCTGGCAACGGTGGCGGAACTCTGCATGGCGGTCGCTACCACTCGGCAGGAAGTGTCCCGATGACCAATTTGTATTTGAGTCTCATAGATCGCATGGGCATCGACAGTATCGAGTCGTTTGGCGATTCGACCGGCCGCTTGGATAGCATTTAAGTCCGCACGCGGTGGTCCCAGCCGTTAAGGCTGCTGCAACTAGCTCGAAGCACTGCCGGGCGAGTTGCCGTTTTCGTGGCTAAACGCTAGTCTTTCGACCACAGTCGCTCCGCAACAGTCGCTCCACACGTTGACGCTGGTGCGGCACATATCCAGGATTCGATCGACAGCCAGAATGATGCCTTGGTATTCAATTGGTAAGTTGACTGCCTGCAGCACGATTACCATCATGACCAGGCCAGCGTGAGGAATCCCGGCCGCACCCACACTAGCCAGTAAGGCCGTCATAGCAATCATGGCTTGGTCGGCAAAGCTCATGTCGCCACCGAAGGCAAGTTGTCCGATAAATAGCACCGCAACGGCTTCATAGAGTGCTGTACCGTCCATGTTGATAGTCGACCCCAGCGGCAATACAAAAGAACTCACTCTGTTCGAAACGCCGGCACGTTTTTCTATATTGCTTAAGGTTAACGGTAGAGTCGCATTACTGCTTGCACTGCTGAACGCAGTAACCAACGCAGGCATCATGGCGCTGAGTAACTGGAACGGGTTGCGACGCGCAAAAAACCAGACGATTAGGGGCAGTGTGACAAAGGCATGGACCCCCAACCCGCTAACAACCGTGAGCATATACCATCCCAGAGCCGAGAAAACGGCAACGCCCTGAGTCGCCGTGACGTAAATCATCAACAGAAATACGCCGAAGGGAGCAAGCCGGATAATTGCGGTTGTCAGTCTCATCATCACCGCAAACGTGTCGTCGGCAAGCTGCCGAAATCTTTCGAGCGCTCCGCCGCCGACATGCAGCGCGAAAATGCAAAAAACAATCGTGAAAGAAATTACAGACAAGAACGACGATTGAGCCACGGCAGCAAACGGGTTGGTTGGGATCATTGTTTCAATCTGTCCCATGACTACTTCTGGAATGCTGGATTGCGCCACCTGGGCTCGGGCAAGATTCAGTTTGAGATTCGTACCTATGCCGGGGTTGATGATGTTGGTAAAGAGCAAACCAGTGATAATTGCCAGCATACTGGTTGCGATGTAGTAGACGATAGTGATGGAGAACATTCTGCCAAAACCAGCGCTTCCGCCAAGCCCGAGAATTCCGGAGGCTAGCGAGGCGATAATCAGCGGAACAGAAACCATTTGGAGTAAACGCAAGAACAGACCTCCCAGACGCTTGCACCACTGTCCGATTATTCTGGAGTAGCTGGGGGCTTTTTCATAGATTTTGAGAGCTAACGGAGAAGTGGCGGCGAGGTCCTCCAGGGTGAGTACGCAGTTTGGAGCGTTTCCGGTCGGATCAACCGTACGGACCTCCTCTTTTCCCTCCGAACGCCAAAGAATCTCGATCCGATCGCTGGAATCAATGACTGTTGCGCTATCCACGCCTGCAGGCAGCCCCGTGGTAATTTCCGTCCGTCGATCGCTCAGCTTCATATTGACGGCTACGCCAATAACGGCCCCCAAGACCATGCCAATTAGGATCTGCCAATGAAGTTGCAGTTTCAACATCGCTTCCTAACATTGTTTTACAAAAGTAGTCTGTACACCGCCGATGTACACATATTTATTTCAGGCCGCACGATTATAACTTGTTAACGTCCCTGGTTTTCGCTTGTCACTTCGATTTCAATATTAGTGCTGGCTGCTACTCCAGTTTAAACGACGCATTCGCACAGTCCCTACCTGCAGGTAACCCCGCATGAGTACTCTCCTGATTTGCTTTGGTTCCTTGGCACTTTTGCTGTTGGCATACTTTACCTATGGTAAGTGGTTGAGTTTGAAACTCTTTGAATTGTCGGTCGATGCACCCGTTCCGAGTCGTGCATTGCGGGACGATCACGATTTTGTGCCGACACCCAAGAGCGTGATTTTTGGGCATCACTTCACGAGCATTGCTGGCACGGGACCGATCGTTGGACCTGCGATTGCTGTGTTTTGGGGCTGGCTGCCAGCGCTGGTATGGGTCGTTTTTGGAGCCATACTGATTGGTGGAGTACACGATATGGCAGCACTGATCATCTCGATGCGGAATCGAGGTCAGACAATTGGTGAAATTGCAGGACGAATGATTTCGCCCCGCGCCAAGATTTTATTTCTTTCGATTCTGGCACTCGCATTGTGGATCGTCTTAGCTATTTTCGGATTGGTGATCGCAAATATCTTCGCGCTTTATCCAGAAAGCGTGCTTTCGGTCTGGGTTGCGATGCCAGTTGCGATTGCGATTGGAATCTGGTCGCACAAATTAGGGCGGTCGATTGCCATTCCCTCCTTAATATCTCTGTTTGTGCTTTACCTGGCCGTCTACGTGGGCGTTTATTACATGCCGATCGACCTCAACCAATGGTTACCTAGCGGGAATGCCGATACGCTTTGGAATCCGATCGTAATATGGACTATACTGCTGCTCGCCTATTGCTTCGCGGCGTCGGTGTTGCCGGTTTGGTTGCTATTGCAACCCCGAGATTTGGTCAACAGTCAGCAACTGTATGTCGCCTTGGCCTTACTGGTCCTAGGCGTATTGGTGGCTAGCGCTTCTGGTCAAGCGGACCTGTTTGCATCGTCTGAGCCGATCTCATCGACGATCCCGGCAGATGCTCCGCCAATTCTGCCGTTCCTGTTCGTCACCATCGCGTGCGGAGCCTGCAGTGGATTCCATTGTTTGGTCAGTTCAGGAACCAGTAGCAAGCAGGTTGCGTGTGAACGGGACGCGCAGGTAGTTGGCTACGGAGCCATGTTGCTCGAATCGGCGTTGGCGGTGATAGTCATATTGGCTTGCACGGCTGGCGTGGGGATGGGCGCGCTGCAAAAGTTACCTGCCGCAACCACGGCGGTAGCGACGGCAGACTATGGGTATATTCAGGGTGCTGATGGTGAGCCCCTAAAGGGGCGGCAAGCTTGGCGGAACTATTACCGCGCCGGCGAGGGCGGAGGCTGGGCCAATCAAAATTTGCAGAAAAACCTAGCTGCGTTTATTGAGGGCGGCGCGAATTTCCTGACTGCCATCGGTATCCCGCTCAAGCTTGGCGTTGGCATTGTGGCTGTATTGGTTGCTAGTTTCGCTGCGACAACGCTCGACACTGCAACTCGATTGCAGCGCTATGTTATTCAAGAGTTGGGAGGTACCCTGCGCCTGCCAACCAAGAATAAATATGTAGCGACTTCGTTGGCTGTGGGGGTAGGCGGTGCCATCGCTATTTTTGCGGGAGAGAAACCAGGCGCGGGTGGACTTATGTTGTGGCCGCTATTTGGTGCCACCAATCAGCTTTTAGCCGGACTGGCCATGATGGTTGCCACCTTTTATTTATGGCGACGGAACAAAGCCATTGCATTCCTGGCAATTCCCACTGTGCTAATGATGTTGGTACCAGGTTGGGCGATGATGTACGATCTGTTCTACAATTGGATTCCTCAGAAGAAGTTTTTGCTGACGGGCTTTGGGCTCGGCATTCTGCTGTTGCAGATCTGGATGTTTATCGAAGCCGGTTTGGTTTGGAAAAAGGCCCGCGGCGTACTCGAACCGCAACTTGCACCACTACCAACATCACCCGTTGTACGCGCTAAAAGTGGCTTGCACGGGGTCGGCTAAGTCCCGCAACGCCCAGCTGCTCTAACTCCTAGCCCTAACTCGGTAGCGACACGCGGCGATAGCCATGAGACCGACGATCATGAAGGAAGACGGTTCTGGTACTGCTATGGTGAACGAACCATTCACAGGCTGACTCGGAGCCCCCGGCGTCACGAGCGAGTTTACATTGATTGCGTAATTCCCTAATGGAATATTTGTCGTATCGATGTTCATTCGTGCTAGAAGTGTGTTCGTTGCGGGAAAGAGCTGCGAATTATTGAATTCAAGGCTTAGCACGGAGATTGCATCGCCAGCGCTTTGGAAGCCAGACGCTCACCCTCCAACTATATTTCCGAATCCAATGAATCCGTCTTGATTGAACGTACCCGCAATTACAGGAAATTTTCCGGCAGCCAGCTGAAATTGTGCTACGACACCTAGCGCTGAATCGCTGCTATCGCTTCTGGCGAAAATATCAATTGTTTGCACTCCCGAGTTTTCGAAAAAACTTGCAGAACCGAAAGTTAGGATAATATTCGCAAAAGCACTATTGGCGATGGGGCCCACACTAAATATCAGTCCCATAATCGATATGGCTATTTTCACAGTATTTTCTCTTATTAGTTTCTTGAAATTGCTAGTCAAGTTCCCATTCGACGCCGAAATAGTCGTCAATGAACGAAAGTTCATCATCATCTGCGCGCAGCGGTTCTTCCGCTGACAGGTTCCACGCCAATCCAATTTGGTCCATCGGAAGTCCGTACCAATCGTCCTCGTTGTCTTCTATTCCAATAATCTCGTTTTCTGATTCTAGCAAAATGAAATCCAATAGGAGCATGTCCTTGGAGGGTTGATACCCGGATTTGATTAAGCCCGGAATCTGCTCTTCCATTTGTGGGGCTGGTTGAATGTCCAAGATGCTGGTAAGAAGTTGAGTCGTTGAGTTGCCCGCTGCTGCTACCGGCGGTGGTGGAGGGACAACCAATGGAGCGACAATGCCAAGAATCTGCTGATTGGCTCGAACGGCCAATGTATCCAAGACATTAACGCTGCCATCTCGATTGACATCGTAGATATTCGAGACGCCAACAGAATTGGGAAGTATCGATTGATTTTGACGTATCGCAATCGTATCCAGGGCATTTACAGGTAGACGGGTTGGCGAATTGCCAATCTCGTCGACATCCCCAATGACATTGCCGAAATAGAAGATGTCGTCAGACGGAATGGCTGTATTGATGTTGGCTTTCACCGTTACTCTTAGCCAAGTGTTTTGTACGGTATTGTCTGGGAATGTAATGCTTACGCGCGTCGAGCCTGCCGCACCAGAACCACTCACAATATTCACTGTGGGTACGGCCGTTGCGGACAATGGTTCAAAACCAGCAGGGGCGATGCCATTCCACTGCGCGAATTCCAAGCTTGCCAGCATCTGCGCATTCGTAGTCGTCGCGGGTAAGCCGTCGATGTCGATTAAAATACCGTTCAAACCTAGCGCGTAATTCGAATAGTTGGCAAAAGTGGAAGCCTGTCCGGTTGTGCGCAATGGAAGTTTGTCGCTGGCAACTGCATTTCCAGAGTTACCAGTCGAATTGTTGTAAAACAAATTGCGAGTAATCACGGTTGCGGCTGGAGCTACCAAGGTACTGGCGTTGGCGAGGCTCCAAGCTCCGCGTCCCAACGTTCCTAAAACGAGCAAATCATCGGTTGGGTCGTAGTCCATGTCGTAAACAATGACGTTTGGCAGGTTACTCCCGAGCTGAATCCAAGTTCCGAGCGAGGACAGTGCGCTCGCAAACACTCCTTGGTTTGTTCCGATAACTAACGTATCTGAAATCGCGCCAACGACAAAGGCAACGGATCTCAGGTCGCTGGCAAACGAAAGCAAGTCGCCTGTGACATCCGACCAGGTGGCACCTTCGTTGGTGGTTTGGAAGACCTGGTTGTTATCGATGACAAAGGCGTTGGCCCAATTGCGGCTGTTCACTGCGAGATCGCGGATGGTCGAATTGGTGGGATCACCGGTCGTCTGCGCTACGCTTCCGGTGCCAGCGGTTCTCAGATAAACATTGCTACCGCGGGCCATCCATACGACATCGGGATTGGCCACACCGCCTCGGGTACCGCCATAGGCGAGCGCGTTCGACGAAATGTCGTTAATGCCCAGTCCAACGCCAATTTCTGTAATCGTGGAACCCGCGTTGAGCGATTCGTACAAGGAATTCGAACCAAGAATCAGCAATCGCCCTCCGGCAACCGCATTTGTTTCGACCGGCGTACGAAAAGCGCCCGCGATCGCGGCGCTTCCCGTTGTGGCCGCTAGCGTTGGGAAACTAGTGGAAACAAGTCCGCCCGCCGCATTCCAAATGGTGCGTCGAAAGCCACCGATGTTCTGAAAGCTCGTATAGCGCACCGACTGATTGGCGGCAGCCAACTGAATATTATCTACCGCCACGTCACCGCCATCGGCCGTCGACAGCGAGATCCATTGCGCAGCCCCAGAGGAAGGTTGGTAGGTCGTGCCGGTATCCTGATTGCCAGTGATCGCCACATCGCTGAGTGCATCCCAAGCCACGTCGTGAGCCTCGGTAACTTGTATGTCACCGTTGAGCGAGAACCAGTCGCCGGTGTTCGTTTGAGGTGAGGAATGGCGATATACGCCGCCATCATCAACCTCGACCAACTGCCCATTGGCCATAAATGCCATTTCCCGAGAATCGGCGTGCGGCGAGCTGCCGCTGGCTGTTCCGCCGCCAACAGCGCCCAGGTTATTGCGATGCGTCAAATGAACAAATTGGCTTCCCGCAGGACGACTGGCATCCCCACGGAATAGCCGTCCCGAAAAATCCTGGGCTCCTATGGAATTTGGAAAACCTCCGGTATCGCCGTTAGTCCTCGGCTGGCGGTCGCCGCCGACATAGACAAGATTCGGATTGCTCGGATCGGCGATGATCGAAAAGTGAATACTGCCTTGGCCACCCGCAATGAATTCTGGAGCACCGTCCGACGGGCCTTTGCCACCGCTAGGGTTCAGGCCAACGTTAGTTCCATTCTCATTGGTTTGGGGAGAGTCCATTTGCGTCCAAGTCGCGCCGCCATCAGGCGAGCGAAACAAGCCTGCAAATGCACCTGAATTTATAATCGCTGCATAGACTTCGTTGTTTCGTCCAGCCGCCATCTCCAAGTTGCTGGTACTGCCTGTGATGAGCGCTTCAATGGCGGGAGTACTGACACGCGACCAGCTAGCCCCAGCGTCGACCGACTTGAAGACTCCGTTAGCCGAGCCGAACACGATTGAAGTGTATAGAGTGTTCGTACTCACGGGATCGACGATGAGATCGTAGCTAACGCCGGCGGGGAGACCTGAAGAAGCTCCAGTGCCTGAAGACACTTGCGTAAAACTGACACCACCGTCCGTGCTTCGAAAAATTCCGGTATTGGCAGTATTGAAATTGTCGGCGGTGTTTACAGAAACAACGATGGTATTTCCATTGGCATATACGCCTGATACGTTTTTTCCACGCAAAAGCCCCCCACCATCGACAACTTGCCAATCCTGACCACCATTGATTGTGCGTAGTAGTCCAATTCTGTCATCTCCCAGACGACCAAAACTACTGTACCGCCCGATGCCCGCATAAATAGTACTGGAGCTTGCATCGCCCACATCAAACGCCAGCGCTCCAATGGACTGGCTGGACATGGAGTCGGTTAAGGGGGTCCAATTCGGTTGTGCACTGGTCGCATTGCTAGTTCTCCAGACTCCTCCATTCGACGCACCCACATACAAGACATCCGTGTTGCTGGGATGGGCGATGACCGTATGAATTGAACCAACTACCGGCCGGTTAGGGATGTTTTCCACTTGACCGTTGGTTGCCGAGAAGGGCCCAAGCGCACTCCAAACTCCTGGCGTCACAACGCTCACGACATAGTCTTCAACTTCGCCATCAGGAGCGAGGCCCGTAACGTCCACCGCAGTGGCGGTACTCAGGCGAAATCTCGCGACTTTGTTTCCCGTACTGACACTTGCTGGGACATTCAACGCCAGCGAGTTGGCCCCCGCCGCCAACGTTTGCTCGACGAATACGTACTCCCCCACATCGCTCCAATCACCGTCGGCATTCCAATCGATCCACGCATTGAGCAACCCGCCGGGTAGGGAAGCCGTGACTTGAATCGACTCAGTTTGGCCAGGCGAGAGTCCGGTTAGAAATAAGATACCATCCTCGTCTGAGCCATCGCCGGCAGCCGCGACGCTGTGCGCGCCGTTCAATTCGGCATCAACAAACGATCCCAAGAATAGTGGCCCTACGGTATGTCGGGCACCATTTTCGGCCAGCGTGACCGGATACGGTGTGGGGGCATCGCCGAAATCCAATGTGGGAGGACCATCAATGGAGATCGAATCGATACGCCAGCCGAGGCCTCCCACGGAACTATCTGATCCGAAACGCCATCGTAGGGCAATGTTCTGTCCATCCGCAGAAGCAGGAAGGTCAACAACGGTATTTATATATCCGCCTGAACTGCCGTGCCACGCCGATCTCTGAGCAAGCGGGTTGCCGCTGGCAAACAACTGTCCTACATATCCACCCGATAAGAAGCTACCACCTGCAGCCAAGATGTCAGTGAAAGCGCTGTCATTGATTGAGATCTCTAATACGCCACCATCCCAATCCAATTCTGTGTCATAGAAATTTTGGAAACTCAAAAGCGAAGCGGGCTCAAGCAGGAATTGCGGCGACGTCAGGCTACTATTGCTCGTCGAGCCGATATTCTGCACGAACGCGTGATTAGGTGGTGAGTCGCTATTGGACGCAACAGTCACCCAAGCGTTGGTATTCGAAGTTGCTTGCACCCAACCTGCCGGCAGTACTGGGGCGCTTACTCCATCGAAGTTCTGCAAAACTGCCAGGAGGCGACGATCCTCGAGTTGCTCGATGCGAATTTTCCGAAATTGTTCGGCCAGCTTAGATTTTTTTCTAGGTTTAATCTGACGCCACGTGCGAGTGCTGCGAAGAGTAGTCATGAGTTTCCTTAATCTATATTCAGATTTTGGTGGCGAGTTCAGACTAGTTTATATCTACATAAGAAACAATCGCCGCCGATGGTCCGGGCTGTGAAAATTCGGCTTAATACTCGGCTACTTCCGGCGGCGGCAAAGCTGGCATCAACCGGTGCGATTACTGTGCTTCCAGTGGCGAAATCGATTGCGAAGCCCGTAAGAATAGCGCTTCGGGCAATTGGTTCCATGAGTTGGGTACTGGAGCGACGACGCGAAGCGGTTTCGCCGTTTGTGGATGTCGTATCTCTAGAGAGTAAGCGTGCAAAGCAATGGGGGGATGAGCATGCGACGGAGCAATTGCTGATACGAATGGCGATGTAGCCCCGTAAGTGTGATCCCCGACAACAGGAAAACCGCGCGACGATGCTTGAATGCGTATTTGATGCATGCGTCCGGTTTCCAATTGGACCAGTAGCAGGCTTCGACCGTCCGCTCGAGCCAAGGGCATAGCTGTGGCGATGGCTTGCTTGGCTCCCTCGCTGCCTTCGGAAACAACCTCAGCTTTCGGCTCATCGGGGAGCTTGCGCAAGAAATCCTGCCAATGTTGAGTTGAGTCCGGCACTTCACCCTCAACAACGGCTAGATAGAACTTTCTCACTTTGCGACTTTGAAACTGTTCGCCGAACCTTTTTAACGCGCGTTGGTTGCGAGCGATCAGCATAATACCCGAGGTGCCGCGATCCAAACGATGCGGTAATCCGACGAAGGGTTGTCCAGAATGATTGTCGCGTAGCTTGAGTTGTCGGACCAGTCGATGTTCGAGACTATCTATGCCGCCGGCTGCTTGGCTGAACAGCGCCGCAGGTTTGTTGACGAAGAGGAAATGAGGTTCCTCGTAGACGATCGCTATCGGTTCTTCGTTGCTCGCGTTGTCTAAGGCTTGCGTTTGCATACTAGATAGTCCCTGACATCGACGACTTGGTGGAACTATTCTTTGGAGATAGCTGCCTTTGGGTTATAGTCATTGTCCTGGTGAACATCGAACAAAACTGCGAGTGTGTTTCCTGCTCGAATAATTCCGCAAGGCTTCAGCCAAGTCGAGGTTCCAGTTAAGTCAAAACTTCTGTTGCGGCTAACTCGAATTGAGCGCAAAAAAAAACGAGGAGCCCCGGCCACGAGAACAATAAGGACGACGATTGTTCCCAGAGAGCTCCTCGTTAATGATCTTTGTAGTGAACCTACGGATCTGGTCAAGTCGTTTCTCAATAAAATGTTTATCTGTTAGCGCGCTTCTTTGTTCGTTGAGCGATACACAATGATCGTCTATCACAGTTTACTAATTCAAATCGCCACGAGGCTGTGCGCATGAATCAAGCAGCTCCACACATTTACTTTGTCACTGGTAAGTTAGCTGAGCCGGCAGTGCGCAGCATCGTTGCCAGCACTGCCGAGCAGTTTGGTTTCGAATACTCGATCGGAGTATTGCCCATCACCGTTGCTGCGTTAATGACGCCCAAATGGCTGCTGCGGCATATACAAGTTCCGAGTCATGCAACGCAAGTCGTGCTACCTGGGCATCTGCAGCATGAGCTCGAATCCATCAAGCAAATTCTCGGAGCGAATGTAGCGTGTGGACCTCGCGATATTCTCGATTTACCAATGTTTTTTGGGGAGAAAAGCAATCTTAAGAAAAACTATGGAGCACACTCGATTGAAATTATTGCAGAGATCAACCATGCCAATCGGCTCAGTTTGGAGCAGACGCGACAGGAGGCAAAGCGACTGGTGCGCGAGGGTGCGGACATCATTGACCTCGGATGCACACCGGGGCATTTTTGGATGTCCGTTGGAGATGTCGTTAAATGCTTGGTCGAAGAAAATATTCGCGTGTCCATCGACTCGTTTGATAGTCGTGAAGTGTCTTCCGCATGCTCGGCCGGTGCCGAACTGGTGCTGTCAGTCAACAGCACCAATCGCAATGCTGCTATCGACTGGGGAACACCCGTGGTGGTTATCCCGGACATTCCCAATGACGAAAAAAGTTTTTCGGAGAGTATCGATTTTTTAGCGCAGCGCGGTATTCCTTTCCGTTTGGATCCAATTTTAGAACCGCTGGGGTTGGGGTTTACCACGAGCATTCAGCGCTATGCAAAGTGCCGTCAGGACTACCCTGAAGCGGAAATGATGATGGGTATTGGTAACATTACAGAGTTGACCGATGTGGACTCCGCTGGGATCAATGTGCTGTTGCTAGGGATATGCCAAGAATTGCAGATTCAATCAGTGCTCACTACCCAGGTTATTAACTGGGCGCGTTCCAGCGTGCGCGAATGCGAATTGGCGCGACGGCTGGTGCATTATTCCGTTACCAACCGAGTACCACCCAAACATGTGGAACCAGCCCTCGTGGTATTGCGCGATGCCAAGATTAACGAGTACGCGGCTGAGGTTTTGACGAAGCTTGCTGCCAGCATTCGCGACAAGAACATTCGCATCTACAATAGCGAAGGCGAGATCCATGCCCTGTCTGCCAATGTCCATGTATGCAGCGAGGATCCGTTTGTTGCCATGGAACAGCTACTGGCTAGCCCTGTGGGCGACTCCATCAATGTCGAGCATGCCTTTTATCTAGGATTTGAAATGGCCAAAGCCATGACCGCCAACACACTGGGGAAGCAATACACTCAAGATCAACCACTCGACTGGGGATTCCTCACGCGCAAGGAACCTCACAATCGACTAAGGCGTCCCAAAAAGAAAAAGCCGTAGCCGCCATTGGTGCCATGACAGCTAAGGCAATGTGCGAATCGCAGCCTGCGTTTCGGTTTCTTAGTTTTAGTTTCTGGATGGAATTACGCAACAAACTACGGCGCGGCAAAAATTCGCACGTTCGTGGAAAAAAAGGAGGGCATACTGTCTGCCGTACCGACGCACTCAGCGAAGCAAGCCACAAATCCGTCTTGCGGTTTAGCAACTTCGAGCGTCCACGAGCCATTGCCAAGCTGCTTGCAAACTTTTTCACTCCACTTGGCGTCGCGAAAATCGCGAGTCGGCGACTGGGCGACCCAGCCACGTACGCTATCAACCGCCCCTTTGGCCGAAATGTCCAACTTGATTCCCCGGGCTTCATCGGCAAAATTCCAATCGAGCTGTGGCAGTGGCTTGCCGCCATTGCGACTGCGATGAATCGCCATCACACTTCCCAATACGCGTGGGTAATCGTTCAGTCCATGACCTTGATTGGGCACATACAGCAGGTGTTTGTCTCCACTGAGTTGGTCCCAATAAAGATTGCAAGCGTCGAGCGGCCAGTAACGATCATTGGTTCCAAAAATGAGTAGCTTGGGGAGAGTTAGTTGTTCGCGATACGCAAACGGATCGACAATCTTTTGGAGGCTTTGCCCCTGTGGGGTGCTGAGAAAGGCTGGCAAGTTGAGTTCCGTGTAGTCGGCGATTTGTTCTGAGTAGCCTCCGAACGAAGCTACCTGGTGCTTCATTTGTTCACCCATATTGAGCATGTCGATGACCATCGGAGCAATCGCCGTTACCCGAGGATCGGTAGCTCCGGTTAGCCAGGTTGTCCAACCGCGTTTGGAGGCACCCGTCACGGTAAACTTATTGAGCGTTACCCCCCACTCTTGTTTGGCAGCGGAACAAGTTGCATCCATGCCACGAACTGCCGACTTGACCATGGGCAACAGCAATGGCCAAGTAGCGTCTTGAGTCTCCACGTATTTGGCAAAGGTGGCAGCGATGATCTCGTCTTCATGCTTCCCATTCATCATGGGCTGAAATGGCACCATCGTCAGTACGGCAATGACACAGCCGAATTGTTGAGCGACATTGGCCATCAGCGGCACTTCGCCGCGTACCGAAACGGTATCTGGACCATTTTCAGGCCAGTTCATTTGCCAGCTACCACCAGCTACAACCAGGACCGCGTCATCGCGCTGCACATCGAGATTCTGTGGTTTGATCAAATACAGGATGTGTCGCCAATCGATTCCCTGCCATCTTTGCGACGTTAAGTGCAGCCGTAAGATTTCGCAATTATGGCTCGATTGTCGCTCTCGTAGCTCCCATCGAAAACTGTCATCCGGCAGAGCTATGTAATCGCTCAGCTCGCTTCCAGCAAGTTGCTTAACTGCGGGCGGGCCGACCCGCTCCTGTGCGACTGCGCCAGCCGCATTAATGACAATGGTGGCGATTAACAAACAATAGAGGTGTTTCATAAAATAGCTTTTCATGGGGTGACAGATAACGAAGCCGCCAATACACACTGAACTTAGGTTCTCAAACCAAGCAACTATTCGCGCTTGCCGAATTTCTCTTGGAAAATCTGGATTGGATTCCAATCTGGTCGACCGTAGAGTTTTTGTTGTCGATCGACTTGAACGTTAGGATAAAAATCGAATATGTCGCCACCGTCGACCAGTCTTGGATCACCCTGAGCGGTTAACTCCTGTTGCAATTGACTCCACAATTGTGCTTTGATCGTGCCATAACCGGGCTTATCCGCCAAATTATTGACGCAATCTGGATCTAGTTCGATATCGTACAGTTCTTCCGCTGGTCGCTTGCCAAACGCCAGTTGATAAAACCGATAATCGTCATCCGCCATCGACAATTCGGTGAGGTATCGTTTGGTCGGAGAATCATCGCAATTTAGCAAGCCATATTCGGGATCGCCACCTGGCCATCGATCCGGCTTAAAATTGCGCACGTAGAGAAATTGGTCGTTACGCAGCGCGCGTGCTGGGTAACCAACCGACAGTTGCTCGCCATCGGTCCTGCCCACGTCATGGCGCTCTTTTCCGAGCAGCGTGTGGTTTCGAGCAGGGTCGATGCGGCCTGATTCTGCGGACAGCAATTGCTTGACAAAGCTCTTGCCGGTCATTTGAGGATGGGCTGGAACGCCAGCAATTTCGAGCAGGGTGGGAGCTAGATCGGGAAAGGTGACAAAGTCGCTAACGGTTCTGCCGGGCTTGATTTTCTTGCCCCAGCGAGCCGCCATGGGGATGTGGAAACCATCGTCATAGATTTGCCCTTTGACGCGTGGGAAGGGCATGCCATGATCGCTGGTGGCGATGACTAGGGTGTTCTCTAGTAGTCCACGTGATTCCAGGTGTTCCAGCGCTCGCCCAAGGTGAGTGTCATACCACTCGACTTCGATTGCGTAGTCAGCCAAGTCGCCGCGGATGATCTCGTTATCGGGGAAGTAGGCTGGCACAGATACTTTGCTCAGATCTCGCCCCTGCTTCTTCCAGCTGTCTTTTTCATAGGCGCGATGGGGTTCTTTTCCACCAAACCAAAAACAAAAGGGGCGATCCTGAGGACGCTGATCAAGAAAGTACTCGAAATTGGCGGCATAGTCGGTATTAGCCATGCCCGAGTAGGGAGCTTTCGTGGTGAACTTGTCATAAGGGTAGCCTGCGGGATTGGCTTCCTTGGGCGACATTCCGTTGATGGGAGGATGAGAGCCGGGCCCCCAACCCTTTCCGGTCAATCCTATTGCATAACCAGCCTTCTCGAGCAGGTAGGGATAGAACACCCATTTGTCCGACATGATTGGATTGTGATTGCATGTTTCTTCTAACTGCCATGAATATCTGCCAGTTAACAAGCAAGCGCGAGCCGGTGCGCATTTGGGATTGCAGTTGTATGCCTGCGTAAACAGCACTCCTTCGCGGGCAAGCCGATCGAAACTCGGCGTTGCTACATATTTGCCGCCATAGGCACCAAAGCTATCCCGCGACGCATCGTCAGCGATGACGAACAGAATGTTCGGCCGATCGTCAGCGCCCCCAAGCGAGGTCAGTAGACAAATTAGCACAATGGCAAATACAGTTCTCATGGTTGCTCCAGTTATGGGGTTGGAGGAAGAAATTGGGTTGGGTTCTAACTTCCTGGATCTCAAAAGATAGTGGCTATGTGGCGACTTGGCCCGCCAGGGGGCAATTTACGATAGAAGACCTACGCTACTTTCGGCTATAATATACTCGACTGTCGGCGAAGCCTGTTACTACCTTCCTCCCTAGCCGTCCCCACCCCATGACAAACTTGCATAAAAGAACCGCCCGAGCTTGGGCGACTTTGTTGATCGCATCCCTTTTTCTTCCAGCAAGCGCAGGCGAACTTGCTGGAGTGGGCGATTTCGTTTCAGCTCAGTGTTTGGACTGTCATCGGGGCAACTCGGCTGAAGCCAATATGGATCTTAGTGCGCTCCCACTATCCATTGAAGTACGAGAGAACTTTGATGCATGGGTAAAGGTTTTTGATCGCGTGAGTGCTGGTGAAATGCCCCCCAAGGACGCAGGTGAAGTGCCTCACGCACAACGGCAGGCATTCTTATTGGACACTAAAGCTTGGCTGTCTGATTTTCAGAGGCAACTTCAGTCTTCCGAAGGAAGGGTGAAAGGTCGTCGGCTGACCAACTTGCAACTCGAACGAACGCTACATGATTTGTTGGGGGTTGATATTCCGCTCGCGTCTGAAATGCCCGACGAACCTAAAACAGGTTCATTCAATACTCTAGCCTCGCAGCAGTCTGTTTCGCATTTCCAGTTGGAGCAGCACTTAAAAATCGTCGACCTTGCGTTGGATGAGGCGTTTCGTCGAGCGCTGACCAAGGGCGACGAGCAACATGAGTTTCTGACAGCCAAACAACTTTCCCGCACACGCACGCGTACTCGCGAACCGGAATTCATCGACGAGCATGCCGTGATCTGGTCTTCCGGACTGAGCTTCTACGGAAGGATACCGGCTACCACCGCGGCGGAAAGCGGGTGGTATCGATTTAAGTTCCGGGTGTCGACATTAAACCAACCCAAGCAGCATGGCGTGTGGTGTACCGTGCGATCGGGAGCCTGTGTTTCTAGCGCGCCGTTGATGACATGGGTCGATGCGTTTGAAGCGGAGCAAGAACCGAAAAACGTAACGGTGACCGCCTGGATTCCACGCGGGCATATGCTGGAAATTCGCCCCGGAGATGGCACTTTGAAATTAGCCAAGTTCCAGGGAGGACAGTCTGCGGACGGCGAAGGCGGCAGCCAGAATGTGCCGGGTATCAAGCTTCAATGGCTGGAGATGGACCGTATCCACACCGGACCAGATAATGAATCGATACGACAGATCCTTTTCGGAATGCTGAAAGTCGAAGCGGGTCGAAAACGCAAGCAAACGAGAATCCACTCAGACGATCCGCAAGCAGCCGGAACGGACTTGCTTAAGCACTTCGCTGCGCGTGCCTTTCGCCGCCCTGAGCAGATGCAAGATGAGAAAACTCTCGAGCCATTCCTCAAGATATTCAATGAATCTCTCGCTGCAGATGGCGACTTCATCGCCGCGCTTCGAGCCGGTTATCGAGCCATCCTGTGCTCAGCCCGCTTTCTCTATTTCAGCGAACAACCGGGTCAGCTCGATGATACGGCGATAGCGTCGCGGTTGAGCTATCTGTTGTGGAGTAGCATGCCCGATACGGAATTGATGGAGCTGGCGCGGTCCGGCAAGCTACACGAGCCATGGCAAATTGTTGCGCAAGTGGATCGAATGCTGAATACGCCCGCAGGCAAGAATTTTATCAAGGACTTCGCTGCCCAATGGCTGGAGCTGAGCGAGATTGATTTTACCGAACCAGATCGCAAACTTTATCCGGAGTTTGACATTATCGTCCAGTACGCCATGCTGGGCGAAACGCATGCCTTCTTGCAGTCAATGCTGGATGAAAATGCCAGTGTGGTTAATTTCGTGGACAGCGATTCGACTTTTTTGAACAGTCGACTGGCGCGGTTTTACGATATTGATGGTATCCAAGGAGACCGACTCCAGCGAGTGAAGCTCGAGCCCGAACTGCACCGCGGCGGACTGCTTGCTCAGGGAGCCATTCTCAAAGTTACCGCCAACGGCACGAATACTTCCCCTGTGCTACGCGGAGTGTGGGTTTCGGATCGTATTTTAGGAGAACCCATTCCGCCTCCACCGCAGGGAGTGCCGGCGATTGAACCGGACATCCGTGGCGCGAAAACGGTCCGCGAACAACTAGAAAAACACAAGAACAACATCGAGTGCGCTGCCTGCCACTCCAAAATAGATCCTCCCGGGTTCGCGCTGGAGAGCTTCGATCCGTCCGGCAAGTGGCGAGAATTTTATCCTGTTTCCGGCAAACAAGCCAAAGCAGGCAAGTTGAAAGTTGACTCCAGCTTCGTAACAGCCAAGGGAGAAGCGTTCAGCGATTTCAACGAATTTCGCAAACTAAAGGCGCAGGACCCACGGCCGCTAGCTCGCAATTTGTCTGAAAAACTATTGGTCTATGGCACCGGCGCTAACGTTAGTTTTGCAGACCGAGACGAACTAACGCGGATTGTAGAAGCGTCAGCCGCAGAGAACTATGGCATGCGCTCCATCCTGAATGCGGTTGTGACCAGTCCCTTGTTCCTGAGTAAATAAAACCGATCGCCTCGTTTCTATCCAGCAAGGCTTAAGCATGAGTAAATCAGTTCAATTTGCAATTGGTAGATCGCTTCATCGACGCACTGTCCTCCGCGGTGCAGGCGTAGCGTTAGGATTGCCATGGCTGTCCGCTATGCAGCCTGCATTCAGCCACGAGACTAAAGCTGCCCCAAGACGCTTCATCGCCATGACACTGGGATTAGGTCTACACAGCGAGAATCTCGTTCCACGCAACGCGGGGACGACCTACGAGCCATCCCTGTACCTTCGGAGTTTGCAGGACATCCGACAGAATTTTTCCGTCATTTCTGGTACCTCCCATCCCGGTGTCACCGGTGGACACCGAGCAGAGGCCAGCATTTTGACTGCTTCGCAATTGGGCAGCTCTGGGCGCTCTCGTAATTCTATTTCGATCGACCAGTTTTTGGCAAAGCACTTAGGTGAAGCGACTCGCTTCCCCTCGTTGGTACTAAGCGCAGGTGGGAGCAATAGTCCCGCGTACACGGAGAACGGTGCGATGGTTCCAGCGGAGGACTCACCCTCGAGCTTGTTTGCAAAATTGTTTGTTGATGATTCGGAAAAACAACGCTCACTTCAGGCCGAACGGGTGCGGCAGGGACGCAGCATTATGGATCTCGTGGCCGACGATGCGCGAGCGCTCGAACGGCAAATGGGCAGCGGTGATCGCGATCGACTGGAGGCCTATTACACCAGCGTTCGCGATTTGGAAAAGCGAATGGCCGATTCTCAGCGCTGGGCGATGCTGCCCAAGCCCCATGTCGAGGAAAGAGCGCCTCGCGACATCTCCGACCCAGACGATTTAATCGCCAGGCAAAAGACGATGCATGACGTAATGCGTCTGGCTATCAAGACCGATTCAACCCGATTCATTACCTTCCATACGGGCGGAGCTGGTGGAGTTGTTCCCGTTGCAGGAGTAAACGAAGGGTACCACGCGTTAAGTCACCACGGCTTAGATGAAGATAAGCTGGCACAGTTGGCGCTGGTGGAAAGCGCTATGTTGAATCAGTGGGGAGATTTTCTCCGCGATTTACAGCGCACCGATGATGGCGATGGCTGTCTATTGGATCATACGGCGGTCCTGCTGACGAGCAATCTCGGCAATGCCTCCAACCATAGCAACCGCAATATGCCCGTACTGCTCGCTGGCGGAGATTTCAAGCACGGACGGCATTTGGCTTTCGATCAAGAAAACAACTATCCGCTTCCCAATTTATTTGTTTCTCTGTTGCAACAACTGGGTATGGAAGTAGATCGATTTGCCACGAGCACCGGTACCATGAACGGTTTGGCGTAGACTGCAATTGTGTAGAGCTAGGGCGTAGTGCTGGGCTGGTGCTTTTTCCAATCGATATCAAGCTGTTCTGGATTTAATGCGGAATTCTCTTTAGGCAGATTTCCAGGGCCAGGCCGCTCAGAACGCGGCAACGCCGAAATCAGCATGGCTTGATCGAGAGGATCTAGGCCCAGAGCGGCTTGCATCTCGGCCAACGCTGCGAACCAGTTGCGTTGAGCTTCAACGAGCTTGATTTCTGTCTCGTTGGCTTTGGATTCGAGCAAATTAATGTAGATCAAATCGACTTTGCCTCGCTCAAATGCGAACCGGTATCGCAACAAGGAGTCGAAAGCAGCTCGCAAGGCCGCTTCGGATTGTTCTACTATTTGCGATGTGAGCTGCAGCGCGTTGTAGGCAGTTTGCAGTTCAGCGCCGATCTTGTCTCTCTGTAAATTGAGCTTCTGTTCTATTTGCGCCATCTTCGCGGAGGTCGATTGAATCTTGCCGCGAGCTTTTCGCCGTTGTATCGGGACTTCGCCCTGGAGGCCCACCACCAGCTCAAATTGTCCTTTATCATTGGAGCTCGACGTCGGAGTACCAACATCCTGCGATGCTTCGCCGACAACGTCGAGTTGCGGAAGCAATTGGTTTCTTGCCAGCTGCTGTTCCAACAGGATTTGTCGCTGCTCGAATTGTAGCAGCAGCGGCTCTGGACGCCGCGCCAGCGCATCGGCTAGATCGGTCTGAAAGTCGCTGGGCTGTAAAGGTTCGATTTCTGGGAAGCTATGCGGGAGCCAGTCGTCGGCGGGAACCATAGTTTGCCCAAACTCGTCGCGCAGGAAAATCGATAGTTTGTAGCTGGTGGCGCGAAACTTCTGCTCGGTTTCGAGCACCTTACCTCGACGTTCGGCAATCAACTGATCGTTAAAGATCAGGTCGATCTCAGCAAACTTACCCGCATTGACTCCTACCGTGTACTGCTCGCCACGTTTTTCAGCCAGAGTCAATAGTTCCCGCTGGGCTTCCCAGACAGCACCAGCCGCAACCCATTCCCAATAATGGTTGGCTGCCTCGCGGGCAGCCGTCAGGATGGATTGTTGCACCAAGGGCGCCGCGGCTTGGCCAGCCAACGAGGCCTGGAAAACAGCCACGCGTTGCGCATCGATCGCACGACCTTGTAGCAGAGGCGCACCAACGGCAACCTTGAACTCCCCGGCTTCGTTGGTTTCTCGCTCTTTGTACCATGGTTGAAATTCCCCGCGACCGATGCGATAACCAGCCGACAGGTAACCACCCCACCAGGTCTGTCGCGCGAGTCCAATACCATTACGGTAGTTGCGATAAAAGCCTGTGGGCTCGGAGAGTGTGTAGCCCTGCAGCTTTGTGTCATAGGCACCGTAGGCTTCGACCAGCTGCCCGTGCGCTCGAGCCCGTTCCAAGCGAGCCTGTTCTATTAAAGGGAATGCACGGTAAACGCTTGCGATAACATCGGCCAGCTTCAACGGTTGTGCAGTTTCGTTGACTGGCATCACAGCGGGACTGATCGCTTGCGTGCCCTGAGCTCCGCCGTAAGGCGCTGCGCTAGTATCGTTTGCAGACCGCGGAATGGCGGACATGCCAGCTGCCGTTTGCCCGTTGTTGTCGCTTGGCAAAGCATTCGAAAGTGCTGCGGTAGCGGCGGCAACACTGGTTACGCCAGCTTCGCGGACGATTTGCGCGGTTGCGACGTTCTCAATGGTTAGCAGGGCGACAGCAAACAGCAAAACTGCGCAGCCGCGCGGTGCGACTAGCGTTTCACTTTGGGCATTTTGTCTTTGGATTCCTTGGGTTCCTGGTCGGAGACAACAGGTGGGAATCCATTCAGCTGACGCCATATCTCGTAACCAAGTGGCACTTGTTTCAGTAAAACCCATCCATTTGCACGCACGCCTTGCCTTAGGTATCGGCTGTCAGGCCATTGATTCTCCCCTTCAAAATGCGCGTCTTGGGTAACGACCACGCGAAAATTGCCTTTGCCGTCATCTGTTGGGAAAATGCGGTTGACTTTGCCGCCAAAGGTGCCGACCGCCACCGAAGGCCAACCGACAAACTGAACGGCCGGCCAGCCCTCGAACTGTAAACGGACCAGGTTTCCTTCCTGTACGAGCGGCATATCATTTCCGTTTACTAGCATCTCAACCGCCAACTGTGCAGCGTCGGGCACGATGACAAACAGCTCATCTCCTTCCTTGACGGTGTCGCTGCCTTCCAGGCCATTCCATTGTTGGATGTAACCGTCTCGCGGCGCACGAACTTCGAGTCGGTCGAATTCACCGCGTTTTGTTTCGAGTTCCGTCAGTTCTTTCTCGATCGAGCGAATCTTTTGGATCTCCTCGAGAACTTTTTGTTCTGCAGCTCGATTCTTGATATAGATCTCTTGCTTCTTCGACTCGATTTCGCCTTCTTTGGACATCAGCGCAGCGTACGCTTCTTCGACTGCGCTTTCGGACTTCAAGACCTTATTGCGCTGAACTTCCACGGCCTGCTGCTTAGAGAATAATTCTTCTCGCGACACGAGACCTTTAGCAGCAACTTCTTCTGCGATGCGCAGTTGGTTGCGTTTGTCTTCCATTTCCGCTTGCAGCGCAAGTACTTCGTTTTTGGTTTGCTCCCATTTTTGATGGGCGGCTTGGTAGTCTTGTTCTAGAGATTTGATCAAACTCTCGCCGCTGCTCTGCTGCAGTATTTCCGCTTGTTCCGCTACCGTGCGACTCGATTCAGCCGCAGAGCGCTTGGATTCTATGGCTATCAATTGGGTATCGACCTGGGAAACACCTTCAGCGGCGAAGGGGGCAAGTTGGAGGAGTAATTCGTCTTTCTCCACATAGGTTCCCTCGCGCAGCCCCGGCTTAACCCATCGTACAACCCCTTTGGACTGGCTCAGTACTTTCTGCGGTCGCTCCTGTGGGTCCAGTGCCAGAACTGTTCCAACGCCACGTGCCGTTTGACGCCAAGGCGCAAAAATCATGGCATTGATGGAGAGGATCAGACCAACAAATGTGATTCTGCCCAAGTTGCGAATCAAACGTCCCGTGCGAACCAATTGCAGCGCTGGAAAATCAGACCAAAGTTCCTGGGATACTCGCATGGCTATTCCGCCTCCAATCGAACAAGTGTTGTACAACGATCTGCCAGCACAGGATTGTTCGTAACCAGCAACAGCGTCCACGGTGCATCGCTTGCCGAGAGTGTCGGCCAAACATGTTCCAGCGCCTGTGGCGCGAGTTCGTCCAGAATGCCATTCAACAACAACAACCTGGGCTTGCCTGCCATTGCCTGAGCCAAAGTCAATTGCGCAATTTGGCTTTTTGACAGCGGTTGTCCGTCGGTCTGCAATTGAGTGTTCAGCGCATTGGTCAGTCGCAAAACATCGTCCCAAAGACCGACTTGGCCAAGTACCTCGCGCACACGATTTTGACCTATGTGAGAGCGTGCGAGATCAACATTTTCATGCAGCGACCCATTAAATATTTCTGGCTTTCCAGCGTAGCCAACCACTGTCCCATTGCCAGCCAGCGAGGCTCGGCGGGCCTCGACACCGCCAATCTCAGCAATACCGTGAGCGGGTTGCAGCAATCCGGCCAAACAGCGAAGCAACTGCGATCCGCCTTCTAAATTGCTTGCAAGAATGGCTGCACGCGCGCCGCGCTCAATCTTTGCGGAACGAATTTCCAACGCGGATCCTGTCGCGGAATCGTGGAAGCTCAGTTCCTGCCATCGCACATCGACAGGGCCAATGGGAAACTCGCCCAATTCAAATCGAGGGTCTACCGGGATATCCAGTAGGTGGCCAACTTTGTCAAAGCCTGCCATCAGGTCATAAAACTTCTCCAAAGACTTGCCGGCCTTTGCAAACGCTCCGACAACGATGGTCACTACCAATTCGCTAGCAACAAGCTGACCGAGCGTCAATTGCTGCCGAATGACCAACCAACCGCCGAGACCGAGCAGGGCCGTAGACGCAATAACTTGAACGCTGACGGCGAACAGAGTTTGTCGAAGGACCACACGGAACTGTCGCTGGCGAGCATTCAGATATTCCGTGACAAGACGGTTGGACCGCTCCACTGCCAAAGTTTCCCCTCCATTCACTTTGAAGGCAGAAGGAGAAGCGACGACATCCTGCAGCCAGTGAACGATTCTGTACTTAACGATCGATTCTTCGATAGCAGTCGAAATACCACCGCGTCCTAAAATCCAAGTCACCGAAATCATGCTCAGCACCAGCACCAGGTCAAAGCCGAGCAGGAACGGATGATAGAAAGCCAATAGCAGAAGTCCCACGATCGTTGTTAATACAATCGATATGCCATCGAGCAAAATAGTCGCGATCGCCTTTTGGATTGAAATAATGTCGAACATTCTATTGGCGACTTCCCGTGGGTATTCGCCCATTAGGGCAGCTTGACTTGCCCTTGGAAAGCGATGGGAAAGATCGCCTACGAAGCGGACGAGCAGCCTTCGTTGAATCAATTCGATGACAAATATTTGCAAGATGCCTAGGAAACCTGCCAGACCTAAACACGCCAGCAACATAATTGCTAGCACGAGCAAAGGCTGGAGATAGGTACCCCAGCTCACCACATTGACGAGCGATTCAATGGCTAGGGGAGTTGCCAAACCCAGAATACCCGCGACCAGCGCAAACAGACTTATCGTCCATATGTCTCTTTGCTCCAAACGCAGGAGCGACAAAAACCGACGCATGGGTTTGATGTGTCCGTGGCTGTCATGACCATGATGGTGATGCGTCCTTGCTACCGACATCGACTCGCATTCCAGCTCTTTTTTAACTACGAGCACCTGAACTGTGTTCCGTAAAATCTGGGCGAGGTGACCGGATCGCAACACTTGAGGGCGAACTGAGTCGCTGATATGAGTCGCCTCAATCATGCTGCCGTTGGATTTGGTGAAAACCCAAAAGCTATCGTCGGGACTAGCTACCACAATGGGATAGCCTTCCTGCAGTACTGGGGCGATTTCGTTGTGCTTTAATTCCGATGCCTTGACGAAGATGCCTATGTGGGCCGCCCCCGCGACTAGTCGGCTGATTGCTTCGGGCATACTTTCGACGCTAGGTAGATCTTCCAGTTCGACTTCGGACCTTTCGAATGCAATATTTAATGCGGTGCCCACTTGCCGAAGCACTTCCTGGACTCGTTCATCTAGATTTTGAACCATGCGACTTTAGCTTCTCATACAATATGCGTAGACCGGTTGCCAGAAAGTAGTCTGCTCGCCCTAACCACCGTAGATCCTAACCACCGTAGATGCTTACCACCGTAGATGCTGTCGAGCCGTAGATTATATTGCATCGGCCAATCTTCATAGCTTGCCCCAACTATTCAACTCCCTTAGTCGGCTTCAGTTACAATGCACTTTTTCCACGTAATAACTATGTGTTGACCGCGGGTGATTGGCATGCGAAACCTCTACTTTTTTCTGGTAGTTTTTTCTGTCCTAACGCAAGGACTGGCTCGCGAACCCTGGACTCAGTCAGCGTTATATGGCTCGCCCGAGCCACCCAAGCCTTTTACTACCGAGCGCGTATTTCCTCAGTTGCAGTTTGATCAACCGGTCGAGTTGTTGCCCCTAGGCGACACGGGCAGAATGCTGCTCCTGGAAGTCGGCGGAAAGATATTCACCTTTGAGGATAGTCCGATGTGTGATCATGCGGACTTGGCTCTCGATTTGACTCAGCAGATTGACAATTTTGGCCGCGCTCTAGGGATTGGAGTACCGCCCGATTTGGCCGAGAAACTCGAGGTCTACGTGTGCTATGCAGGCAATCCTGTGGCCCGCCCCGATGGTACTCGGCTGTCCCGTTTTCGGGTATCGCTGGGTGACGTGCCCAAGCTGGATCCGGCTAGCGAAGAAGTTTTGCTGACCTGGGCTTCAGGCGGGCACAATGGCTGTGCCATTCGCTTCGATCGCGAAGGCTTGTTGTATTTCTCCGCCGGTGATGGAGCGCGGCCGTATCCTCCCGACGAGTATGATGTGAGTCAAGATTTGTCCGACTTGCGAGCGACCATTTGTCGGATCGACGTCAATCGTCGCGAGGAAGGCAAGGGCTATGCGATTCCCCCAGATAACCCGTTCCGATCAACGCCCAGCGCACGTGCTGAAATCTGGGCCTATGGATTCCGCAATCCATGGCGATTTTCGATCGATCTAGCGACAGGAAAGCTGCTGTGTGGAGACGTTGGATGGGAATTGTGGGAACTGATCCACGACGTGCAGCGCGGCGGCAACCACGGCTGGAGCCTATACGAAGGTCCACAACCGATTCGCAGCGATATTAAACCCGGACCGACGCCGATTATTAAGCCAGTGATTGCATATCCGCATAGCGAAGGTCTTTCTGTGACAGGCGGCACTGTCTATCGCGGA
The DNA here is from genome assembly GCA_041736515.1 of Pirellulaceae bacterium. GTDB lineage: Bacteria > Planctomycetota > Planctomycetia > Pirellulales > Pirellulaceae > Aureliella. Next base: position 52,159 of record JBGSTP010000073.1, read on the forward strand.
GCGACCTTGCCCGAACTGCAGGGCACGTATCTCTACGGAGACTATGTGACGGGCCTGCTGTGGGGGCTGCGCATGAACGGTGACCAGATCGTATCCAATACACTGCTGGCTGAGACAGGTCTGAAAATTATCACTTTCACCGAAACTCGCGATCGGGAAGTATTGGTTGTCAGCTTCGATGGTGGTATTTACCGACTCATCAAAAACTCAGTGGCGGACCAGCCCTCGACGTTTCCACGCAGGCTCAGCGAAACAGGGCTGTTTGCTTCAACCACAGACCTGACTCCCAACCCCGGAGTCTTGCCCTACAAAATTACAGCTCATGCCTGGCAAAATGGAGCTGAACGTCAATTTGTCGTGGCCGTACCACAGACCCTGCCCATTCAATTGAATGCTCAACAGCGAAATTGGAAATACCCAACTGGAACGGCCTTCGGAAATACGATTTCGCAGCGAGCCGTCATCGAAGACCGTATTGAAAATCGACGTATCGAAACGCAGGTCCTGGTCTTCGATGGCGTATCTTGGCAGCCGTACACCTATGCGTGGAATCGCGAGCAGACGGACGCCCATCTGGTGGAGGCGGAGGGTGGACATTCTGAGTTTCTAGTTATGGGGACAGATGAAAATAATGAAGCGGCGCAGCCGTGGCGTTTTCACAGTCGCGCTGAGTGCCGCGCCTGTCACAGCAATCAAGCCGGTGGGGCGGTTGCATTCACTCTTGCAAATTTAGCTTCAATCGCCGGTCTGAGCTCCACCACGGACCCCGCCTCTATGCTGGTTAGTTGTGGGCTCGTCGAGAAAGTACCGCCCGCGCTTCGCTCGATCGAGCGTATGGTGGACCCAGCGGACGCTGGCGCTAACATCGAAACACGCGCTCGCTCTTATTTGGCTGCTAACTGTGCGCATTGCCATTGCCGTGGAGGCGGTGGTACCGTAGCACTGGACGTTAGTTTCGGAAATGCATCCGATGCTATATTTGCGATCGACTTCCCAGCTACCCAAGGAACGTTTGCAATGGAGTCTGCCAAAGTGATCGTTCCGGGCAATCCCTATCGATCTGTGTTGTACTACCGCATGGCAACCAGTGGCACTGGCCACATGCCAAAACTCTGGCCTCGCGATAACGATAGGCTGGGACTGTCCGTCATCCACGACTGGATTGCGTCCCTAGAGAATGCTTCTCAACTCCACCGACCCGAAACACGCAGAGCAGAGTCGAGCGACATGAAGGTCAGCGGCGAGACGCAAGTTGATGTATCCACTGCCTTAGCAATGGTTCATCAACTCGATCAGATCGCGGACCCCATCGATCGAGTTGCGCAATCGCAGTCCTATTTTGCAAGCGCCGACCCGCTAACTCGCGGGCTATTCGAGCGGTTTATGCCCGCATCGAAGCGCGAGCAACGGCTGGGCAACAACATAAGTGTCGAGGAGTTCTTAAGCGGCGATGTTAGTCGGTATGCCAGTGCGGAGGCAGGTCGCGAGCGATTTCTTAACTCAAGGACCCAGCAGTGTCGCAATTGCCATCGCTTCGCTGGACAAGGACGCTCGGTGGGCCCCGATCTAGATGCGATTGCGAAGAAGAGGTCGCGAGCAGAATTGTTGGAGAGCATCCTGGAACCGTCAAAGAAAATAGAGCCAGAGTTTGTCACTTACTCGGTTGTCACGGTTGACGGGCAAGTTTTTACGGGGCTGCGGATTGGGCATAGCGAAAAAGAGTTGGTCATTCGCTCGGCTGACGCAGTAGAGCACCGGATTGCAAACGAAGACATTGAACATTTGACGCCTCAAACAATATCGCTAATGCCCATCGGTTTAGCTGCGGAGATGACTGCGACAGAGCTCGCCGATCTACTCGAGTTCTTGTCATCGCAAAAATGAAGTTCGATCGGTCAGCAGAATTTTGCTGCCGGATCAGAAGTGATTATGTTGCAGAAAATTTGCTACGGCTTTTTGCACCGTTGGATCGTCCATGAGAAACGAGTGCAAGCGAGGAACTTCCAGAAAATCAGTTGCTCCCGGTAGCTTGGTCTCTTCGACGCTCACCACAAAGTCGCTGGCACCCTCAACCAGTGGATTGCGAAAACTGGAATCTGGTAAATTGCCAGCTACGATCCCGAATGGGCAAGTGGGAATTGACAGTTTTTTTTCAAACTCGATCCACTTGGGCCCCAATTCGAGACCGCCTTCGCCGGTCACCCAGCCGAAGATGCCTGTTTTGGATAGCTGGCGTGCAATGGAGGCGCCTTGGTTCGGAGGTCCAAGCATAATGATATTTTGGATGCGTTGCAGCATTTTTTGGTCTTCGGCTCTCTGCCAATCACCCAGCGCGTGTCGCACTACAATATTGCCCATGCTGTGGCCAATGAAACTAAGCTTTACATCGGGCGGAAGATCAGCAACCAGTTCGCGCAGCGCCGCGGCATGATCGCTGATGCTGGCTCGCGTGCTCGCATACTCAAACAACGCCACTGGCAGCTTGGTGGTTTGTGTCACATACTCCCCCAAGCCTGCCATGGAGCTGGATGTTCGCATAAGCCCATGCAGCAGAATTACCACGTGCTGAGTCGGTAGGTCGCATTGCGGCACAAGTTTGTCGAGCGATGCTTCGCAAGCAACGCGACTTCCCCATGCGTGCCGAACTTGCTGAGGATCCAGCAAACGCCAATGTCCAGTAAGGGCATTTTTTTGAATATGCCACCCCAGTCGCCAACGATAGTCGGTCCACAGTTGCTTGCCGCCCAGCGTGGGAGTCTTGACGTTCGGCATCGCCAGATCTTTGGGAGCCTGGGCGCTGGAGTTCTGTGCGTTTGAGTCCTGTGCGTTGGGTTCCTGGGCTTTGGCCATGCTTCCAGTACCTGACATCAACAAAAGCAAAGAGGCAAGAAGAATACGACTTGACCAGATACCACCATTGTTGCGATGTACCAACCACATACAACTAGCCAACATGTCTTCACGAGAGCAAACGCGCAGACTCGAATTGAGCAGTCACCTAAGAACCAGGATAACAGCAGCGCGGGCGCTAGTCACCCCAGCGGAATTTGCTCTATCAAGTTGCAGTTGGCCAAGTGGCAGTTGACAAGGCGGACTGCCAATCCGCTGTGGTCCGGAAAGTACAACTTAACCAGTCGTTACAACCGGTCCCGTTCAGACACTTTCTTTTACCATTGAGGAATTCTCTTGAAGTTCATGCTTGGAAGGCTGCGGCGTGTGCCATAAATTGCCAGAGTATTTACTGCGCAAACTCAGCGACTGCGCAAGTTGCGGTAGCTGCTAGACTTGCGTTGCGAAACCAAGTGCCCGACGGCCGACGAGAAAATTGGGTTTTTCTCTAAAGTATTGCCTGACATTCACTTGGAGCTGGCCGTTAGCCTGGGAAAGCATGACGTAGAGTTTGAAAAACAGGGCGTTGTAGTCACAATGAGTGTGGCCGAGGGGTCATCGGTCGACCATCGAGCTGCGCACCATGGGTTGTCGGAAACAGGGATGTCCTTTTTAGTCTCGAGCCTTTATTGCTGAACAAGCGATGGATCTTGGAACTTTGGAAATGAAACAAGTGCTTAATAAAAATTTGGGACGCTTTCTGGCCGCAACCCTTGGCGTGTCGTTGAGTCCACTGGTTAGTCAAGCTCAGATCTGTGGGCCAGCTTATTCTGTGCAGTCGCAAACTGTTATGGAGCAGCAGGTTGAGCAAAGACTGCGCGTGGTCTACAAAACGGAGTTAGTTGAGCAGCAAGTGGTCACCAATCGAGCTGTTCCCAAGACTCGCATCGAAATTCAAGAAGTCACTGTATCCAAGCCGGTTGTCGAAACCAGCACAGTAGAAGAACGTTACACGGTCATGCGCCCCGTCACCAAACGCGAATATGTAGATCAGAGCTACGACCAAACTAGCTACGTCACTGAAACGGCAGAGCGCGAAGAAACCTATACCAGCTATCGCCCCGTTACCGAAACGCAATATCAAACACAGAACTATATTGTTCAGCGGCCGGTTGTCGAAACACAATACCAGACTCAACAGCACACAACCTATCAACCCGTTACTACCTATCAGACGGCGGTAGTCGATCAGGGGCAGTACTATGTTCAGCAGTACCAACAACCTGGCGACACACGCTATGGGCTTCGCTTTATGCCTGGCGGCTACAACGTAAATCAGTATGGCGTAGCGGGCTATCGGCGAGGTGGTCTGGGCTGGGTGCCCTATACTTCCCAGGGCAACACTTTTGCGCAATTACAGTACCAGCCCAATCCGGTGCAGGTCGCTGTTCCGCAGACCACGCTGATGCCTCAGGTACAGCAGACGCAAGTGCCAGTGCAGGTAACGAAAATGCAGAGCGAAATTGTACAGCAACAAATTCCTTATAACGTAACTCGCTACGAACCGGTGCAAGAAACCCGCAAGGTGCCTTACACCACACAACGACCTGTTACGCAGCGCATTCAGCGAAGTGTACCTGTGGACCGCACCGAATATGTCGAGCAAGTCATGGTTCGACCCAAGACAGTACAACGCACGTCGTACAAACTAGAGACGATAAAGAGGGAAGTGCCCGTAACCTATTATGAAACCGAAGCGGTAACGACAACTGTCAAGGTTCCACGGCAAGTTGCCTATTACGAACCCTATACGGTAGTTCGGAACGTACCAAGGACCGTTCACTCACCAGTGGTGCAAACTTATATCGATCCGTATTCAATTCCGCTGAGCATGGGACATTCGTCTTGGATGCCCTCTGCAGTAACTTCCTCGCCTACCGTTTCCGAAACGACTAGCTATGGAGCAGCCAAACCTGTGGTTGGCGATGAAGAGGAAAAGCAAAGTGTGCGAAAGATGGAAGTCGTCGATCCGGTGGAATCGGTAGATTCCGCAGAGTCATTGCCCGATGGTAAATCGTCGCCCCAGGAAGGACAGTTGGATCTGACTCCCTCTGCCAGCGATGCTCCAACCACTTAATTTCACGTTGCCGCCAGACAATCCTTTGTATTTCGAATCGAAACACTTTAATTGGTAGCCCCTGTCACCAGACGGTGGACTCGCAGCGTTCCTGCGGCACTCAAAATCGCAACTTCGGTAACTTTCGGCTGGAACAAACTGTTCGTAGTTGAGGCATAGCCTTGAAACATTACTCAGTTCTCCGCAATTGCTGTGCACTCATGGCGTGTTGGGCTGCACTTGAGCTATCGACGAAAGTCGTTGTAGCTGAGGGAGAATACGATCCACTGGTGGTTAGCGGAACCGTGAAATCGGAGTTGGTCGAACTCCACGATTCGCAGCGTGAGCGCGACATTCCACTCAAAGTCTACCTTCCGACCAAGACCGACCCTGCGCCTGTGGTACTATTCAGCCATGGTCTAGGCGGGTCTCGCGAAAACTCAAAATATCTCGGCGAACATTTTGCCGCACGGGGCTATGTGACCGTGTTTATGCAGCATGTCGGTAGCGACGAAGCGCTATGGAAGCAGGGGCCATTGTTGGGACGCGCCAAGGCTATGAGAGATGCCGCGTCAGCCGAAAACTTGTTCCTGCGTTGCCAGGACGTGAAGGCAGTGCTCGATGCCATCGAGCGATGGAACAACGACAACAGCCACCTATTCTTTCAACGCTTGGACTTGAAACACATCGGCATGTGCGGCCACTCCTTCGGTGCGCAAACCACACAAGCTGTTGGTGGGCAAGCTTATCCCGTGGTAGGGCAACGCTACTTTGATAATCGAATTAGCGCTGCCGTGGCCTACAGCCCTGGCTCACCGATAGACAAGAATAGTCAAAATGCCCTTGGCCGCGTTTCGATACCTTGGATGTTGATGACGGGTACCGAAGACAAATCGCCAATCGGTGGACAAACAGTAGAAACCCGATTGGCAGTTTATCCCGGCTTGCCTACAACAATCGATCGCTACGAAGTCGTCCTCTTCCAAGCAGAGCACTCTGCGTTCAGCGATCGCGCTTTGCCCGGAGATGCTCGCCAACGCAACCCTAATCACCATCGCGTCATTCTCGCGTTTACTACCGCTTTCTGGGATGCTTACCTCAAGAATTCGCCGGTGGCCAAACAATGGCTAACCGGCGAAGAGGCGCAGAAAATACTCGAGAACAAAGATCGTTGGCAATTCCAGTTAAAGCACGGTTCAGAGATCAGTAAAGCTCTGCCGTCGAAGTGATTGTCAATTTAGCTCTTGGGCTGCGGCATTTTATCGACAAAGAAAGCGTCCGTCCTGCGCAGTTCGGCGATGGCTTTCTTACGCAACTCGTCCATACGGCTTTGGTGTTGCGGTGCGTGGGCTAAGTTTCTCAGCTCTTCAGGATCTGCTTGCAAGTCGTAGAGTTCCTCGGTTTCGCCTTCCAATAAATAGCGTATGTACTTGTACTGCCCGTCGCGAAGCAGCACGTACCACGGAACGCCCGCAGTAATCAATAGCTCGTCTCCGGTTGGAATAGCGGCCGTTTCATCGCCGTAGATTCGAGAGGTGTGCGTGAGCAGCATGGACGAATTCCAGTCGCTGCTGTTGGGATGCGCAAGCAGCGGGCGAATGTCGCGGCCGTGCATTTTCCATGGAATGGTCACCTGGGCAGCGCGACAAATGAAGTCGACCAAATCGGGAGAATTTACTGGATGCGAGCAGACTTGCTCGGTCGGAATCTTGCCTGGCTGGCTAATGATGAGGGAAGAAGCCAACGTGGCATCATAGGGAGCCACTTTCTGATTAAAGCCATGTTCGCCCAGCCCGTAGCCTTGGTCGGCAGTATAAATGACTAGCGTGTTTTCAAGCTGTCCCGACTCCTCGAGCGATCGGAGTAGGCGTCCGACTCCCTCGTCGACCGCCCGATTGCATTCGTTGACTTGTTGTATCCAGTCTTGGTATTTCAAGCCGGATGTGTTGGTGTTGAAGTTGGTTGGATCGATTTTCTTGGATCGAAGTGCAGGCGTTCCGTCGGGGCCCATGCTCCAGGCGGCGGTATTGTTTAGATAAGCTGGCTTATCCGGCCATGGACCGTAAATGTCCACAGGCACTTTGGCGGAATTACCGTGGAGAGTTCCCTTGTGCCGATCAGCGGGTGTGGTGGGGCCATGGATCGCGCCGTAACACAACCAAAGATACCAGGGCTTGTTGGGATCGCGATGTTGCCCCTGAATGTACTCTACGGCCCAATTGGTATAGTTGTCGGTGGAGTAGCCGGGGTCTGTTTTCTCGACACCATTGATTGTCAGAATTTGGTTTGTGTAATAATTGCCAGCATTCTCTGGATGTGCGGGCCGATTCCAAACAATTTGATAGTCCCAGTCGCGTCCCCAGCCCGCATCATTGCCGGTGTGCCATTTGCCGATATGGGCGGTATGGTATCCCTGCTTTCGGAATTCGGCTGGAACGAAGGGACACTGCTGCGGGTCATACGAGCTACCAGGATATTGGCCGGCCATCGACATCGATTGAACGCCGTGTTGCAATTTTCCGGTGAGAATACTGGCCCGCGATGGCATACACCACGCCCCCAGATAAGCTCGCTCGAATCGCACCCCATTACGTGCAAGGGCATCGATGTTTGGGGTCTTTACCCATTGGGGACTCGCGTTGTAACAACTGATCGTTTTATACGACTGGTCATCGGCATAGATAAACAGGATATTAGGTCTTGATTTGGCCGAGTCCGCTTGCTGCGCGCTTACGGAGTCAGTCGTCGACAATAATGCTGCGGCTAGGCCGCACCAGAACGTGATGAAATGAAAGAACGCAACTCCAAACAGTACCGTGCCAAGCGAAGGTAACTTGCCAAGCGATACTGTTAAAGTTCGATAAAAACTCACCATTGGTAACACAGTGGGGGTCTCCTGCTTGCAGAAATAAAAAAATGGGGCAATCGTGGTTGGGAGTATCATTCAGGTCCATGCCTTTCCGCTCAGGTTAGCACAAATTGCCTTCATGCTGTGCCGCGTTACACACAGGCCCCGGTATTGCTAAGCGTGCCCATACTGGTCGTGAATTGCGTTTAAAGCAGGCAATCGCATGAAAACCTCGCCTATTCCTCGCTCCGCTCGATCGCCCTGACATCGCATCCAGCGGCTAGAGAGAATGGTGGCGGCATGTTTGGGAGGTACGTACTCAGCCAACTCCTGCAACAGTATGGCGAGAATCGAAAGCTCGCAGGGTACCAGTGGCGTAAAGCCCGGAATGGATGACTGAAGCAATTGCGGTTCGGGATCTAGAATAAACAGAGTCCCGCGCGCCATGCCGTAGCCGAGTGGCAATTGCGTCTGCCCCACGATGGCCAGCGTTCCAGCGATCATACGACTGGCGCAGCCTGCGGCTACATAGCCGTGTACCACTATCAAACCGCGGCGCATGCGGCTAGCCAGCCAGAGTCCGGCGGATCCGTGAACCACAAGTACGCCACCTGTCATGCCACGCACAGCTTGCGGTGGGGCAGCGGCAGCATAATCACCAACATTACCCACCACAACAACTTGGCCGCCACGCAGTGAACTACAAGCATAGGCCCCTGCATCGCCGTTGATTCGTACGCGGCCGGATCGCATGCCCGCGGCCAAAAAGTCGCCCACTGTGCCTTCCACCACGATTTCGCCGGCCAGCATTCCCCCTGCGATAAAATCGCAATGACTCAGATCACCGTCCAGTATGAGTGTAGAGCGTTGCCCATCGGATACTGCAAACTGTTTATTCAGAGGAACAGTCGAACCGTCGATGGAAATCGGCAAGGCCTCTATTTCGGCTAGGGAAAGATGCTGAAGGCGGTCGGGAACAATGCCGTGCAGGTTAATTCTGTTTGGATGAACGAATCGCTTGTGAAGCGTGAGGCAGTTCATTTGAGGATCTCGTGCAAATGAAAATGAAATTGCCCAAGTCGGCCGCCGTAGTTGCCGCCGGTGATCCCGCATAAACCGTGTCGGGTTCCGGTCTCGCAGGCGGCCAATATGCCAACGCGCATGGCTCGCGAAATGTCTTCGACCGACAGGCCATCGATCACCACTTCCAGGGCTGCACCGACACCGAGCGGCAGCAAGGTCTTGGTGAGATCGCGCAGCGTGGGGCAGAAAGCATCATTAGTCGACGCGGTCAACGACTTATACTTAGAGCCGACTTTAGAACCGCTGCGAGCTACGCCGCCGGGAAAGGGCATGATCACATTCGGAATTTGTCGCATGGCATCCATGGCCGCTTCGCACGCTTTGAGGGCACCCGCCAGCGATTGACTGAGTACAAGAAAATTTCCTCCGCCAATGGCCGTAGTACGCGATGTCGATTCTTCCGCAACGAACTCGCCATCCATCACAGGTACGCGCCAGTAACGTTTGCCACCAACCACTTTCGAGATCTGAAAACCATCGCCGAAATAACGCAAGTGACTTCCCAGAGCAACTTTTTTTTCCCCCTCCATGCCAGCGAAAACGCTGGTCGATGGGCAAGTCAGAACGCATTGACCTACGCGACGCACGACCTGTTTCTCTAGCTCCTTTCCCGAAACACTAAAGACCAGCACCGATATTCCCGGCCTGCCATCCGGAGTTCTTTCCGGTGCAACTTCGCGTTCAACTCCCGCTTCACAGCCGCAGGCGATCACACTGGTTGCAAATCCAGTCATCGATTCTGCAGCGCGGCGGGCCCAAAATCGGTCGGCGGCGGTAATGATCAAGCGAGTGGCAGTCATTGGGAATGCCTCTGCAAAGGTGTCTTCGATACTGATGCCATTTATCTGCATCGAGCGCTCCAACTGCTTTGATTAAGCGACGATAGGCTGGTTAGGACGGCGAATCAAACTTTCCATTTCCTCAATACTGATTTGCAGACTTTGCCATGGAATTCGCAAGCTCTGCTCGATGGAATCGGTTATTCTCCCCAGCAAATGCGGGTCGTACTGGGGCGATGCACATAGCGTGCTACATATCGGGGTCTGTGATTGAGTATGATCGTTGTCGACAACCCGTATCCCATTTTTCATGACCAGCGAAGCGCGAGAAAAGGTTGTTTCCCAGTCGTCCGAACGTCGATAGACGGCCAAATCGGCAATCGCACCAATATTCAACGTACCGCGGTCGCGCAAGCCAAGAATTCTGGCGGGGGCCGCACGTGTCACGATGGCTACCTCATCCAAAGAATACTCGCGTGTTAACTCTTGCAATAGGCTGTTCTTCGCTGCCTGTGGGTGTATGGTTTCAAGCATCGATTGACGATAGCTGCTATCCATCAATAGTCGCAGCAAATGCGGGTAGCTAGTGAAGGGACCTCCATTGGGATGATCTGTCGTCAGAAAAATTCGCCACGGATCTTCCACAAGCAGCATCAGCTCCAAACCAATCGTCCACTGTAAGCTATGTACATACTGTTTGTCCTCATAACGCATCGGAACAATGCCACAGCCAGCCTGGCACTCAAGGTCGCTGACGACCCATCGGTTCGGATGTGCATGTCGGCGATTACGATACTGCGCAGCGGTATCCGCTGAGATCGTAACAGTCTGACCGAACGCTATCTGTCCAACATCAATGGAGACGTTTGGATGAGAATTGACGTATCGAGAGAGCAACTCGGCGCCGCTTCCCATGCCAAATGGGCCTTCGGCTGAGTAGCAATTGAATTGCGCGTGTGTCAGATGAATTTTCTGGCCGTCAGCTGCATTCAGGGTGTCTATGGCGGCAGATACATTGCCCGGCATTCCCAAGTTGCTGGCATGCACGTGAAGTGGATGCACGATACCGACGCGTTGAACAGAGTCGGCCAGGCGTTGAATGACCTGTCGCGGTGTTATCCCCCATTTCGCGTGCGGTTCATCGACCGACAAACTGCGTTGCCCATACTTGAACGCACTGATGCCTCCCGCGTTGACTACTTTGACAGCCAAGGCCCGCGACGCTACTACCGACCAACCCACCAGCGCGTCAAGCTCCGCATCGGATTGCTGGTTCGCCAGCGCTTCTAATAGCCAATCTTCGTTTCCCAGAACGACATAGGCTCCCGAATCCAATCCGGGTGTGTCGGCTAACTCGAGATGCGTATGCCGAGCTCCCGAGAGTAACATGGCGGGTTCAAAGCAGGCGGTGTAACCCATTTGGTTATAAAGCTGACCTGTGCGAATAGTCGACCATAACGCTGGTTCGCGTCCATCCGTTGGTGGCGGCATCAGTAACCGTGCCAGGTTCACTTTCCCGCCACCAATGTGCGTGTGGATATCGATGCCACCGGCAAACACCAGGTCACCACCTAGATCGATCGTCTCATCGGCTTGCTCGGGCTGGCGTGGTGATGCGACGAATCTGCCATCGCTAATGACGAGACTTGTTTGCAGTCCGTTTTTCGGATGCAAGGGATCTACCAGCGTTGCATTTTGCAGTTCAATTAGCATCGCAATCCTCGCCCACTAACAGTTGGCGCGTTCGCAGCAATACATTGTCTGCCGCGAGCAACGTAGAGTCAGTTTGCCGTGTTGTTGCTCCGCACAGCATGACCGTTGCTCGATCGCCACGCCATAAATGCCCAGGACGGTCAACTCCCACGCAGCCGACGGGCGTGACTGAATTTATGGTGGTACCTACGGGCTTCGCTTCATAGTGCTGCAGCAGGTAATGCGTGGCAAGCAATCGCGGCAATGGAGTGGGCGTAGGTACCGTTCGGATCAACAGTATGGAATCAAAGTCACGCTGCCAGTCCTCCAGCCTGGTACGCTCCAAATGTTGAGGGCACCTCCAAGACTGGCCATTAAAACTAGCCGTTGGTGCAAAACCCGTGAGCCACAAAAGTGTTTCTTCGCCTGTAATTCGCCCAACCTGGGCATCCAAGCGAAGAAGCGAACAACGTGTATGTAGCGAAAGCTGACGCGCTATGCCCAGCAGTCGACGAATGCACAGCTCATCGATCGAATCACAGAATTCTTCAGCATCCCACAACCAGACGATAGACTTTGCCCGTCGCAATTTGTCGAGAAGCGCACGCCCCGCTTGCTCCCTCTTCAAGCCAGGCTCCTGCCTGTCCTCGCCGGGCGATTGTTGTAAACTCAATAGAAGTTCGGTGAGCTGTTTGTACCACTGCGATCGCGGCCAATGAACGAAGGCAGTAGCTCCGCTGGTGCAGCTAGGATCGTCGCCGATGTGGCACCATTCCGCCTGTCGATTATCGATGGCCGGTGCAAGAAATCTGGCTCGCAACAGGGGAGCCTCTGACAGAATGCTGGTTCCTAGGGTAACTATCAGATCTGCGTGCGTTGCGACCTCGGCCAACGACGTACCGATCCACCCTTCCGTAGTCAAAATTCGATGTGCCGATCGGCTGCCTGTACTCTGACCGACGTGGATAGTTGCGTGGGCGGTTTGCGCCAATTGAACCGCAGCGCGAACCGTGTTCACGTCAGCGGCATCAATCCAGATCAACGGTTTTTGATTGCGGCCAAATAGCTGAGTGAGTTGTCTGGCAACGGTCTCTATGCCGCGTGGGCGGCCAGACAGGCTTAGTCCGCTGGGTTGGCTAAGCCACTTGGTTCGACGCGAACACAGCGATGTCACCTGCGTGGTGTGGTTGTCGACTGTCACTTCGTCGAGTGAGCACATTAGTCCGCATAATGAGCAGAGACCTTCACCGTGGGGCATAGCAGATTACCAAGCAAAGCGAAACCAGAAATCTTTTCCGCGCTCGGAAACTCGATAGCGACAAGTGATTATGGCCTTAGAATCCGAGCGCGTCGCCAAAGCGATCTCGCTCATGTTGAGTGAGTCGATACATGTCGTGGAGCAATTGCATATCGCAGGGACGCTGTTCTACCTTCCGACGGGAAAACATGCGCTGCTGGGTAGCAATCATAACCTCAGGAGGAAGAGTTGTCATTTGCCCAAACAGGCGAGCGTAGTTGACATAGCTGGGGACGTTGCTGGTCACGAATCCATACATCATGCTGCACACCCCGATGACTTTTCCAGTGAAAATGCCGGTATTAATGGCTGTTTTACTATAATCTCCCATCACGCACCCTAGGAATTGCATCCCGGTAGCCGCCTTGCCAAAGGGATACTCCATATTGACCGTGCCGTAGGTATTTTTCAAATCGGAATTGCAGGTTCCCGCTCCCAGGTTAATCCAGCTGCCCAAATAACTATGGCCGAGAAATCCATGATGCTGCTTGTTGGAATAGGGCTCTACGATGGACGCCTCCACTTCGCCGCCAATCTTCGTTGTATGCCCCAGCGAAACTGCATCTTTGATGGCGGCATGCTCCAGTATGCGCGCCTTGGGGCCGATATAAATCGGTCCGCGCAACAACGTGTACGGACCAATCGCAGCATCTCTGTCGATAACGATTGGCCCAGAATCCGTTTCCGTCAAGACGAACTGCCCTAGTTTGGCGCCTGGTGCAATGAACACACCGTCTTGCATCTGTTGATATTCGCCGACTGCAACGCGATGTTCTAAGTTCTCGCGTATTACTCGCATGTTGGCAGCAATCACCTCATGCGGAAAGGAAAACAGCGATAGCTTGTAGTCGAGCTGAGGAAGAGCATGCGCAGCCAGCAATAGAGATTCGATACCGGCGCCCGCAGCGGATCGAAGATAATCCCATGTCCATCCAGGTCTCACGATCGCAGCAACCTGATCTCCACTCCAGACAATCCCCGTCTCATCTTTCGGACTAGAAAGTACCTGCTGGATTGTTTTGAGCGACTCCACACTGGGGATCACTCGCGCATTCAGAATCAATGCTGGTCCGCGATCCACCGGTAGTGCTTCGTCATCTACATGCTTTAGCTGTGGCCACTCGATTCCCGACAACGGACGTAGATAACTGCGCATCCAGGCTACAAGCTCGGTCTCGAGTGGCTGGAGTAGATCGAGCAAGCGGTAGGAGCCCACCGTAACGCAACAAGCGGCGCGGGCGGTGGTGATCGGAGTCAACTGCGAAACGATGGCATCTTCAAAAATCAACACAGACATCGGTAGATAGCTTTTATTCGATAGCGCAACACCCAGGATTTATATCAAATAGGACGCACGAGTATTACTTGAATTGAGCTCCGCTAACGGGCTCGTAAGTGACGAGCATCTTTCCAATTTCCGCGATGCGGTTCTCGTCGTCTTTAGAAAGCCGCCAATTGGTCAAAAGTCGGCAGCGAACAACTTCTGTCTGTTTGCCGTTGCTGGTCGTGCGCACGATCTCTTCGGGTAGCGACTTCTTCTCGGCTACTACACGATTGAGGCTCAGCCTGGCAAATGGTGGAATCCCAGAATCTCTACCGTTGAGCAGAATCAATGCATCGGCCACCTTGAGATACTGTTCCGCCATTTGTTCGTCGCGAGGCTGCTGCAAAGTCGACGCATACTGCAACACGCTGTCACCGACAGTGACAGCGTGATCCGTCACCTCGATCTTATCGGCCCCCAGTAGGTAAGGAGCTAATTTGGAGGCTTTGGCTTGGTTACGGGCCGACTCGATGTACTTGTACAGTTCCTTAAGGTCGATCGAAGTTTGCGTTTTGGTAGTTTTATTTAGAAGCACAATGCGATCTCGAGCGGGATCGATCATCGTGATTTGACTAGGGTCGTCGTAAGAAATGTCGTATGCGACACCGCCCGAGAAAAGAGTTAGCGTCTGCTGGCGGGGCTCTTTCTCGTTGCCAACAAACACATCGGTTGCAACGCGAAATCCAGCTTGCGGCGGAGCTACGGTGTCTTGCGCTTGGCATGGGTGGCAGAGACGGGAGGAAGTAGATGGAATCATTGCAATCAACACAAGCAACATTCCCGAAAAAGCTAAATGTCCAGACATGGGTGCTAGCGTTTCCTGGGGCAAGTGGGATGGAAGCGGTTTACCGACATAACAACGGTCATACGAAAGTTGGCACGCGAAACGCAAGATCGCTTTCGTTGCTAGAAGCTAGATGCTATGGGTGATTGCCCAGCACGATCCTGAGGGCTTCCGCGTGCAGTCGGGAATTGCTAGCCAAGACGCTAGTTTTTTCCAGCGGCAATGGAGTGCCTCGGCCAGTGGTGATTTCTCCGCCTGATTCCACCAAAATCAACCGCCCTGCCGCAAAGTCCCATGGCGCTAACTGATACTCGAAGAACACTCCATACAAACCATCGGCTACATGACAGAGATCCAAAGCGGCAGTACCAAATCGACGGATGCCGTGAATCTGCTGTTTAAAAAAAGCGTGAATGGCTGCCAAGGTACATTCCATCATCGCGCCACGGTCGTAATAAAAGCCGCAGCCAATCATGGCTTGATCCAGGCTCGACTGCGAATTCACATGCATCGACTGGCCGTTGTGGTAAGCGCCGCCGCCGCGCGTAGCCCAATACCAGTCTTCGCGGATCGGGTTGACCACCACGCCGCACTGCGCCACGCCGTGGTGGTAATAGGCAATTGAGACTGCGAAGTGCGGTATACGATGGGCGAAGTTGTTGGTTCCGTCGAGGGGATCGATGATCCATAGATGTTCTGCCGTCGCGCACCCGCTCATTTCCTCTTCGCCAAGGATAGCGTGGGAGGGGAAACTCGCATGGATCACCCGCGCGATGGCTTGTTCCGATTCGACATCGGCATCGCTAACCAGATTAAAGGACGCTTCATCAGCCTTGCTCCGCATAGCCACGCCGCGATGAAAATAATCGACAATAATCCGGGCTCCAGCCACTGCGGCGTCGAAAGCCACTTTCAGGGCCGCGTTTTTGGAAAAGTCGAGTGCTGGCGCGGTCAACGGGGCAGTTGGTGTCACAGTAATTCCAATTGTAAAATCAAGTTAAATAGCCGAGAAAAAAAGTTTAGCCAGCAGCATCGCAGCTCATTTCTGCATCTGTAGCATAAAGGTACTAATACTGCAGCACTTGGGTGGCGTCGGCTTCCATCAGGACCTGGCGGGCTTCGTGCCTTCCCCAAAAATGACCAGCCACGACTGCGCCATAGTAGATTGGAAAGCTATAGCTGGGTAGGCAATAACCGGCAGCGTTACCTACATAGGTTCCGTAGGCCGGGTAAAGCATGCGTCGCGCTGCAGCTTGTTGTTCGATATCGCCTAGACTGTCTACATAGGCAACCACATCGCGACTTGCAACCGATTCGTGGTATAGCGGCACTATGGGGAGCAAGTAGGTGACGGCATACGTGCCTTTCCACTTGCGCCTCGCAAAATCCTTGGCATGCGCTCCTTCATGCAAGGCAATAGCTGGAACATCGGAGTAGATGTGCACCGTATTGGTGAAAGGGTTGTAATGGTCACCACCAAATAGCCGTCCTGGAATGAGCGTTTCCCCCAGTACGCTAAGCGTACCTATAGTATAGCGCCACGGTGCACCCACGCTCTTGTTTCGTGCTAAACGACTCCAATCTTCACCGGGGCGATACTGATTCAACCGCACGCGTACAGTGTCTAGCTCATTGGCGACCAGATAGCCCGCAATTGCCGCTTCAGTCTCCACGCTAATTTTGTGGTTATCAACACGACGGTCCCATAGCAACAGTTTGCCGGGTATACCCCAGACCCATCCAATCCCATCGATAATCTTGCGCGGTTCCCCGCGTTGGATTTGTGGATTTTCGTCCAGCAATTGTGGGCATGTGTAGAGTTGGGTTGAGTCGATGGTTTTGGGGGAAAGTGGATGGCAGCCTGCGGTTGCTACGGACGCAAGCACGAACAAAATTGGGCCCATCCCTTTCAAGCAACTCCGCACCGTGCGCGAGCTCGGCATTACTCTTTTCCTCGGAGTGTTCGAAATACCGCTGTTCAGATTTTGCGATTACTTGATTAGCAGGACGGACAACGCAAAGTCCAGCCGACTAATGGAAGAGTCTCAAAATTGCTCACTCAAGGGCAGCCTCACCACCTGAACTGAGTAGCGGCAGCTGTCTTCCTAGCTTTTTCGTTGACAGAGATTTGGCAATCAGATAGTTTGAAATGCCTTGTCAGGATCTTCTAATCAAAGTTCACTAGATAGTTATCAACCGGTTGGTTCCGCATGTTCTGTCAGTGCAGTGTAGCTAAGAAGTAGCCACGCGCTGCCAAGCAGTGGACCAGATTAAAGCCTGGCTTCTCCACTGTCTGGCGACAGTGGCACCAGTTAACGATCACTACGGTCTCAGCCTTGCCAACCGTGATTTATCGTCTCTTCGGGAAAAAAAGGGGAAGTACTATGTTGCGATTTTGGGCAGCTCTGGCCGCGATAGGGTTGATGCTTGGATTGTCTTCGCAGCTGGTCGCAGGAACTTTCGAAGTTGCAACCCGAGCTGAATTAAACGATCTGCTAGTTCGCTTACGAGCGACGCAGTTTCTACAACATGCGACCTTCGGGCCGAAAGATTCCGAGATCGACGCGCTGGCCGCACGTATGTCTCAGATCGGCGTGTTGCAAGCCGCTGAGGAATGGATCGATCGCCAGTTCTCCTTGCCTGTTACATACCATGAAAACCTGGCAGAGAGCATGGTACTGGCCGACAACCTGAGTCCGACGCAAGCTGACATCAATGTCAGTCGATATCGCTACCAAGCCTGGTGGCACAACGCAGTTACGGCCGAGGACCAACTTCGACAAAGAATGGCCTGGGCGCTGATGCAGATTGTCGTAGTCGGCCAGACGGGGTCCAATTTCAATAGCGAAGTCGCTGGAAAAACTGGTCGCGCACAGTGGCTCGGCATGTCCAATTACTACGACATGCTCTTGGATAATTCCTTTGCGACCTATCGCGATGTGTTGGGTAAGGTGACCTTTCATCCAATTATGGGCGTTTGGCTCAGCCACTTACGCAATCGCAAGGCCACAGCCACGACCTTTCCCGACGAGAATTATGCGCGGGAAGTGTTGCAGCTATTCTCGATCGGTTTGTACGAATTAAATCCTGACGGAACGCAAATCACCGACGTCGTCGGCAATCCGATTCCGACGTACGACAATACAACCATCGAGAGTTTTGCGAAGCTATTTACAGGGCTCAATTATGCAGGAAGTACAACCATTTCCAATGGTACGGTCAATTTCGAAGAGCCGATGATCATGTACCAAGCCTTCCATGATACGACTGCCAAACGGGTATTGAAGGGCGTGACTTTGCCCGGTGGTGTGGATGGCATTCAAGACATCAATGCCGGCTTAGACAATATCTATGCACACCCGAATTGTGGACCGTTTATTTGCCACAAACTAATCCAGCGATTTGTGCGGTCCAATCCTTCCAAAGGCTATCTGCGGCGGGTCGTCAGCGTGTTCAATAATAATGGTCAAGGCGTGCGCGGTGATCTAAAGGCCGTCATCAAAGAAATATTGCTCGATCAAGAGGCCTGGGATGGGATTCGCATGGTTCGTCGTTCGGCTCCGTGGCGGCTGGAGGTAAATGGCGAAGGCACAGAACGCAGTCGATTGCAAGAGCCCGTCATCGCTTACACCCACTTTCTCCGACGTTATGGAAGCACAAACTATATCAACGGTTGGTTCGCTCTGCCGACGCTCAGCAGCAACTGGACTCAGTTTCCCTATGGATCACCCACAGTTTTCAACTTTTACACTCCCTCCTATCAGCCGTCCGGCGACCTCACGGAAACCTACGGCTCACAGAATATTCCTGGCGGCGTACTAGCCGCGCCAGAGTTTCAGTTGCTCGATGCGGTTATCGCTAACCGGACTCCCAACCGTTTTCGTTCAGACGTCTATAACGAGAATACCGTTCATACGTTGATCAATAACACAGCGGCGGGCAATCTGCGCTGCACGATCACCTATGATTTCTCCAAAGAGAAAACGCTCGCTTCGAATCCGAGTGCTTTAGCCGCTTATCTCGACCAGACGCTCTGCTGTGGAACGATGTCCGATCAGACGCGGCAAGCACTTGTAAACGCCTTGAATGTGGCCAGTCCAACGGCTTCGACAACGCCGACCAACCGCGCTCACGCGGCAATTCTTGGTGTCTTAACTTCACCGGCCTTCATGATTGTTGAATAACCAAACGATCCCGAAAAAACTTCTCTACCAAACTAGGGTTATCAAAATGAAAAACAACAGTCTGAACAATTGCTTCCCCACGCTCGATCGTCGTTCATTCTTACGATTTGCTGGTGGCTGTGGAGCGCTCAGTTCCACTTCGCTACTCTCGACGTTGGTTAATCTCAAACTAACGAACACCGCAGTAGCTGCAGGAGGCGATACCAGCGGATATAAGGCGATGGTCTGCGTTTTTCTGTTAGGTGGTATTGATTCGTACAATATCCTCACTCCCTTCGAGGGCACGGAGTACACCGACTATACCTCGGTGCGCGGAAATCTGGCGCTGCCCCAGGCACAGTTGCTCGAGATCAACACAGAAGGACGAAAACTCGGCTTGCATCAGGGGATGCCCGAGATTCGCGACTTGTATAATCAAGGCAAAGCGACGTTTGTAGCCAATGTCGGAAGCCTGGTAGTTCCAACCACCAAGCAGAATTACAACCAAGTCCCCAAGCCGCTTGGGTTGTATTCCCATTCCGATTTGGTGCAGCACTGGCAGACTTCTGTTCCCCAATCTCGCACGCAACTCACTGGTTGGGCCGGTCGTATGGCGGACATGATGACGGATTCCGCTAATACGCATCCAGCTATTGCCATGAATATTGCTCTGGGTTCATTGAACCTTTTCGAGACGGGCGCGAATGTCGTGCCCTATGTTGTGCAAACCAGTGGCGCTAGCACGCTGAGCGGATTTCCCAATACGGGTACTGGTAAAGATGGAATGTTCACTCGGTTTACCAACGATGCCCTCTCGCAGACCTATGGCGACCTGTTAGAGAAATCCTATGCTAGGATCCGCAAGGACAGTATCCAGGCTGCGATTGACTTCAACGCTGCAACCAGCGCCATAAATCTTGCTCCCGTTGTGTTCCCTACTACTAGTCTCGGCAATCAGTTGCAAATGGTTGCCAAAACAATTGGAGCTCGCTCTACGCTTGGGCAGTCGCGGCAAATATTCTTTGTGTCTATCGGCGGTTGGGATCACCATAGCAATTTGCTGAATCTGCAAAACACCATGCTCCCCCAAGTTAGCCAAGCCCTCAAGGCGTTCTACGATGCTACGGTGCAGTTAGGTGTGCAGGATAATGTGGTAGCCTTTACCGCATCAGATTTTGCTCGCACATTGAGCTCCAATGGCGACGGAAGCGATCATGGTTGGGGTGGAAACCATCTCGTCGTAGGTGGCCCGGTCAAAGGAGGCAAAGTCTATGGCAGCTACCCGACTTCGCTGGCCCTCAATAATTCGCTCGATATGGGACGCGGAAGGCTAATTCCAACCACGGCAGTTGATCAATACAACGGAGAATTGGCCCGCTGGTTCGGTTTGCCCAATGACAGCTCGCTAGTTGATGTACTACCCAATATTCGCAATTTTTATTCGAGCTCGAGTACAACCGGACCATTGGGATTCCTCGTCTGATGGGCGCCCGAGGAGACAACCGCGAGTAAATCGGGCTTGACTGCATGACGCGAAGATAGCTAAACCAGAGTTCGGTTCGGGGGGGCCATTGGTAGCATCCTTGCTGGCTTTCTCATGCTTACGTCGCTCTCCAAGCCCGCCTGTGGGCTAAACGCATCCGGTGCTCTGCACTCTACTTCGTCGCACGATGGCTTTCATGTTCGGCGGACTCGATCTGCTTTTATTGACGACGTATTCGCGTCCCGCAGTTTGCTCGACGCGGATGGCCAGCAACAGCCGCTGGAGACTTACATTCCGCCGGAGCAGGGCGACCTGCTGTACAGCCTGGTAAGTCATTTGCGCCCCCAGCGCTCGCTGGAAGTAGGCTTGGCGAATGGTATTTCGGCGCTATATATCGCTACGGCATTGCGCGAAATTGAATGCGGGATGCACTTGGCGATTGATCCTTTCCAGCATACCGATTGGCGCAGCGTCGGCATGGTTACACTTGAGCGGGCGGGGCTAAGGGACCTTGTATCGCTCGACCCACGTCGCTCGCAGTGGGCGCTGCCGGATCTTGATGAGGCAGGCGAACGATTTCAGTTCGCCTTTATCGATGGCAGCCACTTAATGGATTATGTCCTGTGCGATTTCATGAATATCGATCGTATTTTGGACGTCGGAGGACTCATTGCTTTTGACGACTCCGATTGGCCAGCTGTCAACCACGTCATCCGCTTCGCGTTAGCCAACTGCGCGTATTGTGTCTATCCAACGGGAGTAGTCATTGAACCCGAGTGCGGTAGACCTCGCCTGCTCACCCAGTTCGTGCGTGGGCTGGTAAAGCGTTCACCACGCCTGCAGCGAATCGTTCGCATGGATTTTGTGTTGCGATCGAGCGACTTGGGAATCGAAGGGCGTTGTGTAGTGCTCCAAAAAACCGCGCACGACCGGCGGCATGCTCTGCTAGGACAGCTCGTACCGTTCTAAACCGAAGAAAACTATGAGCACAGCAATCGGTCAGCCATCCGCGGTTTCTTCAAGTCGCCGCAGCGCAGCACCCTCAGCCAGGGACAACCATGGCCTAAAGATCTGCATCGCGTCCTCTGGCCTGGGGCATGTTCGACGAGGCGTCGAAGCGTGGGCCGAAGATCTGGGACACGCCTTAGCGGAGCGAGGTGAACACGTAATGCTCTGCAAGGGCGCGGGCCGTGCCGAAATGCCTTATGAACGAGTGGTCCCCTGTTGGACTCGCAATTCGCCTGCCAATCGCCGCGTGTTTCGTTGGCTTCCCCACGCTTTGGGCTGGCGCTTAGGCCTCGGTTCAGGTTATGGACTCGAACAAACCACCTTCGCTTTCAACCTGATTCGGTTGCTTCGCCAACAGCCGGTCGACATATTGCACGTACAGGATCCGCAGCTCGCTTTATTGATGCAGCGTGCGAGGCACATGCGGCTATGTTCTGCCAGAACCATCTTGGGGCATGTTACGGAAGAGCCCACCAGTCTATTGCGAAGGGTTGAATATTTACAGCATGTTGCTCCTTGGCATCAGGCCGAAGCGCTGGTCCATGGAGCTGAGCGACCAGCGTCGACGATGATACCGAACTTCATCGATATGCGGCAATTCACTTCCGGTGACGGCTCGGCCATGCGCATGGAGCTAGCGATTCCACCGGAGGCAACGGTTTTGCTGGTCGCCTCCGCAATCAAGAAGGCGCATAAGAGAGTTGATTATTTGATCGACGAGGTAGCCCAGCTGCTGGAGCTCCAGCCAGACCTACCTCTGGTTTTGGTTATAGCCGGTGGTCGAGAGCACGACACCGCTGAGCTCGTACAGTATGGAACTCAGCGACTGGGTGATCGTGTGCGATTTTTGGTACAGTTTCCGAGGAATCGCATGCCCGAGCTCTACCGCATGGCTGAGCTGTTGATTCATGGGAGCTTGTTCGAGATGTTTGGGACCGTTTTGCTAGAGGCCATGGCCAGCCGCGTTCCCTGCATCGTACATCATCATCCCGTGATGAGCTGGGTGGTTGGGCCGGGCGGCATGGCTTTAGACCTGTCACAGCGCGGTGCGCTGACTGGTGCGTTGCGATCGGTACTGAACGACCCTCGGGCCATTGCGAGCATGCAACACGCCGCTCGACAGCAGGTTTGTCAAAAATTCAGTCACGATGTCGTGGTAGCGCAGTTCCTCCAGTATTACCAACGTGTTATAGAAAGTGCCCCCGTTTAAAAATCGGTTGCACAAAGTCTGATGTGGTGATTGGGCAGCAATTTCAACATGTACCGCAGTTCGCTAAGAAACCGAGCATCATCCTTCACGATTGTTGCGGAGTGCAACAAACGCGTACACGCGGAGGAACGCGGAGATTTTGAAGCCTGCCAGGCGATCAACGAGAGCTAGCTGCATTTAGCTTGGATGTAGATTGTTCCACAAAAGCCGTGAACGGTTCGTTCGCACGCACTGTCATCGAGGCTCCACCTCGCGCAGTGGCTAAGCAACTCCTTCGCGGGCTTCAACAACCACAGGTAGCTTGCAAGCCACGGGGCTGCCGGACAGAGCCCAGTAGCCAGACTTTGTGGTTTGAGAATATTGTTCGTATTCCTGCTCTGCAGACCTGCGCTATGGGGTTGAGCTTGTGCTAAACTAGTGCAGGTAATTTGCGGAGAATTGTGTGCCAAATCGGGTTGCTTGGGTAGCACCGAAATGTATGAGGAAAGGCGAGAGTAACATGGCGCAGATGTTTTGGCATGTGCGAAACTGCTCGCTATTTCAGCGGCTAAATGAGGCGCAGTTGATAGCGTTGGAACAGCGAGCGCTGATCCGTAAATTTCCCAAGGGTTGCTCGATATATCTACCCAGCGATCTTTCCGATGCGGCATTTCTGGTCGCAGAGGGACGTGTGCGAATCTGTGCGTCAACGCCAGAGGGCAAGCAAAGCATCTTGAACTTTGTCGAACCAGGGGAGCTGTTTGGCGAGTTGGCGATCGTCGAGTCCGGCCAGCGCGAAGAGCGCGCAGAAGCAGTACATAACTCGACGGTGGTCTTGCTTCCCGGCGATCAGCTGCGGCAGCTGATGGAAGAATCGCCCAATTTGGCGCTCAGTGTCACTAAGTTGATCGGCTTGCGCCGTAAGCGTGTTGAACGGCGTTTGAGAAGTCTACTGTTTCGCAGCAATCGCGAGCGGCTTGCACAGTTGCTCTTGGACTTGGCAGAGCAATACGGCAATGCTACCACCGCTGGGATTGAGTTGACAATCAGGCTTTCCCACCAAGATCTGGCTTCCATCATTGGAGCGACACGGGAAACGGTTACAACGGTCCTGGGTGAGATGCAAAGCCAAGGCTTGTTGCGTATTCAGCGACAAAAATTGACTTTACTTGGTTTGCGCGAGCTTGCGAATGAGCTGGCCGGATTCAATGATGTTACAATTCCTCCGCCTACCCCAAGAAACACGCCAGCCTCGAAGCCCGCGTCTTCTCAAAATGTCCCTGCTCACAGCAACTCTCCAACAATTGCCAAATCAATTCGTGCTGGACGATAGCAAATTCTGTGGTAGTGGAATTACCGAAGGCCGGTTGGCGATAACCTAACTTCAGCCCTGAGGAACCACCCATGTTTTTCCGACATTGTTTGTGTTTACTATCCGCAATGGCGCTGATGAGTTGCGTCGCCGAGTTTGCTAAGGCACAGAGCAAAACTAAGCGGCCCCGAGCCAAGGCAACCCAGCAGACCCCGATTGACGCCAAACATAATGTCGTCGCTCAACAGGGAGACGAGCTGCTCGATCCAGAGTTGGCCGCGTACGGCATTTATCAAGCGACGGCACCGCACGCTCCGCCGTCGCCGCCAAGCGAAACCACGTTGCCCTTGCAGCTCTTTCCTGGAGAACGCGTGGCACTGATTGGGAATACGCTCTTCGATCGCAGTCAGCACTACGGGCATTTCGAGACGCTACTTCAACAGGGATTTCCGCAACACAAAATTGTTGTCCGCAATCTGTCCTGGTCGGCCGACGCGATCGACATCCAACCTCGCCCAGCTAATTTCGCCGACTTAGAGCAACATTTGTTGCATGAAAAAGTGGATGTGATCTTGGCCGCGTTTGGCTTCAATGAATCGTTCGCTGGAGAAGAGGGCTTGCCGCTCTTCGAGGAGCGACTGCGAACGTTTTTATCCGAATTGCGTTCCAAGTCCTTCAGTGGCTCGGGCTCGCCACGGATTGTACTGGTTTCACCGATTGCCAATGAGGATTTGCCAAGAGTACCCGCTGCGACCATGAACAACCCACGCATAGAACTTTATTTAGATGCCATGCGAGCAATTGCGGGAGAGCAACGAGTGGGATTTGTTGATGCTTACACGTCGACGAAAGCAGCGATGCAGAGTCCCGGAGACGACCTGACCGTCAATGGCATCCATCTCAACGAAGCGGGTTACGAGCTGTTTGCCAAGACCTTATTTGAGCAATTATTTTCGCGGCCAGCACCCACTATAGATCCCAGCCTGCGCGCTGCGATTGTGGATAAGGATGCACAGTACTTTCGCCGCTATCGACCCTGCAATACATTCTATTACACCGGAGATCGTAATAAGAGTTACGGCTACCTCGACTTTCTGCCAGCGATGCGGAATTTCGACATGATGGTTGCCAATCGTGAAGCGGCGATTTGGAGAATGGCTCAAGGCGAATCGGCCGTGGATGTAGACGATTCGAATCTGCCTGCGTTGCCCAAAACGAAAGAGGAGCGTGGGGCCAACACTTGGCTGACAGCCGCTGACGAACTAAAAGAATTTGACATCGATCCGCGATTTGAGGTCAACCTGTTCGCTGGTGAAGAGGAATTTCCCGATATCGCTGCACCGATCCAAATGCGTTGGGATTCGCGGGGACGTCTGTGGGTTGCCTGTTCAACGACCTACCCGCACGTCTATCCCGGCAATAAACCGAATGACAAACTAGTCATTCTTGAAGACGTCGACGGCGACGGAAAAGCGGATAAGTCGACGGTGTTCGCGCAAGACCTGCATATTCCGCTTTCGTTTGAGTTCGGAAATGGCGGCGTTTACATTTCCGAGATGCCCGATTTGACCTTTCTCAAAGATACCGACGGCGACGATCGGGCGGACGTTAGGACTCGATTACTAACGGGTTTCGGTACGGAAGATTCGCACCATGCGCTGCATGATTTCGTATGGACGCCGGACGGAGACCTGATTTTTAGGGAGTCGATATTTCATCATTCGCAAGTCGAGACTGCTTATGGACCAGTCCGCCAACAAAACAGCGGTTGGTTCCGCTTTGACCCCGAGACGCAACGCTTGACGAGTTTTGGAACTTATCCGAGCACCAATCCTTGGGGAGTGACCTTTGATGATTGGGGACAACACGTCGCAAGTCACCCCATCTACGCCGCAGCGTTTCATGCGTTGGATCCGGCCTATCCAGGCCAGCATCCCAAGCCCGACGGGCTGCAAGCCTACTCGGGAACATGCGGCCAAGACTTCGTCGACTTTGCGAGCTTTCCAGCAGAGCTTCAGGGTGGATTCATCAAAGCCCGCTACAAGCCGACCAACCGCATCGAAATTCATCGATGGCGGGAAAACGATTTTGGTTTCGAAGAAGAGTACGTGAGCGATTTGATATTTTCGCGAAATCTCAGCTTCATTCCCGTCGATGTGGGCTTCGGCCCCCGCGGGGCGTTTTATGTTTGCGATTGGTATAACCCCATCAAGGGCCACGCCCAGTACTCTTTGCGCGATGAACGCCGCGATCGCCATTCCGGTCGCATCTGGCGCGTGACTGCAAAAGGAATGCCACTTCAGGAACCACCCAAGATCGCAGATGCCTCCATCGAGGAACTGCTCGATCTGCTAAAGCGCCCCGAGTATCGTGTACGCTATTGGGCTAAACGCGAGTTGCGCGACCGCGATCCGCAACTCGTCAAGAAAGCCTTAGACGCGTGGGTTCAACAGATCAGTCGAGACGATGTGCGCTTTCGACAACATCAGCTAGAGGCTGTTTGGCTCTACCGTGGCATCGATGCGACCAATCTTGACCTATTGCGAGAACTCCTGGTCTGTGAACATCATTTGGCTCGGGCTGCAGCCACGGAGCAATTGCGTTTTTGGCATTCGCACTTGAATGACAGCGTGGCGCTATTGCAAGTGTCAGCAAACGATCCCAGCGCCATTGTGCGCATGCAAGCCGCGATCGCTGCGACTTATATGGGAACTCCCGCAGCATTGGACGCGATGCTCGATGTCTTAAAGCATCCCAGCGGCGGGCACTTGGATTATGCGATCACTTGCGCGTTGGGCTCTGAATCGCTCAAGCAACATTGGGAAAATAACCCCACCTATGAAAAGGTCAAGACATTTTTAGGGACTTCCAAACGCAATAGCGCGTTCGAAGAACCGTCGCCCAACGCCAGCGAAGCCCAATTCGATCTTCAGAAGACTCTGCGCGTTGTCAACATTGGCTGCGTTCCCGAACGCATGAAGTACACGGTTGAACAGTTCCATGTACAGCCTTCGCAACCGGTGAAGATTGTATTCACCAATCCAGATGCGACGGACCACAATCTGTTGATTCTGACTCCCGGAACACTTGAGGAAGTGGGTATGGCGGCGAATGAAATGGCCCGCGATCCCGCCAATGCCAATTCAGATTTTGTGCCTCCCGAAAAGCAGTCGTTGATCTTACAAGCCGCGCCTATGATTGGGCCGACGCGTCGCAAACAAGTGCATGTGCTTCGTTTTGCTGCTCCGGAGAAGCCGGGAATATATCCGTTTGTGTGCACTTTTCCTGGGCATTGGGTGGTGATGAAAGGAAATATGGTTGTTGCCAACGATGCTGAGCAAGCTGAGCAGCTACTCGCTGAAGTACAACCTCAAATCGTCCGCGAATGGCAGATGCGCGACTTGATTGACCTTGGCACGAGTACCGACGAGCTGACGTTGATGCGAGGCATGCAGGCGTTTCAAAAGGCCAAATGCGAACAGTGTCACCAACTCAATGGACATGGACTTAACTTGGGCCCCGATCTGTCGGATGTCACTAAGCGATATCGCGGGGATCGCCTGCTGCAGCAAATCATCGATCCCTCCTCCGAGATAAACGAGCGTTATCGCACGTTTCGGTTTCTATTGAATTCCGGACAGGTGGTGACCGGGGTTATTCAAAGCGAAAATGAATCCGAGGTACGAATCCTCTCCAATCTGCTTACACCTGAGATCGTGACCACCCTCAAGAAGTCCGACATCGAATTGCGCAGCGAGTCGAGGTTGTCTTCCATGCCCGTGGGGCTGATCAACGTGCTAACCAAGCAGGAGCTTTCCGACCTACTCAGCTTTTTGCAATCGAACCACGCGCTGCCCCAGCATCATAAGTAGCGTCGGTCGTTTAAAATCTCCAGCGTTCCATGACGTGATAGAAGTGACTTGAAATGCGTAAGTTGTTCCCTTCAGCATAAGGCTTGATGGTTATGCCTCGTTATCAGGTTTCTCGGTCGATTGGTATCAAAGCCAGCCCGCGACAGGTTTACGATTCGCTCGCAGACTACGCAACCTGGACGACCTGGTCGCCCTGGTTGTTGGCGGAGCCGGGGGCACAAGTCGACGTCTCTACCGATTCGGCATCGACCGGATCGACTTATGCATGGAAGGGAGAGGTAACCGGGGAAGGTCAGTTGACCCATCGGCAGTTGGTTCCCGAGAAGTTGATCGACGACGAGCTGCAATTCTTCAAACCGTTTAAGACGACCTGTCGCACGTCGTTTCAAATTCAGCCAGACAGTGCCGGGACGCAATTGGTCTGGAACATGGATGCGTCGATGCCCTGGTTTTTGTTTTGGATGATCCCCATGATGAAAACCTTTATTGGAATGGACTACCGCCGTGGCTTGTTGATGATCCGCGACCTGTTGGAAACTGGAGCCATCCATTCGTGTTGTCAAAACCATGGATGTCAGCCGGTCGGGCCCATACGAATGGCGGGAATTCCTGGCTCATGCAATTTGGACGAAATTGGTCCAGCTATGGCGCAGCAAGTTATTCAGGCCAAGCGCGAACTTAGTCAACTCGGTGTGGATACCGGAGAGATGATCTCGGTCTACACAAAGTTCCACATCAAGCGAGGCGTTTTTGATTACCTGGTCGGCTACCTGATTCCCGAGAGCGCAGTTATTCCCCAGCAGTCTCCACTGAGGACATGGGCTTTACCGAGCGTGACTGCGTTTCGCGTCGAGCATGTGGGCAAATACGAACATTTGGGCAATCCTTGGAGCGTGGCCAACCAAATTGTCCGCTATAAAAAGCTAAAACAATCCAAGGTGGGTACGTTTGAAATTTACCGCAGTGATCCCAGCTGCACGCCAGCCGCAGAGCTAGTTACGGACATTTATCTGCCACTGGTTGGCGTTCCATCAGCCGCTTAATTTTCCGTTACACTCTTTGTGGCTCCGTTGTCCCAAGCGAAAATGCTTCTATCTCTCGGTAAAGACTACCAAGCCACTTGGTCTGCAGTGTGCTGCGTTAACGGAGACTTAGTTATCCAGTAGCCGTTCACGGCTTTCATGGTGTAGTTAACATCCAAGATTAAATGCAGCTAGATATCGTTGTCTGCCTGCTAGGCTTTAAAACTCCGCATCCTCCGCGTTTTTTTTTCCTGTCGCTAAAAATCATCAGGGATTCGAAGCGGCGAAGTAGATCTTAAAACGCGGAGAGGCGGAGTGCGCGGACGTATCCAGCTAACCGATGGCTTCGATAACTTTGTCTGTCATAGCAATAGTGTTTAGGTACGCGGAACCAGCGCGAACAAGATCGGCGGTTCGATGGCCTGCAGCAAGTACTCTCTGAACAGCCGATTCGATGGCTGCAGCTTCATCCAGCATACTGCACGAATGTCTCAGCATCATGGCGGCGGCCAGAATTGTTGCCAATGGGTTGGCAATGCCTTTGCCAGCGATATCTGGAGCACTGCCGTGGATGGGTTCGTAAAGCCCTGGGCCGGACGAACCAATGGATGCGCTGGGAAGCATTCCCAGAGAACCAGGTAGCATCGAAGCCTCGTCGGTGAGGATGTCGCCAAACATGTTGCTCGTCACTACGACATCATAGGCGGTGGGGCGGCTGATCAAATGCATGGCCATCGCGTCGACTAGAACTACGTCGTATTGAAGATCTGGATATTCCTCTTGCACGATTCTTGCACACACACGGCGCCATAATCGGCTGGCCTCGAGCACGTTGGCTTTGTCGACCATGGTTAGTTTCTTGCGGCGCAGGCGAGCCGCGTCGGCAGCCAGTCTAAAAATTCGCTCGACTTCGAAGGTCTCATAAACCATGGTGCTGAAAGCCCGCTCGCCCCCGTCGGGCAGTGTCTCGCAGCCGGATGGACCAAAGTAGATTCCGCCAGTTAGTTCGCGAAAAAAGAGAATGTCGGTGCCTTCCACGATTTCGCGTTTCAATGGCGATGAATCCAGCAGTTCCGCGAAAGGCGTGATGGGACGCAGGTTCGCAAACAGCCCCATTTCCTTGCGTATGCGCAGTAGGCCTGCTTCCGGACGGGTTTTGGCTGAGGGATCATCCCACTTTGGGCCACCCACAGCACCGAGCAGCACAGCGTCGGCGCTTTTGCAGGCATCTACCGTTGCAGGCGGCAATGGGTCTCCGGTTTCGTCAATGGCGATGCCGCCAATCTGGCATTCCTCAAAAGTAAAGTTGTGGCCAAATTTTCTAGCGACGACATCTAGCACTCTGCGCGCTTGCGAAACAATTTCTGGTCCAATACCATCGCCGGGGAGGAGTACAAATCGAGCATTCAAGGCTGCGTTATCCTAATAAAAAAGTGCCCGTCCATAACAGTGTGCCGATGTAGTTGTGCGACCAAGCCGAATTGGACAGGACTGCACCGCATCTACATCAGAGCGCGAGGGGCTTACAAAAATTGAGCCGCAACTTGCTCTCGACAAATGCGGCTTGAAACGATTCGTAAAGTGAATCAACGACTATTTCTTGATCGGAGTTTCTTTATCTCCATTGCGCAAAAAAGGTTCGCGAACCTGCTCTCCCTGGGGAGCGACCAAGGGGCGGACCCAGATGTTGCGGAATCGTACGGGGTTGCCGTGATCCTGCAAGGAGATTGGCCCAACGTCCGCGTGCTGTTTGTACTCAGGTGGGCGATTGAATGGTGTGTCGCCGAGCAACGCGAAATGATTCAACAAGAGCACCCCGTTATGCACCAGTGTGATATAGGCAGGTGACTTTAGCGTGCCATCCTCATTGAATCGCGGAGCGGTCCAAAAAATATCGTAGGCGTTCCATTGCCCGGGTGCGCGCATGGCATTGACCATAGGGGGAGTCTGCTTGTAGATCGCACCCGCTTGTCCATCAAAGTAAGTCTCGTTGTCATACGAATCAAGTACTTGAATTTCGTACTTGCCCATCATGAACACACCGCTATTTCCTCGGCCTTGGCCGCTTCCTTTGACTTCAGTCGGCGCCGACCACTCGATATGCAGTTGACAGTCTCCGAATTTTTCTTTGGAAGTGATCACACCCTTGCCGCAGAAAATAACACCGTCCTCGATGGTCCAGCGTTCACCATTTTCCCAGTTATTCAAATCCTTGCCATTAAACAGCACGATGGCGTCCGATGGGGGCGCGTCGTTCGTTTGCCCTGGCTGTATGATCGGCGGCTGCTGCCACTTGATGCCGGTCAGATACTCTTCGGCAATGACCAGGCTATTTGTCAGGGAGCTGACCAACAACCAAAGTGCACAATTTCGAACGATTCGCATGGTGGGTTCCTTGGATTAGAGGGGGACGACTGAAGTTGAGGAGCAGTAATTATCCTCGCCAGACAGTTGGTCATCAATGGAGGTTAAGCACGATTCACGGTGTTCACGAATTACCTGTTTCTCGGAGACACGCAGCTTCGTTGAAACAGGTTTAGAAACAAAGCCTAGTTGACTTCCAGCATTCGTTCCAAAGCAATGAGCGAGTAACGCGCGGTGTCCTCGTCGACGACGATTTCATTGACCAGTTCTCCCTCGAGCAAGTTCTCGATCGTCCAGGCCAAATGGGCCAGATCGATGCGATACATGGTTGCACACATACAAACTACTGGCGATAGGAAGTGGATCTCCTGTTCCGGGTGCTCCTTCTTGATCCGATTGACAAGGTGCAATTCAGTTCCAATGGCCCACTTCGTGCCGGGCGGCGCCTGCTCGACCGTTCGCAAGATTGAGCTTGTCGAACCCGAATGGTCGGCGATGTCATTCACTTCTTGCGGGCATTCTGGATGAACCAGGATTTTTATGCCTGGGATTTTTTGGCGAAACTGAGCGACATGTTCGGGGCGGAACATTTGATGCACGCTGCAATGACCTTTCCACAAAACTACTTTGCTGCCGGCGATGGCTGCCGACGTGTTTCCGCCCAGGTCTTCAGTGTAGGGATCCCACACAGGCATTTGCGCGTTGGTGATCCCCATGGTTAGCGCCGTGTTACGCCCGAGATGCTGGTCGGGGAAAAAGAATACTCGCTCGCCGCGCTCAAAAGCCCAGCGTATCACGGCGGCCGCGTTGCTGCTCGTACAAACAATACCTCCGTGCTTTCCGCAAAACGCTTTTAGGCTGGCCGCCGAATTGATGTAGGTTACCGGAATCAGTCGCTTCGTATCGATGACTTCGCCGAGCTGATCCCAGGCGTCTTCAACTTGACGAATTGCCGCCATATCGGCCATGGAACAACCGGCAGCCATGTCCGGGAGTATCACATCCACGCGATGACCTTTGCGTTCTGCCAACTTGTCTGGGCGATTGGCGAGGATGTCCGCTGTCTCAGCCATAAAATGCACGCCGCAGAAAATAATTGTGCGGCAGTCGGTGCTGGCGGCGGCTAACTGGCTAAGCTGATAGCTGTCTCCGCGCAAATCAGCGTGCTCGATCACTTCGTCCTGTTGGTAATGGTGGCCCAGGATCAATAGGCTCTTGCCAAGCTTCTTGCGGCCAGCCGAAATCCTGGCGGACAGCTCAGCGTTGCCCAGCGGCTTGTAGTCGCTCAGCGGTAGCTTACCGGGAGATGATGGCAAAATAGGTGCAATAGTCATTGTGTACACTCTCTCTTTCGGGCGCCGACAGTTGCTAGCATCGATTCAAGCTCAGGCAATCTACCGAGTTTATCAAGTCGCGGGATATTTGACGACGATAGAACAGGTGCGAGCCGCTGGTCCGCAGAAAAAGTAGTCGGCATACGAGCACTGAATTAGTGCAGCATTACCCGAATTCGGGCGGCGGTAGGATGAACTTTTCGCAAACCGACATTTAAAACCTCAATCCATGCTCAAGCCTTTCTGCCAAAGCGTTCTGCGAATTCGCGTGCCACTCGTCGTGGTTTTGGCGCGCCAGCCGATGCGGATTGACCAAGTGACAAAGCTGGTTCCTGGCGTGCTCATTCAGTTCGATAAGCCCTGTGAAAGCCCAATGACAGTTGAAGTCGGCGACCAACCGATAGCCGAAGGAGAGATTGTTAAAACGGGTGAAAAGTTCGGCATCCGCATCGGCAGCATACTCAAGCCCGCCGAGCGTTTTTCGAAAATTACTGGCCAGTGAGGCGCCGAGCCCTCCTACGGTGTGCAGTGTCCCAGGCTGCTTCCTTCCCAGGCTGCTTGTCTAGTCCGTAGCCACTGTCGCCAGACGATGGACGCGTAAGTGCCGAGGACCGACCGCTTGGCAGCTTGGCAGCGGTGGTTACGGTAATGCGTCGAGCCAGCAAGGGGAAACCAAGCCATAGCTAGGCTCGCACAATTCTAGTTGCGTTTACGTGGGCCTTGCCTTACACTGAGGGCCGACAGCGAGCATTTCTGCCTCATTAGGCCGGCTCGACTTTCGGTATGATGTGTTGATCAATCTTTTTTCATGGGGATCTATCATGCGGCGTAATCGTTCTGGGCTTCGGCCCGCTTTCACCCTTGTAGAACTGCTCGTAGTCATCGCAATTATTGGGATACTCGTCGGACTTCTTTTGCCCGCTGTTCAAGCGGCGCGCGAGGCTGCTCGTCGCATGCAGTGCTCGAATAATGTCAAGCAACTTAGTTTGGCATTTCATAATTACGAAAGCTCGACAAAGAGTTTTCCGATCAACTATGCCTATCGCGGAAAGAACGGCTACCCCAACAATGGACCTGGTATTGCTAATTCTGGCAGAAGCTGGCTGCAGATGATTCTTCCGTACATTGAACAGACAAACCTGTACAACAACATTGATTTCACTGTTGGACTTGAACCAAAATCGAGTGCCGCAACCACACCAGTAGGAAAAAACCGGATCGTTGCCGCCACCGTCATTCAGACGTTTCTTTGCCCATCCGACGATTCCAACGAGGGTGGACTATTGGCGACTCGATCTGATTTGAATGATACGACTGCACCAGCTGATAAATGGGCCGTTACCTGTTACAAGGCTTCTTCGGGAAGCAACTGGAATTCGGGCATTTTCGCTTGGACAAACTCAGGTGCCACGGGAGTTGGCGGAAAAAATGCTGGCCAAAGCGATGGATTGAATTTGGGCAACGGTGTGATTTGTTCCAATCAAACCAACGTCAATGCTCCAACGAAAATCGGTCACATTACCGACGGTACTTCCAACACTTTCATCATCGGAGAAGCGATGCCCGGATGGAGCCAGTGGAACTGGTGGTACAATCCCAACGCGTGCACCGCAACCACTGCGATCCCACTTAATCGCGTATTGAAGGTGCCAAAGGCAATTGGTTCGTGGAACGTAAACTACGGATTTGCCAGTCGTCACACCGGCGGTGGTCAATTCGGCTTTGGTGATGGCAGCGTACGCTTCATAAGCGAAAACATCGACACCGCTGCCTACCGAGGACTATCGACTATTAGTTCCGGCGAAGTTATTAGTGGCGAATTCTAATTCGGGCAGTAGTTTCAGTTGCCCGCGCAAAGTTTCAGAACGACCATAACATGCCTGCGATTGATTGCAGGCATGTTGGCTCTACCTGTAATTAGCATATTAGCAATTTGCCTTTAGATCATCCTTGTGGAGAGAAGTCTTGCAAAATCATCGATTGAATTTCTGGGGTTTGCTTGTTTGTGCTTGCGTTTTTTTGAATGGTTGTGGAGGCGATGGACTGGAGATAATTCCAGCTGGCGGCGTCGTCACCTACAAGGGGAGCCCCATCGGAAAGATTAACGTCATGCTAATGCCTCAAGGAGGCGGTTTGATCGCTGAAGGCACTTCCGACGAGAGCGGAAAGTTTGTGCTCCAAACGAAAAATCCCGGCGATGGTGCTATGGCCGGAAGCTACACCGTAGCTTTCAAGTATATTCCAGACGAGGTTCCTCTAATGCCCGGATTTGATGGAGCTAAGAAAGTCGTCTCACCCATCCCTGAAAAGTACGCAGACGCAAGCAAGTCTGGCTATACGGTAACGGTTAGTGCCGACAAATCTGAAAACAACTTTACGTTCGACCTGAAGTAAAGCCAGTCGCCCTAGCCAAAGAAACTTAAGACAACAACCATGCAGTCTACAGAGCAGCCAGCGCAGGATTCCAGCGAGCGGAACAGCTCCGATTCCGTTCGAGATTGGCCCCCCAAGATGTCGCGATTGGTTTTGGGGGCCTTAGTGGCTGCTGGACTAGGGTACATCGTATTGCAAACCCTGTTTCCCATATTTGTTGTTCCACTAGAAATTGCAACTTTTCCCGAGCAATCTCCTGCGTGGATGTATGAGCGACTGGACAAGGCGAATGTCGAAGTAGACGCCAAAAACTACTCGGTTGTCTTTGGAATTCTCGGTGCAGTTTTTGGAGCCAGTTGCTGTGTTTTTTCTTATGGAATGCGAGCTATCTGGTCAGTGATAATCGCGGGGATCGCTTCTGGCCTCCTGGGAGTTGCAGGCGCACATCTGAGTAATTGGTTGTTCAGCACAATGCGTGCAAATAGCGGAAACGATGTGCCTATCATGGGGATCGCCCTCGATGGAATGAAGTTGTCAATCGTTGGATATTCGCTCCTGTGGGGCCTGATCGGACTGGGAGTGGGTTGCGGAATTGGTTCTGCCCGCGGATTTGGCAAGTCGCTGGTAGCAGGAATTTCAGGGCTTGTAGGGGGAATTCTTGGAGCGATGCTCTACGTGATCCTGACGGCTCAGTTTTCAATAGGCACGGTCATGAATCAAGTCGCTCCGATCAGTGGCGTGAGTCAAGCCATTTGGTTGGGGCTGTTCACTGTGGTGATTGCCGTGACGATCGCTCTAGGCTGCGGTGAAAAGCGGCCGAAGAATGCGTAGGCCGAAAACATGAAAAGCTTCGACTAAAGGAGAAACTGCACCATCGTGGTGACTGTCCTTTAGAAACGTGGTAGACCTTGGAATATTGAAAACCCCAATTTCTCCACAAAAGGAAACTATTGTCATGCGATTTATT
>JBGSTP010000079.1:0-25725 GCA_041736515.1 Pirellulaceae bacterium
CGTTGTTTGGGCGTGATCGAAGGTCCGCTGATGGATGGCATGAGCGTGGTCGGCGATTTGTTTGGTGCTGGAAAAATGTTCTTGCCACAAGTCGTCAAGTCGGCGCGAGTAATGAAGAAAGCGGTGGCCTACTTAACGCCATTTATGGAAGAGGAGAAGGCTGCAGCCGGGCAGACGGAGTCATCGGGGCGTGGCAAAGTGCTAATGGCGACTGTCAAAGGTGACGTTCATGATATCGGCAAGAACATCGTCGGCGTGGTATTGGCCTGCAACAACTTTGAAGTCATCGATATGGGCGTCATGGTTTCTGCTGAACGCATTTTGGAAACCGCTGTCAAAGAAAATGTGGATGTGATAGGACTATCGGGGCTGATCACACCCAGTTTGGATGAAATGTCTTATGTCGCCAAAGAAATGAAGCGTCTGCAGCTCAGAATACCGTTGCTCATCGGCGGCGCGACCACTAGCGCCAAACATACCGCGGTGAAGATTGCGCCTCACTACGATCACGACGTCGTGCATGTATTGGATGCATCTCGCAGTGTCGGAGTCGTAGAGAAGCTCTGCCGCGAAGATTTGCGCGAGAAATTCTCTAGCGAAAATCGCTCGCTGCAACAGGAATTGGTTGCAAGCTATTCGGCTCGCAAAGTCTCCTTGGTCCCGTATGCGGACGCCTTGCAGCAGCGCTTTCAAACCGATTGGCAGAGTGTTGATATTCCCAAGCCGAGTTTTACTGGTACACGGATCTTGCGAGACTTTCCCTTGCAGGAGATCGTAGAGTACATCGACTGGTCGCCGTTCTTCATGTCGTGGGAGCTGAAGGGGAAGTTCCCGAAAATCTTTGAGGACTCCTTCGTTGGCAAGGAAGCACGCGAGCTGTACGACAACGGCCAGGCTATGTTGGAAAAGATGATTCGCGAGAATCGGATCAAGGCACATGCCGTGTATGGCTTCTGGCCGGCCGCCAGCGTGGATGACGATGTCATTCTCTACCGCGACGAGAAGCGATCGCACGAATTGGCCACGTTCCATTTCCTGCGTCAGCAGTGGGAACGCCAGGGGCAAAAGGATTACCGTTCTTTGGCAGACTACATCGCCCCCCGCGAATCTGGGCGAGAAGATTATCTCGGTGGATTTGTCGTAACAGCCGGCGATGGAGCTGACGAGTTCGCGCTAGAATTTGAAAAACAGGGCGATGATTATAATTCGATTTTAGTGAAGTCCCTAGCAGATCGGCTGGCTGAGGGTTTTGCCGAATTACTACATCACCGCGCGCGAGTCGACTGGGGATTTGGCGCTGCGGAAGCTCTGACCAACGAGGAGCGGATTGCCGAGAAGTACCGAGGTATTCGACCGGCAGCTGGCTATCCGGCCTGTCCCGATCACACCGAGAAAGCAACACTGTTTGAATTGATGGAAGCGACTGAGAATATCGGCGTACGCCTAACGGAGTCTTACGCCATGTGGCCAGGTGCGAGTGTCAGCGGGTTATATTTTGCGCATCCGGAATCGCGTTACTTCGCCGTCGATCGGCTAACGCAGGACCAGGTACAAGCATACGCGCGACGAAAGGGAATGAGCTTGAGAGAAATCGAACGTTGGCTTTCGCCCAACCTGGGCTACGAAACATAGGCGTCCCCAGTAGGCTGAAACAAGCGCAGCGCAGTTGAGGCAGCATCTCAGTATGGAATTGTTCTGCCTCAACTGCGCTGCGCTTGTTGACGGCCTACGCACTTTTTTCGAGGTGGACAAGGGGCGAAGGGGAGACAGTGCGTTGGGTGCTAAACCAATTGCCTGCTGACAGCAAAATCTATCTCATACAGCAGTTTGCAAACCGCGATTGGCACCCACGCGAGGATCTTTACCCAGTTTACCTTGTCCTGTGCCTCAGTTTCGCCTACTATCCGCACGTCATTCGCGTTGGAAGCGACGTCAGGAATTGAAAAAGCTACGGAAGGCCGCTCTATGTTACTTCGTTTGTTGCATTCAAAATGCAAGCCTCAGGCCATCGTTTCGCAGATTGGGCTGAGCCTGCTACTTGCCACTCCCATCTTTGTCGGTTGTCGCACTCCGTGGCGCGCCACCAGCAACGAGCCGAGTTTTGATCGACTGATTGAAATTGAACAATCCAAAGTGAATTCGTCCGGTCGGGACCCTATGGCTTCGAGGCTGCGCGCTTCGGACTCCAAGTATCCAGTCGCTTCGCGAGCTAAGCCGCTCAATCAAGATGCGTCCGAATCGATCGAGCCGGGTGGGGCGGAGAGCGTTGACGATCAACAGCTGGAGGAAATGCTGGCAGATGTTCCACCTGCTCAGCGCGAGTTTCTGCGGCGAGAAATTAGAGCTCGTTCAGCGCAAGATAACTTGGACAACGAATTGGTTTTCAAAGACACGCCACCCCGCGCTGCTGCGAACTCTCCGAAAGCCAGCAAACGGTTTCAGGACGATGCCACAGACAGCAACTCCGCCGTCGTGTTTAGTCTGTCCGACGATGGGGAAGATGATAGTGGTGAAAGCGAGAGCGAATCAAGTTTAGGCAACTCCAAATACCAAATGGCTGCAAACAGTGCCCACGGCAAATCGAATGCAACCAGCAGTCGTGCAAGAATGATTAGCGATCGCGACGGTACCGAAGCAGATGGCGAGGCATCGAGCTCGCAGCCAGCTCAAAGCGGAGTCGTATCGCTCGCTGCAGCTACTCAAACCTCCGATGAGGTTGTTTCTGCCAGCTACAATCGCGCGAATGCGCCGGAAGAAAATGGCGTCGAGGACCTTGATTGGCGGGAGCATATCTATCAGGCTCTGTCAAAGCTGGAACAACAGGGAGCAACGAATAGCCCGGAGGAGTTGGTCCACAAAGAAATGGTGGATCGTTTGCTGCACCTGAGTTTAGGTGACATGAATGCAGCCAGCAAACCGATCGATGGCTTGCAGACGCACGGTCAGGATTTTATCCGCCATTCGCTTGAGTCTTTGCATGAAGTGACAAATTCTGAGGGTAATCCTGTAGAAACTAAGCGCTATTCATTGGCGATGCTTAGCCAACGTAAAGCTCTCAACCACTTGGCGGCCGTTAGCAATCTTGAAGTTCGCAATGTGGCTTTGTGTACCGAAGTGGATGGGTTTGGCGTCGTCTCAAAGTTCCCACAATATAATTTTCAGCCTGACCAAGAACTGTTGCTCTACTGCGAGCTCGACAATTTCGTTAGCACCTTCGCGGAAAACAAAGGTTATGAAACGCAGTTGCAGGGGAGCTATGAGATCGTGGATGATAGCGGTCGTCGCGTAGCAGACCAACTGCTGCCACTCGACTCGCATCTTTGTCGCAATCAGCGCCGCGACTACTTCATCGCCTATCGCATCTACATGCCACAGAAGATTGAACCAGGACGCTACACACTCAAGTTGACCGTTGAAGACATGAAAGGCCGCAAGTTTGGCCAAAGCGCACTGGATTTTCAGATTACCAAATAGACCAGCTCGCCATAAGCTGACTGGCTGGGTTCGCCTTGCGTTCGGAGTCTAAGCTGTGTCTTGCGGTCGAATGTCCTCAATCTCGTCAGCCGCTCTGCCTTCTGGTCGGACAACTTTGATTGACCACTGGCCGCGATAGCCATCGATGTCCCAGTTGCCGTAAAAAGTTCCCTCGCCGTCATACTGGCCGACATAGAGCACATTGTGCCGCCCCGTATATTTTTTGATGATCTCTACGGCGCCATCGTTGCGGAAACTACCGGTAATCGTAAACGGTGCAATGATATCTATACCGCTTCCGGTAACTTGCGAGCCTTCAAAACGGATAGACAAATTGTGCATCGGCTGCCGTCCATAGCCTTCCTGTTGCCACCATCCGATACACTCACATTGACTCATCGACGACCGTACTTTCTTTGGAAGTTGGAAGTTGGAATGAAGGAATGCCACCAAGGGCGATGGAATTCTTAGCATGGCTTTGCGCGAAGGCAAGTCGTGGCGGGGCTTAATACTTGTTTTTTGATGTGGGCAGTGGCGCGAGCAGGTACAGCCAAAATAAACGCTCAGGCTGTGAGCTGTTTTTCCATCGCTACATGGCGAATGCGAGCTTCTTCAAAGGGTTCGCTGCAGACGTCAAAGCCATGCTTTTCGTAAAACGGTACCGCATGGAACTGCGCGTGGCACCACAAGCGCAGTACGCCTTGGTGGCGGGCTTCCTCCTCTAACGCACGCAGGATCAGCGAGCCGACGCCTTGACGGCGCGCGGCCCGCAGAACGGCCATGCGCCCTATTTTCCCATCTTTTTCTAGATCCAGCCGACCGGTGCCCAGCGGTCTGGTTGAGTCGTAGATTAATGCATGTCTGCAAATCGCATCGCGATCGTCCATCTCCAATTCTTGGGGAACAGCCTGTTCGATCACGAAAACTTCATGTCGAATCATGCGAATATCAGTCGCGTGGGTCGCGTAGTCGGTAATAATAGCTTGCATCGTAATCGTGTTCTTTAGTGTCGAGCGAGCGATTGGTGTTGAACGTGTGGCGGTTGCCTGGCAGGTGCCTTATTTTAATGGTGCGATTTTACCAGCGAGGTATTTCTCCGTTGATTGGGCCTAGCTGCCGATTCAATCCTTCCTGCAGCTCGTACATGATCCAATCGATCGAAAAGTACGGCGCCGTCCGCGGCGTCTGGCGAGGAGCGAGACGCATTTTGCGTTGCCATCCGTTTAACCCTGGAGGCTTTGATCCACCCTAAGGTTTCCTCGCATCCAGGTTTCCTCTTATCCAAGTATTGAAAGCGTATTCGGTATGATCAGCAGACGCAATTTTCTAGTTTCCAGTGTGGCTGCGACGGCTAGTGGACTAATTGCCAAATCCGCATTAGGGCAGAACCCATCCGAAGCTGCTCGTTCGGCGATCGAGCACCCCGTCGTTATCTTTGCCAAGCCTTTGCAGCATCTGGAGGCTGAAGAGCTGGGAAAGCGGCTAAAGTCTTTGAGCGTGCAGGGAATCGAAGCGACGTTGCGGCCCGGCGGACAAATCGAGCCAGAAGATTTTGCTCGCGATTTGCAGAAGCTGGTCGATACCCTGGCGCGGCACGGACAACGCATCGAAATTGCGACCTGCGAAATTAATGATGTCTCTGCTGAGAGCGAAAAACAGCTGCGGCAGTTTTCCAAGGTCGGTATCCCGCGGATTCGAATGCAATATTATCACTACGACTTTACGAAACCTATCTTGCCGCAATTGGACGGGTTCGCAAAGCAGGCTGCCGAGTTGGCTGCGCTGTGTAAGTCATTGAATATTGTGGCTCTCTATCAGAATCATGCCGGCAAGGACTATGTGGGCTCCGCCCTATGGGATTTGCAACAGGTTTTGAAAGGCATTGACCCAAGCTCGATGGCCGTGGCCATCGATATCCGCCATACGGCCCTGGAACTATCGCAGAGTTGGCGTAGCGCCTACGGCGCAATTCGTTCGCAGTTGGGGGCCGTGTTTGTAAAAGATGTGAGCTGGATCGACGGAAAGCCGGAAAATGTTCCTCTGGGAAACGGAATCGTCAAACCGTTGTTCACTGCCATTCAGCGGGAGGGCTTGATTGGCCCACTATCTTTACATGTTGAGTATATCGATCACAAACCGGCCAGCCTTCAAGAACAGCGGTGGGCGGCGATCGCGACGGATGTGGCAACACTCCGTGAATGGTTGTCCTAGCAAGTATCTCAGGAGAGCTTGAGACTACAGGGGTCTCAAGCCGAGCAATTCAGAGCCGCAGCCCGTGTGACACTCCCAAAACCGATCGCCTCTCAGTTGTTTTATCCAAAGACATTGTCACCATGTCCAATGAAACGAGACAGCAAACCAGCTATCGTCCCGAGCTGCCTGATTGGGGGGCTTATCTAACTTGGCCGATCACAGGCGATGACTGGATTCATCCAGACGATCGCGAGTTGGCGAATCGTTTGTTGCCCAGTCCTCGCGTTTTTCGTCGACATAATTGGGATGGCGAGTATTATCATCTGAACTACGGCCAGCTTCAGTTACGCGTTCAGCCGAGCATGTGGGTTAGCGTACCGGCCGTCGATCTCTCGGTTGGTCAGCAAGTTGAAGTTATGTATCGAGATGGATTAAACGATCCCGGCATTTTTCATATCTCCGATATTTTCTATGTGCCCATGCGCAATGAGGTCGAGTTCTGCGTGCACGGCGTTTCGCTGAAATCGAATCGCCGCTACCTGCGCGACGACTTACGACCGCTACATATTCAACATCATTTGCGGATCGGGCATTACCTCCACGAAACTCCTAAAGCGAATATTCCCGATGACGTCGAGATGCTCAATGTGGGCGATTTGACCAGCGGTTAGGGCTGGCTGAATTGCAACAAAGGCAA
The DNA here is from genome assembly GCA_041736515.1 of Pirellulaceae bacterium. Taxonomy (GTDB): domain Bacteria; phylum Planctomycetota; class Planctomycetia; order Pirellulales; family Pirellulaceae; genus Aureliella. The sequence goes on from JBGSTP010000079.1 coordinate 6,365, forward strand.
GCGATTACGCGTCATCGCTCAGTTGCGATTTCAGCCATTGGGCGTAGTCCGGCGCAATGTCGAAAATTGCGGTAACTAGAATTTCCGGAGTTTCGTAGCTATGTTGGCGTTGAATGGCGTCTACGATTTGTGAAGCTCGACTTGCAGTCGATTTTATAGTGCAACGATACTCGGTCGCTTCGCACAGTTCGCCCTGCCAACGGTAAATTGACTCGATGGGGCCAGTGAGTTGCACGCAAGCCGCGAGTCTATTGGACACTAAGTCGTGGGCAATTTGTCGAGCCTCGGAACGGCTACTTGTGGTTGTTGTTACTTCGATGAACTCTGTCATGTTACCTATGAGGATCGTTTATGTGTGGTCGGCTGACACTCAAGACTCACCCAAGTGAATGGTCGCAATTATTGTTGCCAGCGATCGATTTTCAGCAGTTGGTTTCCGAATGGCAGCCGCGCTATAACATTGCTCCCACGCAAAACATCTTGGTTATTGCCAATGATAGTGAGCGAACGACTGGAAATGAATTACACTTTGACTACTTTCGCTGGGGGCTGGTGCCAAGTTGGGCAACGGAGCTTTCGATCGGCAGTCGCATGATCAACGCTCGTCGCGAAACGTTGAAAGAAAAGAAATCGTTCGTCGGTCCCCTTCGAAAACGACGCTGCCTGATTGTGGTCGATGGCTACTACGAATGGCAAGTCCAAGACGCGAAAACCAAGCAGCCGTACTGGATTTCGCCGAGCAGAAGTGGCGTAATGCAATTAGCGGGGCTTTGGGAAATCAATTCACGCGCGGAGGGTGTGCCCATAGCAACCTGCACGATTATTACCACAGCTGCAAACGCGGCTCTGACTCTCATTCACGACCGCATGCCGGTAATTCTGGACGGTCCCGCAGCGGCGCGTTGGGTCGATACCGAATGCGATGCCGACGAGGCATTTGATTTACTGGGCCCTGCAGAGGATGCATTTTTGAATCCGCGAAAAGTGAGTCCTTACGTAAACAATGCGCGGCACGAAGACGAAAAGTGTTTGGCTTAGGATTCCACGCGGTGGATACGGAGAAAAATCAGCTTCCTCGCTTATTGACCAGATGATCGATTAGGGTGTCGAGTTCTGATTTCTCGATTCCCATTTTTGCAGCTGCTAAAGCGAAGAGCCGCTTTTCTGTTTCGCTGAGTTTTCCATCGGCGGCCATCATACGGATAAGATCCGTGAGCATTTGATCTTGTTGGGCTCGATCGACCGGAAAACGCAGTTTAGCTTCACCGCTTAATGCAAAGTCGATGGCTTTTTCCAAATCCTCTTCAGCCAATCCTAGCGACGTACAACGATCGACAAGCAAGGCTATCTCTTGTTCAGTCAATCTGCCGTCGGCGGCGGCCATGATGACAAGGTTTTTCAAATGGTCGAGTTGCTGCACGATACGCTCCACAAACACATTGATGAGAGTCATGTTTCGAAAGGTTGTCCCGATTGTCGTCTGTTTGAGGCCCGAGTCAACCGCCGAGGTGTCTCGCCCTGGCGTTTGGGGCCAGAATCTACTGTTTTGAGAGCGGTCGGTAAACTCGCTGTATTTTGCCCAGGTGGAATGTTAACAGCGTCGATGTTCAAGCATCTTTGCGAAATCAGGTCCCCGGTAGTTTTTGATTCGATGCGTTGTGTGAGTTATGTCGAATAGTGGGACTGCGAACGTTATTCCGACAACTGAAGCTCTCCCGTAATGTTGCTGTCCGGCTGGTTCTGCCAGCAGTTCTACAGAAGTCTGACGCTATACTACCAATGCCTTCATTAGCCAAAAGCTGCGAGGTGTCTGCGCGAGAGTCCGCTGTAGACCAGTGCATAGGCGGGCCCAAGTCGAGCGTCGGCCTAATTCGAAGGCTTAGCTATTTTCTGCTGGGCACAATGCTCCTACAGCTGATCTTTGCCGGCGGATGCAGTCGCTCCCACTATCGAGCTCGGGCGGATCAGGAAGCCTACTGCCTGGTTGAAAGCCGACAGCTAGATCCTTTGTGGGACTTGCCGCCGCGCACTGTCGAACCGCAGATGAGTTCTCGCATGCAAATTGGTGCCAATCTGGACTGTGCACCGAAACCCATGGACGATGCCGCAGCACAGCAATTCATGGATTGTCCCGATGGGTACGACAATACGAAATATTACTCAAAAATTCCGACTCAGGGGCATACAGAAAGTCCAATTTGGATCGACTATTTGCCTCGCGACGAAACGAACCAAATCAAACTCACGCAGCCTCTCGCCATCGACTTGGCCCTGCTCCATAGCCGTGACTACCAAACACAATTTGAGCAGGTTTATTTGTCGGCGTTAGAGTTGTCTGGAAACCGTTTTGAATTCGACACCCAGTGGTTTGGTGGCTTGGGTACGGGGTTCACTGCAACTGGTTCGGACTTGGGCAACCAGCGATTGCTTCAAGTTTCCGATCGACTGGGGTTCTCGCGCAATTTGGCCGGTGGAGGTCAGTTCGCCACCAATATTCTCAACAGCCTGTTCTGGGATTTCGGTTCATCCAATTTGCAGGGTGGTTCGGCAGCTCTAGTTACGACGTTTAGCCAACCGTTGTTGCGCGGTGCGTTCCGCTATGTGCGGCTAGAAAATCTGACACAAGCCGAGCGAAATCTGCTTTATCAAGTGCGCGACTTTGCGAGGTTTCGACGCAATTTTCATTTGGATATTACGAGCAACTATTTGAGTTTGCTCACGCAGGTTCAAGCCATTCGCAACACCCAAGCCAACGTGGAGAACTTGCGTCGCAATTTAGTTGAGTACGAAGAGTTGGTGGCATTGAAAGAGGCCTCTCAAATTCAGGTCGACCAGGTTTTCCTGCAGTACCAGAATGCGAGGCTTTCGCTGCTTTCGTCCGAACAGGCTCTAACCGCGTCGCTGGACCAATTTAAGTTTCAGCTTGGGTTGCCACCCTGGGTGCCGTTCAAAATGGACGAGTCGTTGTTGGAGCCATTTGAGCTGACTGATTCGTCAGTCGAGCAATTGCAACAAGAAGTCAATCAGCTTTATCTGTCGTTGGTTCAGTACCTCCGCCCAGAACGGGCTCCTCAGCAATTTCTATCCGAGGGCTTTGCCAATTACATGGCACTGCGCGATCGGGCTGAAAAGCTATTGCCACAACTCGAAGAAGAGCTTGCGCGGTGGATGGGGCGTCTGAAGTCTACTGAAGTTGGCAAGCTGAATCAGGATGACCGACTGGAATTAGAACAGCAGACCGACCTGGCGAAAACAATCGAGACGCGGCTCGCCGATCAGAAGGCGGGTATCGAAAAGCGGAAAGCGTTCGACGAGGAATTGCGTCAGAAAATTGCAGCTTATGACAATCCGTCGGTGGCCTTGGATAATTCCGCGCAGTCGGGAAGGCAGGAAAAAGTGGATCCTGCAGTACTGGCAACAGAGGCTTTACAGGACGCGGTTGGCAAGACGCTGCGGCAGCAGTTGGACGAGATTTATGTTGCCCAGTCGCAGATTCGCATATTTCTAATCGATATTGAGCCCGTCAAAATCCAGGAAGAGCAAGCAATCACATTTGCACATCGGCGGCGTCTCGACTTGATGAACAGCCAGGCTTTGGTTATGGACTCGTACCGAAAAGTTGAGGTTGCAGCCAATGCGCTCAAGAGTAGTTTGAATGTAACTGGCAGCGTAGCGCTCGGTAGCGACCCCGGCAAGAACAATGCGTTTCGCTTTGATTCGTCCGCGAACACCTATCGTTTAGGGGCTCAATTTGATGGGCCACTCAATCGACTCAACGAACGCAATTTGTATCGGGCTCAACAACTCGCTTACCAAAGAGCAAGCCGGTCTTATGTATCAGACAAGGACCGCGTGGCAAACGAAGTGCGTTCGATCCTACGTCAATTGGAGCTCCGCAGGCTCAATTTTCAAATCGCCAGGCAACAGCTCGTGGCTGCCACGCGTCAGGTCGATCAAGCGCAGTTTGATCTGCGGACCTCGACCGAAGCAAACTTGACACTTTATTTGCTGCAAGCCTTGCAGGGCATGCTGGATGCCAAAAATAATCTTATTTCGAATTGGATCGACTATCGTGTTCAGAAAATGCGATTGTTTGTCGCCTTAGAAATGCTGTACTTGGATGAGCGTGGCGAGTGGATCAACGCAGAAACCGGACTTGTGGAACTCGAGGGCTTTCAGGAGATTGACGAGGAGTATTTTCCGCTGCAGTGGGTTGATCTTGAAGATCTTTCGCCGCCGCCTGTTGCCGATGAAGCGACAGTTGACGATGTCGAGAAGATTAATGGCTCGAACACGGAGGAACTGATTTTGCCTGAGTCTCAGGCAGCGGGGATCCGACCCGCAGAAGTCATCAACCTAGTGCCGCCCGTGCTTGAAGCTCGGTAAAACTTGTGTCGGGACTATTGGACCAGATAGTTCAACGTGTAATAGGCTTCCTGATGCAACAGCGAGTGTTGCTGGCCATTGGTTACGCCGTCGGCATGCAATTCGTGTACGTGCCCAGGCTGAAGGCCGTTGACTTTTAATTGCACTCGCATGCGATCCTGGCTAACAGTTGCGGCGAGAATTTCAGGCGTTGTATGATCCACCTCGGGGCTACCATAGGAGCTTTGGTAGATATAAGTGTAGGTGCCTAGGCGGTAGGCACCGACATCACCAGCGGACTGTGGGTCAACAGGCTGCGTGAACACCAATTCGAAGCCATCTTTGATAAGCCGCATTTCCAGGATTTCGAAGGGTGTTTTACCGGTCCAATTCAATCGCTCCAGGGCAAATGGCTTAGGACCAACACAGCCCCAGCCACGGTTGGTGCCACCTACAAACATAGACCCATCAGCGGTAATTTCGGTGGCCACGTTTCCAGAGCCGAAACCTTTGCGAAACGGAAACAGTGCGCCCTGGTAGTGGCCGTTCACTTTCTCCAGAAAGACGCGCATGACGGTGCTGGCGGATTGATCGCTAACAAACAGCTGGTCGTTAAACGGGCCGAATTTGCCGCCTGACGTGTCGCAGGTGACACCACTGGCGGTTTTCCCCATCTTGTCATAGGGGAACATAATCACAGGTACTTCAAACTCGGGAATCGATGCTGCTTGAGCCAGCGATCGCGAATTGCTTTCAGGCTCTCGGGGAGCGGGACCGAGAAACTTTTCGGCCTGGGCATACCATCCAAATCCGCCAGGATGCCCCACGAATTTCCCAGGAATCAAGTGCTTGAGATGACACGTTCCATTCCAAGGGCCCTGATTATCGGTGTAGAAAATATCGCCAACCGCATTGGCTCCGATGCCCCCAGGTGAGCGAATGCCACTTACCGTCGGCTCGGTCGATCCATCTGGCTTTACGCGCACGCACCAGCCCCGGTAAAGCGAGTTGCTGTTGAACGAGCCTGTCAGGCAAAGTACCACCCAAATATCGCCGTTCGCGTCGAACTTCGAGCCGAATGCATACTCGTGATAGTCGCCAGTAATTTCCCAACCATCGGCGACAACTTCGAATTCATCCGCAACACCATCGCTGTTCGTGTCTCGCATGCGACTCACATCAGGTCGCTGCGTAGCAAACAGCCAGCCATCTTTTTCGGCTAGGCTCAACGGTTCGTGTAGGCGGTGCGCGAATCGTTTGAACTGGGACGATTTGACTTGGGGCGCAAGCGGATCTTTAATCATCCAAATTTCGCCACGTCGCGAGGCGACGGCGAGCTGGCCGCTGGGCATCATCTGCACCGCGCTAGCCTCTAGCACAACTCCGTCTGGTATTTCAAAAGTGGTGAGCTTGTAATAGTCGTCTTCCGTGGGGGCTTGTCCGTAACTAAACGAACAAACTAGACAGGAAATGCAGGCAAGAACAAAAGGTTTTAACATAATGCGAGTTTACAAAGCGAGGATTGGTGAAGAGCTTACCAGCGAATGGTTTCCACGATCGAAGCGGTACCGTTCGTCAAATCGAGGGGCAAACGCAATTCGAATAGATCGTCGATGGCGACGATCTGCGGTTTAGTACTAAGGTTTTCATCCACTTGGATAGAGTAGCGATCGTCTACTTGATAGATCGAATCACGCTGTTCTATTTTCTCTCCCCTGGCGAGCAAAATAACGATGCCATGTGTCGTCCCGGAGAGTGATAGCTTTCGCTGTAGGATAACACCGAGTTTTTCGTCCTTGATCGGATTGGGGGTGTCTGTGACTTGTGTATCGCCGAACTGGTAGCGAAATGTAGGCCGGCCCTGTTCGTCCAAGCGATAGCCTAGAAAACGATAGCCTCGTTCTCGAGCTGTAGCTGTTGGCCAGGGTGAATTGATTGATTCCAGTTTGGCGACGGGAGCGTAGTCTTCAAAACTCAAGACTTGATCGCCGAGTGGTGTTTGCGTGCCTGGTCCACGACCTACCCAATGTTTGCTGGCGTCGATAAACGAGCCACGCCAGATTTGAGTCAGCGACATTGCATTAGCGTCCCATGCCACGTTGCCACCGCTCGGATAGCCTACGGCGATTCCACGCGGTGAAAGTCCAGCTAAAAAGTTGCGATAGATCACGGGGCGCTCGGTAGGGGCCAACTCGATCATGGTAGCTTCTGCACCAATTGGGATTTTGGCTTCTGCACCATCCGACAGATATTGCCACAGGGCATCGATTTGCTTGTTCGGCTGACCGCCATAGAGTTGGGGCAGTACGGACTTGCCATCGGGAAAGCTTGATGGCATCCGCGTGCCTGGACGATAATAGGTCGGGACCATTAGATAGCGATGAAACCAATCCTCGCGCAGGCGTGTTGTCATACGCTGCATATCGATGGCTCGCAAGCCGGTTCCTTTTCCACCAGCGGTATGGCACTGAATGCACGATAGTCCCTTCGTACTAGCCAACAGTCGTCCGGCGGCCTTGGTTTGATCGATGCTTTCGTTTGCGCGGGCTATGGTGGCGTCCGAGCGAAGGTCGATGCGCGATATAGCGGAGGCGAAGCTATCGAGCGTACCTTTTCCAAACGCTGGCATGCTGACCTGCATATAGGAGCGTTCGTCTGCACCATCCCGAAGGATCGAGCGGATGTACTCTTCTTGGAGCTTATCGCCGGCGCCATCTAGGGGCGGCGGCAATCGTCCTTCATCGCCCATTTCTTGAATGGTCGACTTGAACGAAGCATTGGAGGATGCGTCTGGCCCACCGATACCTCCACGACTATGACAAGCGTAGCAATTCATCGCAGCCATGGTCGAATGCACAAGTTGCGCATCGCTGAGTTTTAATGGATTCAATTGAAGTGATTCAATCGTGGTTCTTAGGATGCTGCGTTGTTGAGAGTTGAGTTCATAGTTTGGCAGGCCAACCGGAACGGTTTCGGCCAGGCAACCGCCCGACGATTTGAGTGACTCCAAGTTGGGCGCTTTAAGCGTTGAGTCAATGCGACCTCCAGTTCCATTCAGTGGATGACAGGCCGCGCATCCAGAGCTTGCGAACAGGATGGCGCCGTGTGCGACCAGATCTGAGTTTGCGTCGAATTTGGATTGGACCAGTGGCTTTGCCGGTCGGTCACTATCTTCCAGCGTCGCCAGAGTCTCAATCGGCATGCGTCTCTGACCGTCCCATTCGATTTCGATCTCAAGTCCTTCTCCGCCTTCTTTTTCAAAGTACTCGATGCGGACTTTGTGTGCTCCCGCAGACAATCTGATCGTTTTGGAACGCCACCCCATGGGATGGACGCCGTCGTTGTCGACTACGACTTTTCCATCGATTAGGATGCGTGCTCCGTCGTCGCTGCTGAGGTGGAAAGTGGTTTGCTGATCTGCGGGTGCGTGGAAGAAGCATTCGAATACAGCCCCGAATCGGTCCAGCTTTTTGTTATACGCATGGATGTCGAGCCCGTAAGTTTCAAATTCCTTTACCGGTTTCAACTCATCGAAATTCGGCAACATATCCCAATTGCCTTTGTAGAAAGCCACTTTCATATTGTGAATGGATTCGCCGATGATGACATTCCGCAACAAGTAAGTGGCTACATCTGCAGCGTCTTGGCCTTTGACCAGCATTGGCATGCGCATGCCCGGTCTTACTTCGTGCGGGTGCTGCAGGAAGTGCGTGAGCGAATCGAGCGTGTACTTGTCCGCGACTCGGGCGAGGCTCACGGAAATGGCCAGTGGTTTGGCGTCATCCTCTTGCGGTGAGTGGCAGGCGGTACAGCCAATGGAGTGAAAGATTTCCCTGCCGCGGGCCGCGGCCTTAGGATGACCGCGACGATCGATGATGCTACCGGTCGACATTAAGAAGCTGGCTATCGCTTCTGCAGCTTGCTGGCGATCGCGGGTCGGCAGATGACTGAGTAGCTCTGGCATGGTGGTGCCGGGATTGGCGGAGTGGGGCGCCGAAATATACTCGAGCAGGTAATCCGGACGTATGCGGCTACCAACGTTCTCAAGTTTGGGAGCTGGTTTCGATGCCAACTGACTGGACGCGGATTGGTGACAGTTGGTGCAGCCCAATTCGCCGAGCAGCACACTGCCTTCAAGCCCTTGTCCGCTGTTGCTCGATAGCATGCGCTCATAGCCGGGCACGATTGGACGGCGAGATTCTTTGGCTGAGTCGCGGCGTACGGCCCAAATGTTGCGAAAACGTACTGGGTTACCGTGGCCTTGCAGGAATACCGGGCCGGGCTCTGGACCTTCGTTAACAGGCGCGGCGGTTGTTTTGTGTGGGAGGGCAACATTCTGTTGGACGATGACGCCATTCAATCGCACGGTTAACGTCGCGTCAGCCGTTTTCTTGCCTGCGGCATCAAACTTGGCTGCAGTAAAGTCAGCGTCATAGGTTTGCCATGTGAGCGGCGGCAGGCACATATTCAAATCGGGATCTCGGATCGAATAAATGCCTCCGGCTTCGTTCATTTTGCCTTCGAGCCCGAATGAGTCTAGGACTTGCGTTTCATAGCGTCCTTGATAGTAGACACCGCTGTTGCCGCGTGCTTGCCCGCGTGCTTTGGGTTTGAATGGTGTGCGAAATTCAACGTGCAAGGAGTAGTCATCGAAGGTGTCGATGCTGGTTGCGCCGGCTTCCAACAGTCCGTCGTCTAGCTTGGCATCCTTCTGCCAATGTCTATCCAGCGAAGCTTGAGTACCATCAAACAAGACAATCGCACTCTCAGGAGGTTTCATGCCGAGCGTCGGACTCTTGCGCTCGATACGTTGCATGTTGTTCGATTGAACTAGTTTCGCAACGCCTTCAGCATCGACATCCAAGCGTTGCGGTTTGCTTCTATCCCAACCCGCGCCAGGCAAACCGCCTGCGTACACAACGGCTTCGAAGTCGCCAGCGCCTAGCGCAATCACTTGCATGGACCTGACCGGACCAACATATTCCCCTTGGATACCAAAGTCTGCATGCTTAGCCGCTTCGATGGGCGATATGTAAGTCAGTTCGTCTTGCGCGCGAGCGGTCGACGCAATCACAATGAGAATCAATAGTATAGAACGCATAGGATTTGTTACGGCAGATATTGCTGCCGTCGAATTCTGGTGGAGGGAAATTGAGTTTACTGAGGTAGGTGCGATTGGGCTCTGGCGAGAATAGTTGAGTTCGGCCAGTAAATCAACCGTTCGCGCTGCCAGGCTCTTTGCCAAACAGAGAAACTAGCGCGGTAACATTGGTGATCACAAAGTTCTTTCCGCCGCGGTCGGCTCCATCGCCAGTGAGTTTAATGGCTGTGCCGCAGTGATAGGCTAAGTTGAACTTGTGAAAATCGTTGAACTCGACTTCCACGCGAACTGGAGGCTGGTCATCTACATCCAAGTAGAATATGCGGGCTTCGTCGAGATCGTCCGACATGCGCAAGCGACCTTGAACAACAATCTTCCCAGCTTCAAGCCGGACCCAGCTTTCGAATGGCTGCTCCCGAAAAGGTTCAAAGGTTGAACCATCGAGACCCGGCAATCGTTCGCGAGTTTCAGCATATGATTTCAACTTGACGCCAAACATGTCCAACAGACTAAGGTGCAGGCGTCCCAGTTCTTGATTCTTCGAGTAGCGGACATAGCGTCCCGTTTTCAAACGTCCACCGGCTTGACCGGCGAGTACGATGGGGATCCTGGTTGCCGTATGATTATCGCTGTGGCCCATGCCAGAACCGAATAGTACCAAGCAATTGTCGAGCAGGGTGCCTTGGCCATCGCGATAAGATTTTAATTTGCTCAGCAGAGAATCGAATTTCTCCATGTGCCACAAACTAATCTTGAGAAGCGACTCAATGTTACTGCGACTGAAGTTGCGAAAAAAGTGCGATAGGTAATGGTGCTGTTCGTTGATCCCTAAGAAATCAAAGATCATGCGGCTGTTGCTGTTGCCAAGCATGTAGGAAATACATCGCGTTGAATCGGTCCACAGGGCTAGGCCGATTAGATCCAACATCGATTCCACTTGTTCGTTCAAGTTGGCACTGCGCTGCGATCGAGGCAAGGCAGAAAAGTTGGCTTTGGGCGCTGTACCACTCAAGTTTTGCATGCGTTTTTCCGCTTCGCGAACGACGCCCAAATAGTGTTCAAGCGTTTGTCGGTCTTCGGCTCCAGCCTTGCGCTCAAGGGCTCGAGCATCCTCGCTAACGCGGTCGAGCAGGCTGTTCATGTCGCGACGCTTGGTTGCATCGGAAAGCGGATTGCGAAAGAGACGATCAAAAATCAATTGCGGATCGCTCTCGCGCGGAATGGGAGATCCCTGTTTGTCGTAGGAAATATAGCTGCAACCGATTTGGTTCGTGAACAGCCCCTCAGTGGTCAGTTCCATCGAGCGATGTGCAGTTTCGCCACCAATTTGGTCGGCAATCAATTGGTCGATCGATGCGCTACTTAGGTTTTCATGATGTCCACTCAAAAACCGTCGCGTGGAGTTTGCATGGGATGAAAAGCCAAAATCTCCCATGTTGTCGAGAATCAGCAAATCTTGCTTGTGCTTCTCAAACGGCTTCATCAGCGGAGACATGCGAAAGTCATTCTCTCTGCCAGCGCTGATGTTCCACGAAGGTGGATGAACACCATTGGGTTTGAACAAAGTAATGAATCGCAGTGGCGGAGTGTTCGCGTCGGCTGCTCGCGAAGTCGATTCCATTAGATTCAAGAACGGTAGCGGAACTAGCGCACCGGCCGTGCCACGCAGAAACGTACGGCGTTTGATTCTCCAATTCATCGCGGTCTCGCTCCTAAATCTTGAATTTAGAGCCTAATGGAAGGCTCGTCTATGATAATCTATTGTGGCATAGATTTCGCAACATCAAGCTACGACCCCAAAGTTTTTGAAGTCAGTAGGTGGAGAGCTCGATGCAATGCGGCCGCTTTTTGGGCGACCTTTCGCAAGTGGGCGGGCGACAAACAACGAAGGTGTTGGCAAGTGAAGGAGCTAATTCTGATGAATCGAAGAAGTCTGTTGAAAGCGGCCGCCGCAGCTAGCCTAGCTTGCGCACTTACAGAACGTAACGCTGTAGCGCAAAAAAGAGTGCGCAGAAAATTCACTATGGATCTCTGCCCTGGCCGCATCGGTGTCAAGGCCGAACCGGTCAAGACGATAGAACTGGCCGCCGAATTTGGTTTTGAATCGGTGGAACCGCTCGATTCACATCTAGTTGGACTCGATCCACGGCATTTGTCTGAGTTGGAAGCACTATTAAAACAGCATCGTTTGGTGTGGGGGGCAGCCAGCCTAACGATGGACTTTCGCAAGGACGAAGCGACTTTTAAGCAGGGGCTATCGGAATTACCGAGCATTGCCCAAGCTCTTGAGAAAGCAGGCGTAAAGCGAATCGGAACGTATATTCGCCCGTCCTCGGATGAGCTGACCTACATCGCGAATTTTCGGCAGCACGCTGAGCGACTCAAACAAGTTGCACAGGTTCTCGGAGATCATGGATTGAGGTTTGGTTTGGAATACGTTGGACCAAGGAGCTCATGGGCGCGCCGGCGCTACGCTTTTATGCATACGTTGGCTGAAACTCGGGAGTTGCTTGCCGAGATTGGCAAAGCGAATGTGGGTGTGATTCTCGATAGTTGGCATTGGTATACAGCTGAAGAAGATGTGGCCACGCTACAATCGCTGGTGAATCAAGACGTTGTCGCAGTCGACCTCAACGATGCTCCAGCTGGCATTGCCGTTCAGGAGCAAATCGATAATCGCCGCGAGTTACCGATGGCCAGCGGAGTCATCGACGTAAAGTCATTCCTCAATGTATTGGTAACCATGGACTACGATGGTCCCGTGCGTGCTGAGCCCTTTAGTCAACGGCTCAATGAGCTCGACGATGTGGCTGCGGTTAAGGCTACAGCGAATGCCATGCTGAGTGCCTTTAAATTGATCGATTAATTACTTCCTTATGTTTGGATATGTCACTATGACCAGTGAATCGCAATGGTTGGGACGAAGGGCGTTTGTCAAGAACGGAGTCTTGGTATTGGCGGCATCAGCCGTGGCATCGAACAGGCTGTTGGCTGCCGAATCGCAGATGGAATTGAAAGTTGGCTTGGTCACGGACATGCATCATGCCGACAAGGCAGCTGCGGGGACTCGGCACTACCGCGAGACGATCGGCAAGCTGCACGAAGCGGCGGCGCACTTCGAACAGACCAAGCCCGATTTTGTCGTCGAACTTGGGGACTTTATTGATGCGGCTGACTCAGTGGAAGTCGAACTAAGCTACCTCAAGACGATCAATCGCGAGTTCTCTGCGATTGCAAAAGATCGTCACTATGTTCTCGGCAATCATTGTGTCGATACGCTGACCAAAGATGAGTTTTTGGGTGAAGTTGGGCAAGAAAAATCCTACTACTCGTTTGATCGGGCTGGGATCCACTTCGTCGTGCTTGACTCCTGCTTTCGCAGCGACTCCCAGCCTTACGGCCGCAGAAACTCCAAATGGACTGACGCCAATATTCCCGCTGCTCAAGTCGAATGGCTCCAAGCGGATCTGCAAACCAACAGCGAGCCAACGGTAGTCTTTGCACATCAGCGACTGGATGTGAGTAACGATCATGGAGTTAAGAATTGTCGAGAAATACGCGGTGTACTAGAGGCCTCGGGGAATGTGCAGGCGGTTTTCCAGGGTCATAGTCACCAGAACGACTATAAGGAGATTGCCGGCATTCACTACTGCACCTTGGTGGCGATGGTCGAAGGCTCAGGCGCGGAGAACAACGGATACTCACTCATGGAGATACGTCGCGATGGCGCCATAAAGCTCTCGGGTTTTCGCAAGCAAAAAAACTACGATTGGTAAACCAACACTGGAGACATGGGCGGCGATTGCCAACGGTTTGCCGACTTCGCTCAGTTAGATTATTGCCGCTGCTGGTCGGTAAGAATCGTTTCGCGAAAGGGCAGGCTATTGGCGATTTCCCAAACTAATTCGCGATAGGTTCCATCATGATCAGTCATTTTGGCAACGATGTCGTCGACTGTGGGGCGGTCTGTGATTTCGAGATTGCGACATAGCGCATAACTTAGCAAACGATCGACGATATTGCGAATCACTGGCTCGCGCTGAGTGCCAATGAGTATCTGTTGGAGTTCCTGGAAATCGTTGAATTCTTCGCCGCTAGGTAGCTTTCCAGACGTGTCCAGCGATGGGGCTGTTTCCGCCGCTAGGCTGCCGCGTTTTTTCTTTGGCGGAACATAGCTCGAGGAGAGGAGGTAACCACCTTGGTCATCGTACCCCTGTAGTGCGAATCCGAGCGGATCGATTTTATCATGACAGAGTGCACAGGTTTTCTGGCTGCGATGCTGTTCGAATCGTTGTCGAAAAGTGAGTTGTTCGCCTGCGCGGTTTTCAGCAACTTGGCCAACATTGGCGGGTGGATCGGGTAAGTGTTCACCCAGGATTCGTTCGAGTATCCACGTGCCGCGCAGGATGGGCCCGCGGTTCATGGCCAGGATTCCAGGCATCGTTAATAATCCACCGCGCTCGGGCGTTTGTTCGAGTACCAAGAATTGATTGGGAGTAGCAGCTACTTCGATCCCTTTGGGCTTGGGAGGTGTCTTCAGACGCTTGCCGTCTTCACCGTAGAATTTTTTCGTAAAGGAATTCGCGAATGTCGATTTGGAAGCGATGATTTCGATCAGCGGACGATCCTGGCGAAATAAGTAATCGACAAAGTCGATTGGTTGCGACTTCAATGCTATGACATAGGGTGTTTCGTCGGATACCCGGTCGATATCGTCGAGCGCCAACCACTGGACAGCAAAGTCTTCGGCCAAGGTGATCGACTTGGGCGAATCCAGCATGCGTTGAACTTGAGTTTTGAGCACTTCGGGTTGGCTGAGCGTTCCTGCCGCGGCCAATTCAAAGAGTTCCGCATCGGGCATGTCCGCCCAAATGAAATAGGATAGACGCTCCGCCAATTCATAATCATCGACGGCGTGCTGCCCTTGTGCGCCGTCGAACAAGAGGCCACGATACAAGAACTCTGCCGACATCAGCACGACCTTGAGTTCCATCTTGGTCGCTGAAAGCAGGTCTTCGCTCGTCCGAATGTTTTCCAAAATCCTGGCAAACCGCTCGGCCGGAACAGGACGTCGCCAGGCGCGCGGAATGAATTCACGAACCAGTTGCTCTGCTTGGGGGAAACCGAATGTGCTTCCATCTCGCAGGCGATTCTCCGAAAAAAATTCTTCAAGCGCGCGATCGGTCAGAAACGCATATTGGTCCCACAAATTCGTAGTGAGCGGCGAAGAGTTGGTGTCGTTGCGAAAACCGCTCTTGCCGGGCGGATCTGTTTGCAGCAATTTGAGTACAAGCGATTTTTCCGTGCGAGTCTGCTCGGCTTCGATCACGGCAATTTCCAGATCGAAGCCGAACAGCGATCTCAGAGTATTCCGATATTCCGTATTCGACAATCGACGAGGTCGAAATGGGGCAGGGCGGGCCGACACGTTTTTAACAAAACGCGAATCATACCAATTGCGAAACAGCTCGCGTTGTTTGCCGCTGGGTTGCGGTTCGCCTTCAGGTGGCATCTTGCCGAATTGAAGCAAATTTACCGCTTTGGCCCAGGTCTGGTAATGATCGTCGATTTCCTGCGGCGTAAGGATCGACTCGAAGTTGACTTCGCCGCTGGGATCGTTGCCGGAATGACAGCGAACGCAATGCGCGTCTAGCAGCGGGCGAATTGACGCATCAAATTCATCCGCCATCACGTTGACGGTTGCCAACGTAACCAAGCACACTGCAAGGGAAGAGGATCTGGGGTGCCGAACTCGCATTATTTGAGAACCGGGCCATCCAGAGGTTGGCCGTCGATATCAAGAATTTGAAAATGGTGAATGCCCACTTTCTCACCGTTCTTGTAAGTCCACACGACCTCTTTCTGGCGATTGACTTCAATCAATTTGGGCGCGTGGGGATCTCTGCCGCCGGCTGCGTAGCTCGAAATGACAATGTTGCCGTTGGGCAACAGTTGAGCGCCACACGGATCTTGCAGCCAGGGGCCTGGCAGATCTGCGTTGGTTAGCGTCCAGGCAATTTGGCCGCTTGCGTCGAACTCCACAACTGTGTTACTGTGAGTGCAGCAAACAAGAGTCTGGTTTTGTCCGTGACGAATCGCCGTGAATGGCCATGAATGAATAGTGTGTTCCGAATCTCGCTCTCCATCTTCCTTAGTGCCGGTCGTATCAAGCGAACTCAGCACTGTGCCGCTTTTGTCGTAATGACGCACAGCAAAATCCAACAGGTGCGGCACCAAGTAAGATCCATCAGCCAGCTTTCGCGACATGCGGGTTTGCATATGGTGATTTTCTAACTGGCAGGCCAGCGGAAACTCGACGAGAACATTGCCGCGGCGGTCGATTTCGAGAAGTCTAGGCTTGGGGCCGGCTTCGGTAAGTACAATGGTGTCGGATATTGTAGGTTGAGCCGAGTTGACTTCGCTCTGAGTGCCTTCCCAAAGCAGTGTTTCCTTTCCATCCCGATGAACTTCGACCACGGCCCCACCTGGATGCGCTTTGGATTTGTTAACGGCCAGTAAAATATTCCCCGTGGTCAAGACGTACCCGTCGCGCGTGGATTGAGTGTAGGTCCACGTTTTTCTACCATGGCCGTCGACCATATAGGTGTCTTTGCCACATGCCAGAAAGCTGTGGGTGGGTTCCGCGGCAACAGCCATGAAACAGTTGGTCAACCAGATCAACAAAATAGTAGGAATACGCTGCGACATGTTTTGACCTTGGCAATCTAAGAGAGAGTTGGAAGGGGGGCATCCAGTCTAGCTTGGACGGAATGTAGAAACCATCAGGCGAAGGGGGTAAACTTGTCTGGAATTGACCTCTTTTTACAGGGACTACACGCGAGAGTCGTTTAAAATAAAGTGCTCGGCCGCTGAGATAATTTGGCTCTGCTATTCTGCGCGCAGGCATTCTGCGATTTGGCACTCTGCGATTTGACACTATGCGTCTATTAATTCGAATTCTTTTCTTCGCAAGCGTTTTGGCCGCGGTCGGCTATGGTGCTGCGCGATTACCGGATTTCGTGGGAAGCTCACGCAGCGATTCCAATGAAGCGGCCGTTCACAAGGTTATACGACGGGCCATCGAGGATCGTGTCGTTGAACGTGGGACGGTGGAAAGCCAAAACACCGTTCACGGAAAGTGCGAATTGCCGGGATGGCAAAATAAGATCATCTTTATTTTGCCGGAGGGGAGTGTTGTCAAGAAAGGCGAAGTAGTCGCCAAGTTGGAGGCTGAGGAAGTCGATCGGGAGATTGCGGAAAAAGAAGTGCAGCTCAATGAGTCCAAGGGCAAGTTGGATCAGGCCAATCAGGAACTGGAAATACAGCTCAACAAGAGCGAGAGCGACATAGCGGCAGCAGAGCTCGAATTGAAGCTGGCGGATTTGGATTTGGAAAAGTATCGGGACGGGGATTTTAAGGCCGAGCAGGCCGATCAGAAGCGTGCGATCGAAGAGGCTCAAGCTCAACTGCAGAAGGTTCGAGATGAGCGAGACAATATCGAGCTGTTAGTGAAGAAGGGATATCGTTCGCCGCAGGAGTTACGAGAGATTCAACTGCGCCAAAATAGCCTCGAGTTTCAGGTGGAACGCGATGAGCGGAAGCTTCTAGTGCTCGAGACATACGATCACACCCGCAAAATCACTGAGTTCCAAGCCAAGGCCATCGAAGCGAAACGAAAGCTCGAACGCGCGATTACAACAGCAAAGGCCGAACGCTTGAAGGCAGAAGCCGCCGTCGATAACGCAAAAAATGCAGTGGCACTCTACGAACGTCAGTTGCAGGAACACGCCGCCATCAAAGAAAAATGTACACTCAAAGCAGAACAAGACGGAACTGTGGCCTATGCGAATGAGCGTTGGTATGACCCCTCGGAACGCATTCGCGAAGGTACCACTGTTCGCTCGCAGCAGGATATTTATTACCTGCCCGACATGAACAATATGCAAGTCAAGGCGAGCGTACATGAGTCGGTTGTTGATCGTATTCAGGTGGGACAAAAAGCGTCGATTCGTCTCGACGCATTTTCTGATATGAAGCTCGAAGGGACTGTCTCTTATGTTTCGGAGTTAGCGGCCAGTAGTTTCTCAGATGCCAAGAACTACGATGCGACTATCAAGATCGAAAAGATACCTGGCGGCATGGCGATAAAGCCCGGCATGACCGCTGAAGTCGATATCTTGGTTGGTACCTATGAAAACGTGATCGCGGTCCCCGTGGGGGCCATTACGGAGCACTTTCAGCGCACGTGGGTCTATGTCATGCAGGGAGCTAAAGCAGAACGCAAGGCAGTGAAGACGGGCCGCATGACGCATTCGTTTATCGAAATCGTCGAAGGGCTCGATGCGGGAGAGACTGTGGCCCTCGATGCCTACCAGCGCGGTACTTTGGACTTTGCGGACGTGGAACGTGGGGCGGAAGAGGGAGCTGGCAAGCCCGAAGCTGCAGACGCAGCCGCTGCTGGAGGCGTCTGATGTTAAGCAACCTTCCTGCGATGCTTCACATGGCTATTCGCGGCGTGTTGATGCATAAACTGCGCTCGATGCTGACTGTGTTGGGATTGGTGTTTGGCGTGGCGAGCGTGATCGTTATGTTGGCTGTAGCGGAAGGCGCTAGCCAACAGGCCCAACGTCAAATCGCCGCCCTGGGCGTTACAAACATCATCGTACGGAGCGTCAAGCCGACCAAGAGCGACAAAAATATTGACTACTTCTCGTTTGAGCAACGATTTGGATTGACCTACGATGATTTGAGGCGAATCAACGACACTCTGACCACCGTCGTGGATACAACCCCGCTGCGCGAATATCCACAAGAAGTGCGGTATGGCGCCGAAGCCTTAGACGCAAGGTTGGTTGGCGTCTATCCAAGCTATTTTGCCATGAACCGTCTGGAAATAGCCCGTGGACGTTTTTTGGAGCCAGCCGATTTGGACAATCGCAGTAATGTTTGTGTAATCGGTGAAGAAATTGCCAAACAAATTTTTCGTGGGGCGAGCCCCATTGGCAAATCGCTTCAAGTTGGCGGCCAACACTTCTTTCGCATCGTTGGTGTACTGGGCTACAAGACCCCTTCAGCTGGAGTGGGTTCCAGTTTGTCCGCTCAGGATTTGAACCTGGATGTCATCATTCCCCTCACCACCGACCGCAGTCGCATTGGCGACGTCATACAACGCGAGGAGCAGGGTAGCTTTTCGCGGCAACGCTTGGAACTAAGCCAAATTACCGTAGAAGTAGTCGACCGGTATCAGGTCAAGTCGACAGCCGCTGCGTTGGAAGGGCTGGTTGCCAAATATCATCCCGACAAGGACTACGCTTTAACGATTCCACTCGATCTGCTCGAGCAAGCTCAAGCCACGCAGCGTATATTTAACTTTGTGCTTGGGGCAACGGCCGCGATATCTCTGTTGGTCGGCGGTATCGGTATCATGAACATCATGTTGGCCACCGTCAGTGAACGCACCCGAGAGATCGGCATTCGTCGGGCGCTGGGTGCCAAACAGTCGGATATCATTTTGCAGTTTCTAATCGAGACGGCATCCCTTTCGCTTTTTGGAACTTCCATTGGCGTGCTTATCGGCTTGGCCAGCCCAAGCCTGGTGAGCTACTTGTCGGGCATGGAAACGTACGTGACTGCCTTCTCTGTTGCCATTGCTGCGTTCGTCTCGTTAACGGTGGGTATCGTCTTCGGTATTTATCCAGCTAGGCAGGCCGCGCGCTTGGATCCCATCGAGGCGCTGCGACGCGGCTAACTGGGCCCCAGTAGGCCGAAAACATGAAAAGCTTCGACTAAAGGAGAAACTGCACCATCGTGGTGACTGTCCTTTAGAAACGTGGTAGACCTTGGAATATTGAAAACCCCAATTTCTCCACAAAAGGAAACTATTGTCATGCGATTT
>JBGSTP010000080.1:0-22191 GCA_041736515.1 Pirellulaceae bacterium
AAATCGCATGACAATAGTTTCCTTTTGTGGAGAAATTGGGGTTTTCAATATTCCAAGGTCTACCACGTTTCTAAAGGACAGTCACCACGATGGTGCAGTTTCTCCTTTAGTCGAAGCTTTTCATGTTTTCGGCCTACGCTCGGCAGCTGACTTCGCTTATCCTCGAGCAACCCGGAAGGCTGTCAAGTCGATCTCATTGGCCAGTCCTTCCATAGCATCTGCCATTACGATGGCCGTGGCACACGACAAATGCAATCCACTACGGAAATGGCCAGCTGCCAAAAACAAGTTTTTGCACCTGGGAATACTTCCTAAATAGGGCAAGCCATCAAAGGAGCCTGGTCGCAAGCCTGCCCAAGTTTTTTCAACTCGGCATTCTCGTAAGCCTGGCAGAACTCCTTCAGCCCATTGCCGGATCTGCGCGATCGCTTCGGCTGTGGTTTCGACGCGATAGCCAACCTCTTCTTCGACACTCCCGGCTAGCAACCTACCATCGCGTCGAGGCACCAAATAGCGATGTCCCACGTTGACTACCGAGGACAGCAATGGTTTTTCACACGCGTATAAAACCATTTGTCCGCGGACTGGTAAGATCCCGCTGGCAACACCAATCTGCGCAAGCGTTTGTCGCGCCCATGCGCCGGAACAAATACATGCTTGTTCTGCCTCATATTCATCCTGGTCGGTTACTAGGCGAATTCTTTCGTTCGCGTTGATCTCAAGCGTACGAACACTAGCCGCTTCCACCAGTTCGACAGAACACCTTTGACATGCTGCGGCCAAGGCTTGCAGATGGCGTGGATTTCGCAACTGGCACTCGTCGGGCAAAAACCATGCTGAATGAAAGCGACCTGTGTTCGCGGGGGCCAAAGACGGTTCGCGAGCGACCAGTTCCTCAAGGCTCAATGACTCGTGGTCGATACCGTGCTCGTCCCACCAGAATCGGTTGGCAGCGAGAGTTGCAGCCTCACCGGTGCTACAGGCCAGGTATATTCCGCCGCAACGTTGAAACTCGGTATCGATGCCGGTTAGCTCGCGAAGCTGATCCGCCCAAACGGGGTGAAGACGATGGCTGAGCGACCGGAGGCGTTCGTAGGGATCAACCACGTCGCGGGTGGCAGTCGGCGGTAGAATGCCAGCGCCGGCCCAGGACGCGCCTTTGCCGATCTTCCCTGCTTCCAGCACTACCACAGATTTCCCGCGTTTTGCAAGTTCCCAGGCGAGCGAAAGCCCGATGACTCCGCCGCCAACTACCACAATTCTGGCTGATTTCTTCATCGCCGTGGCGTCGTCATGGGCGTCAGCGAAGCAGCAATCGAGTTGCATTTCATAGTTTTTGCACCTTTTTCAGATTCGAAAGCAATGTCAGAGTGAACTAGACTGGTTAGTGGGTCTACAATGAAATCGAGCGCTATTTCTGACCGCTTCTACGGATTTAGAAGCTTTTAAAAATTCTCGCTATTTCGTTTACTTAGTCTACGTACCTGCTATTCTCTTCAGTTTGAAATCGACCGGTAGCGACAAGGGCCAAAATGGCGACAGTCACAGCAGCGAAGCTCATAGAGCTGGTTGGAAAAAGCCAACTGGCAGATCCGCAGGTGCTGCAGAAAGCACTGGACGCGATTCGTGCGGAGCATGGTGGCGAACTACCGACCGACGCTGTCGAATTGGCCAAGGCCCTGCAGGCCCACAAAATCGTGACTCGCTGGCACTGTGAAAAACTGTTGGCAGGGAAGTACAAAGGCTTTTTTCTAGGCAACCACAAACTGCTGGGACATATCGGCAGCGGCGGCATGAGCAGTGTCTACCTGGCCGAACATACCAAAATGCACGATTTGCGTGCGATCAAGGTGCTGCCACAAAGCCGCTTGGGCAAGTCATCCTATTTGGCTCGTTTTCAGCAGGAAGCAAAAGCGATTGCTTCGTTGAATCACCCCAACGTGGTGCGCGCACACGACATCGATAATCAGGGCGACACACACTACATCGTAATGGAATACGTCGATGGAGACGACCTGCAGACGATTGTGAAAAAGAAGGGACCGTTGCCTTTCGATAAGGTTGCCAACTATATGGCCCAAGCGGCTCACGGCCTGCAGCATGCGCACGATATCGGGCTAATTCACCGCGACATTAAACCGGCGAACATTCTAATCAATTCGGCGGGCAAAGTTAAAATCCTCGATTTAGGCCTAGCACTTTTCACCGATGACGCAGAAGCTTCGTTGACGATTGACTTCAATGACAAGGTGTTGGGCACAGCCGACTATCTCGCGCCAGAACAGGCTCTCAATAGTCACAAGGTGGACCATCGCGCTGATCTCTACGGCCTGGGCTGCACGATGTATTTCCTATTGACAGGGCATGCACCCTTTCCAGAGGGCACGATTGCGCAGCGAATTGCCAAACACCAAAAAGAGATGCCCAAGGAGATTCGCAAGATTCGTCCGGAGTGCCCTGGCGAACTGGAAGGCATTTGTTGGAAATTGATGCAGAAGGATGCCAAGTTCCGCTATGCTTCCGCCGCACAAACGGCTGAAGTCCTGGAGGCTTGGTTGGCAAAGCAAAAAGTCCCCACCGCAATTGGTGGCGGAAATGACAGCGAAAGCTCGCTCAATTTGGGCGATGAATCCGATCCGCAAGGATCTAGCCGACGCAGTAGCGCGAGCCTGAGCGCGACAATCGATACGGTTAGCAATCGCGGGAGCGACACATTAACCGGCAAATCTGGGAGTTCGATAACGAACCTCAGCACCTCCGATAGTGGAGTCTTGGTGCGAATTGCCAATCGCAGCGGTGCCTCTGACACCAGCAGCCAGATCGACCTCGAGTCGGAGATCGTCCGCCGAAGCCAATCCCGCGGTGGCAGCTCAGCGCACGGGGCCAATTCAACCGTACGCGTCAATCCACAACCACCCTCGCAAGTGAACTCGCCGACCGTAGCGCCTCTTCCGGCTACCGGCGGGAAGCGTGTCCTGTGGATTGTCGGGTTGGCGATCATGTTCATTCTTGCCGTACTCCTAGGGGTCCTAATTGGTCTGAGTACAGTCTCCAGATAGACTCGCTCTTAATTTGTCCAAATACGCTCTACCTTGCGTGCACTTCTCAGGAATTCTGTGATCATGGCCATTGCTGTTCTTCGTCATTGTTCGCTCGCGGGCACCGCGCTGGTCGCCTGCCTGGTCCTATTCCCGCTCCGCGGCCTGGCAGTAACCGAGGAGGAAAAATCCAAAGCTCAAGGATTGGCCGAAGCGGTTCAGGCGGCTGGTAAGCTCTATGCGGAGGGATCGTTCACCGCATCCGCAGAGAAAATCACGGCAGTACAAAAAGAGCTGATCGCGCTTCTGAAATCCAAAGATCCAGCGCTGCAACGTATTGTAAAGCCAATTTACGCTCGACTTGTCCGCGCTCACGCACTGCTCGAACTCGAAGGAGCCGAGCTAGATGCCCTGCCGTCTTGGGAAGATTTGATCGCTAATTCCGACATGAAGACGGCCAGCCAAACCAAGCCAACGAGTTTTAAAGACGAAATCGCGCCGTGGCTCATTAGCATTTGTGGGAACTGCCACATCAATGACCGTCGAGGTCAGTTCTCCATGGCTACTTACCAGAACCTGATGCAGGGAGCCAAGAATGCCACTGTGATTTTTGCCGGTAGCTCGCGCAGCAGCCGTATCGTAGATGTCGTCGAAAGCGGGGCCATGCCCCCAAGCGGTGCCAAAGTTGCTCCGGAACGTCTTATTGCACTCAAGAAGTGGATTGACGAAGGAGCAAAATTTGATGGACCGGCTCTCAATGCACCGTTGAGCACATTCGTTAACAGCAGCAACGCAGCGGCGGAGACTGAATTGAAGGTGCGTGCATCGACTGGCGCGGAAACGATCAGCTTCTCCAAGACGATTGCACCGATCCTCAATGCAAATTGCCAGGGGTGCCATATCCGTAGCCAACAAGCTTCCGGTGGTCTGCGGATGGACACATTTGCGCAATTTCTCAAAGGCGGAGACAGCGGCGTGAGTATCGTACCGTCCAAACCAGCCGAATCCTTGCTAATCAAGAAGCTCAAGGGTGAAGCTGGAGATCGCATGCCCGCCGGCGGTCGCCCCGCCTTGAGCGAACAACAGATCGCCGAGATCTCGACATGGATTCGCGAAGGCGCAACTTTTGATGGCCCAAGTTCGACGATGAGTATCGATACGGTCATCGACCAAGCGTGGGCCGCCGACGCATCTCATACTGCACTGTTCGATCGCAGGCAAGAACGTTCGTTAGCCCGCTGGACTCGTGTGCTACCCAACGATCAACCTTCCTCGGCCAAGAGCGATGAACTTTTCTTATTGGGCAATGTCCCTCAAGCTCGTGTGGAGAAGTTACTCCAACAATTTACCAGTGCTGTCGCACAAGCCAAGAAATTACTCCGCACGCCCCCAACCGAACCACTTGTCAAAGGTGGACTTACCGTGTTTGTACTCAAGAGTCGCTACGATTACAGCGAATTTGGCCGTATGACAGAAAGCCGAGAACTACCGCAGGAGTGGATCGGTCATTGGTATGCTGACCCATTGGATGCCTACGGCGTGCTGTCCGCCGATGGCGAGGTTGAGGATAAACAGATCGACGCCCTCGCACTACAAATCCTAATTGGCTCGTATCTGGGTTCCTTTTCCGCTGTCCCCACCTGGTTCGCAGAGGGCCTAGCAAGAAACTACGTGAAGACGAGCGTTCGGCGGGGCGATGAACGCATTGCCACTTGGCAGAAATCTTTGCCCGCTGCCCTACTCAAAGTCGAGAATGCGAAGACTTTACTTGAAAAGCGGTTGGATGAAGAGTCGGCCGGATTAGTCGGCATGGGACTGACCGCTACCATGATGGACCGCACCAATCGAAAACGCTTCGATCTGTTGCTCGATTTATTGCGCAAAGGACAATCCTTCGACGCTGCGTGTACGGCATCGTTCGCCGCACCGGAAGTATTGATCAAAACTTGGCTTGGCAAGTAGCCAAATCTGTAGGCTAACTTCTCTCGATCTATCCGCGACCTTGTCGCATCAAGAACAAACCGGCTATCGTCAACACGCCCCCCAAGACTTGGGCCACCATTGGCTGTTCTTGAAGGACCAGCCAGCCCCCAATGACGGCAACCAACGTAACTACATTTTGATACACGGATGCGTGCGAGCCACCGACGGCGCGAACCCCAGCATGCCAAGTAGCGTAGGCCACTCCGGTCGAAAATACACCTGAGTAAATGATCGCCGCCAAAGTTTTCGGCTCGAGCGCCTGCGGAAAACAATTGGGGATCTCCGAGAAGGCCAAAATCACATGCAACGGCGTGGTCAGTGCGCAGCTAATAAATGCAAGTCGCAATGGGCTGATGGTCGAGAGGATCGGGCGGCTCATCACCGTGCCAGCAGCCCACGCCATGGCAGCGATCAGCATATATACGTTTCCCAGAAAGTACTTACTCGCAAAACTAACTTCACCACTCCCCTGTGTGGTCACAATTGCCGTGCCCACGAAAGTCACCAACAGGCCCAACCAAGTTACGCGAGGCAGACGCTCGCTCAGAAAGAAAAGCGACAAGATAGCCGTCCACATCGGCATCGACGCAAGAATGAGCGCCGTGTTGCCAGCCGTGGTTAGCTCGATACCCTTAACGAAAATCACCAAGTAAAGAAATCCACTAAGAAACGAAAAAACTAATACTCGCCACCAAACAATCGGCGCAGTTGACTTAGGGCGTGGCCAAAAAATGGCTTCTGCCAAGGCGAGAACTCCCAGGGTGAGGGCAGCGAAGATCAGCCGTAGTGCATTGAACACCCAAGGATTGAAATCGCTAATCGAGCTCTTGAACACAAGTATATTTGTGCCCCACATGAGCGCAGTGGCCATCAGGATCGCGTCAGCCGCCCAACGATTACTTGCCCTTGTGGCGACAGGTCCATGCGTGGACAGTGCCCCTACTTCGGTGCCAGCGACACCTGCAGCGGGAACGGCGCAGGACGAATTTTCGGCATCATTACCCAGTTGAGCGGCTCGCAAATTGAATTGTTAACAATAGTAAGGTACTTCTAGCTTCCCTTATTCAGACGGTGCACATTAACGCAACGATAAAAGTTGGCAAGGGCCAGCGCGCGACAATCGAATGTTTGCTAACACTTGGCGGAACTGTCGCAACAGAACTGTACCATCTAGGGATGGCAATTCAGCGAGCAAGATTCTACTATGACAATCCGTTCGGTTGACGTCGGATTATCGGCTGTTGGCGAGGGTAGAGATTTCTCGCTTTGCAGCAAGCCGCCTTCGCTACTGCGGATGAAAATGATAGGTACGACAAGTCCGAAACCAAGCAGCCGCCAGCGCGGAAATTCAGTTTTCTCCCCTTAACTCTATTTGAAGGCAGACTCAGCATGTTAAGAATGTTAGGCACGTTCGTACTATTTGCATCGCTTTTTTGTCAAGCGGCTAGAGCTCAGGTTGAAGCCAAACCTGGTCCGGAGATGGAAATCTTGAAGAAAACGGTGGGCACTTGGGACACCGAAATGAAGGCAGACGGAATGCCATCCATGAAAGGTACGACAACTTATGAGTCGACCTGCAATGGGATGTGGATTTCAAGCATTTTCAAGATGGACTTTGGTGGCCAGCCATTCGAAGGGCGAGGTCAGGATGGATACGACCAGAGCAAGAAGAAATATGTTTCGCTGTGGGTGGATTCGATGTCGAGCAATGCGTTGGTGTTCGAGGGGACGCTTTCAGCCGATGGGAAAGTACTCAATATGAAAGCTGAGGGTCCAGCGCCCGATGGAAAAATGGCTATCTGGCGTTCGGTAACGACATTTAAGGACGACAACCACCACACGTTCGAAATGTACCTTAAATCGGGAGATATGCCTGAGTCGAAGATGATGACAACCGAATACACGCGCCGCAAATAGTCACTATCGGCCAGGTTTCAAATTATCCGGACTCATCGCGTGCGGCTGACTCCTGTGGCACTAGAGAACAGAACTCGATAGCAGCGGCACCAGGCCGCCGCTATGTCCTAGCAAGATGCGTGCCCGTTCGGGGCGGTGGTATACTGAGCTAAAGAGCGCTATCATGATTGAGATCAAATACACCCGGATGCATGAAGGAACGTTACCCGAAATCGACGAGTACGAACTAATCCAGGATGCCCGCAAGTTGCCATCGCGCAGTTGATAAGGACTGTGAGTCATTGTTTTCGTGCTGAGGGCTTGTAGAGCTTGCGTCCCATGACAGGGTGGAAAGCCGTCCACTGACTGTCTGTGTTGCGATCTGATTCGATTAGTTCCGTTGCCGCGTTGACTTTAGCATCCATATCATCGATGTAGTGCAAGACGATCGCTTCGATGGTCATGGGAACTTTGGGACTGCCGTGGTCCAGTTGGCCATGATGGCTGACGATCATATGTTGCAGTCGCCACAGGACGTCGTCGGGAAAGGCTTGTCCCGTTTCGCGTTGGAGCTGCAACGTGCGTCGTTCGACCTCGATGGCTCCTTGCACCAAGTGCCCCAGCATTTGACCGGGATCGCTGTACGACAAATCTCCGTCGTAGGTCAGTTCCTCCAATTTGCCCAAATCGTGCAAGAAAACGCCGACCAGCAACATTTCCAGATCGAGTTGTGCGTAGTTTGGCCCGACGGCCTCAGCGATGCGCATCAAATCCACGACGTGCCGTAGCAGGCCTCCTTCGTAAGCGTGGTGAGTCTTGATACCTGCGGGCGCGCGGCGGAGTTTATCCAACATCTGTTCATCCGACATATAGGACAAAACCAGTCGCCGTAGATGTGGATTCTTTACACTCGATAGTTTTGATTTCAATTCGGCAATGAGCTGTTCAACCTCACCAGGGTCCGATCGCGAAAAATCATCGTGGTTAACTTTCGATGGATGGACCGA
Source organism: Pirellulaceae bacterium (assembly GCA_041736515.1). Classification (GTDB taxonomy): domain Bacteria; phylum Planctomycetota; class Planctomycetia; order Pirellulales; family Pirellulaceae; genus Aureliella. The sequence goes on from JBGSTP010000080.1 coordinate 7,925, forward strand.
TTCGAAATCTTGAATGATGACCTGGAGCAAACCATTATGTAATTGTGTTGTGCCAAGGACGCGTAGAAAATCGCCTTTCTGAAACGTTTCGTAGAGCGACTGCCCGGCATTCCAACGCAAGCCGCTAACTTGTCCGGTCCTGTCCATTAGCTGAATTAAGAGGTAGTCGCTTCCCTGCCGATTGGAGCGAACTTGCTTGTCTGCGACTCGGTAGATCTCGTCGACGCTATCACGAGCTTGTAAATCTGCGATAAACTGTCGAGACATGAATACCCTGCTTTGTTACTAAATTCAATTGAGATTTGCATTTAGGGAGAGATTCTAACGCGTGCTTTGACCTCTGATCAGCCCTTGGAAAGCTTCTTTTTGCTCGAAAGCTAGCAGCTGCGATGCGCATGAGCGAGGGAGAAAACGCGAAACGCTGTGGTAACGGTGTCTCTCGCTCAGGCGGCGGGTTACGATACACTGCGTGGATGTTGCATTTCTCCGGGACGGTCCATAGAAGAAAAAACTCGCGCAATTTTCTTCAAGCAAGCTCGTCTATAGAGAAGTCAGCGTACTCTTGGGCCAAAATTGCCTTCGTAATGCCGTATTTAGCCAATTAAGCGTTTGCCACCTGCTGAGGAATTTTAGCTGTGAAATCCTGGGTCAACCGAGTATTTTGGACGTTTTGCCGGATCGTCCTAGGCTTCAGATATCGCGTGCGTGTGACTGGCGCCGACCAGTTAAAAGCGCTGCGTGGTCCGACACTCGTCCTTCCAAATCACCCCGCGTATATCGATCCGCCGCTGGTATCAAGCCATATCAGGCTCCACAAACCGCTTCGTCCGCTGGTCTTTTCTGGAACCTATCGCATGCGGTTTATGCAGCCGCTGATGGGTATGGTCGACGCTTTTGAGGTCCCTGATCTGTCAGCCCACAGCCGAGATGCGCAAACGAAAACACGCGAAATGATCGATGCGGTCGTAGGGCGTCTCGAAGCGGGAGATTGCATGCTGATCTACCCTTCCGGACGCCTGCAACGCGGCAATCAGGAAGTGGTGGGTGCAGCCCGGGCCGTGCACGAAATCATTTCGCGCACCCCCAACCTGAACATAGTGCTGGTCAGAACGCGCGGCGTTTGGGGCAGCATGTATAGCTGCGCAGAGACGGGATCGACGCCCAAGCTTGGCGCGTGCGTGAGAAAGTCATTTGGGTGGGTGTTGGCCAGTCTGTTTTTTTTCCTTCCTCGACGACAGGTCACGATGCAAGTCGAAGTCGTCGAGCGCGCCTCGCTTCCACTCGATTCGCGAGAACAATTCAACGCTTATCTGGAAAACTGGTACAACGTGGACGGTGGCCAGGAACCACAGTTCGTTCGCTACCACCATCTTTTCGGCCCCACTGAGGGCAACTTTGGGAAAGCGATTGGAGCTTCCAACTACGATTTGAAGAAAATCAAGCCGAAAACGATTGGCTTAGTCAATGGTCTGATCGAAGCCCACCTAGGTCGGCAGCTTGCCCCCGAAGATCTCAAGCCTGAGACAAAACTAGAACAGATCGGCCTTGATAGCCTAGACCGCATGGACTTGGCGCTTAAGATCGAGCATCAATTTGGCTTTCGCAGCAACACGGTTTCGCCCACGCTAGGCGGACTTTGGGCGCTGGCAGATGGCCAACTCAGCTCCGGCGAAACAAAGACGATTGTCCCCAAGGGGTGGTGGAAACCCAAAACAAACCGAGAGCCACCCGAGATTTCCGGAGCGACGATCGCCGATTCTTTCTTTATTCGGGCGACGAAGCAGCCAGGCGATGTGGCAGTTGCTGATGCTATTTCTGGCGTATTGAGCTACCGTCGTTTATTGGTAGGCGCAGAACTGATGTCGCGACGTTTGTCGAAGTTCGACGAAAAACACGTCGGAGTCATGCTACCAGCCTCGGTGGCTGCCGACTTAGTTTTCTTCTCGTTGCAGCTGGCTGACAAAGTACCCGTCATGATGAACTGGACCACGGGGCCGAGCAATTTGGCGCACGGGGTTAAGGTCACTGGAGTCAAGCGAATACTCACATCGAAAAAAATGGTCGACCGTCTGGGCATTGAAGTAGCAGGCGCCGACTACGTTTTCCTGGAAGACATCAAGGCATCCATCAAGAAGCCCGAAGCGCTGCTGACGCTGCTCACGAGCTTTGTCAGCCCCAGCAGGTTTCGACGAAATTCTCTAAATCAGAAGCCAGATGATATTGCAGTATTTCTGTTTACCTCGGGCTCGGAAAGCATGCCCAAAACGGTACCGCTGACCCATCGTAATCTATTGGTCAATGCCGATGCGGGGCTGGACGTGTTAGCCACTGACAGCTCAGATCGCTTGCTTGGATTCTTGCCACCGTTTCACAGTTTCGGCATGACTGGCAATTTGGTCCTGCCCCATTTATCTGGGATCCCAAGCATTCGCTATGCCGACCCCACCGACGCCAATGGCCTGGTGCGCACGATCGCCGCTTACAAGCCCACGATGCTTTTCACAACGCCGACCTTTCTTGGTTACATCATGTCAGCCTGCAAAGGCGACGAGCTGCACAGCCTGCGAAAGCTAATCACGGGTGCCGAAAAATGTTCGGATGCAATTTTCCAACAGTGCAAACAACTTGCTCCCAATGCGACCATTCTCGAGGGTTACGGCATCACGGAGTGCGCGCCCGTGGTTTCCGCTAATCGCATCGATGGACCGCGTCTGGGTTCGGTTGGAAAGCCTGTCAAAAACGTAGATGTGTGCATCGTCGATATCGATACCGAAACTCATCCAGTCGCCAAGGGGGAAACGGGGATGCTGTTGGTCGCTGGTCCGTCGATCTTTGGAGGCTATTACCATCACGACGGACCGAGCCCGTTTGTCGAGGTTGCTGGCAAGAGTTGGTATAAGACCGGGGATCTTGTGGCGATGGACGAGGAAGGCTTTTTGCATTTCAAAGGTAGGCTGAAACGCTTCCTCAAAGCCGGCGGCGAAATGATCTCCCTGCCGGCGCTTGAAGAACCTTTCTCGCGAGCGTTTCCTGCTGATGAGAATGGCCCGAAAGTTGCCATTGAAGGAGTCGAAACCGAAGACGGAAGACATATTGTTTTGTTCACGACGGTCGAGATCTCAATACAGCAAGCCAGTAGTCTGTTGCTGGAATCTGGTTTGAGAGGGGTGATGCGGCTGGACGAAGTCCGTCGCGTAGAGAGTATTCCTGTGCTGGGCACTGGGAAAACCGATTACAAAGAACTTCGCCAACTCGTTCTAAGAGACCTGAGCGAAACCCAGTGAAAGTCGCAACACCATGAACTGGCGATCGCTTTAGGTCTAGGAGCACGATCCATGCTGGAATTAGCCGACATCTCGAAATCGTATGCCGGGACCACCGTACTTCACTCTACTTCGTTCGAAGTCAACGCCGGAAAAACGCTGGTTTTGATCGGTCCCAGCGGCTGTGGCAAGTCGACGCTGCTCCGCGTGTTGATCGGCTTAATTCCGCCCGATACAGGCACGATCAAATTCCGCAACGTAGCGATGACCGCGGAAAACGTTCTTTCCATGCGTCACTCCATGGGCTATGTCCTCCAGGATGGCGGATTGTTTCCCCACTTATCAGTGGCAAACAATGTCACGCTGCTTGCTCGGTTCTTGAAATCCATGGATGAGACAGCGATGAGGAACCGCGTGGAAGAATTGGCTGAGTTGACCAAGTTGCCACGCGAGACTCTTAATAGGTACCCCGGGCAAATCTCTGGTGGCCAACGTCAACGGGTGGCCATTATGCGCGCTCTCATGCTTGATCCTCCGCTGCTGTTACTGGACGAACCCATGGGCGCTTTGGATCCAATCGTCCGCTATGATTTGCAGGAGGACTTAAAGTCAATTTTTAGCGAGCTGAAGAAAACGGTTGTGCTCGTCACACACGATATGGGAGAAGCCGCCTTCTTCGGCGAAGATGTAATGCTGATGACCAGCGGGAGGATAGTCCAGCGGGGTACCATTGGAGATTTCTTCCAACGCCCGGCTGAAGAATTTGTCACGCGATTTATCACCGCGCAACGTATTCCGCAGTTGGTAGCAGAGCACTGATCATTTTACCTTCAAATAAGTACGCCAACGTGCACACGTACGCAAAACTATTATCGAGGCGTCGCCTGTTGCAGATTGCATCTGGCTCGATCGCAATGTGCTGTTCTGGCTCGCAAACCGCCAAAGCGAGCGAGCTTGCCGCGCGACTGGATCTCGATGAATTGTATGATGCTGACGTCGACAGAGCGGTGCGCGAGGGACTCGGCTTTCTAGTAGACCGCCAGAACCAGGATGGAACATTTCAATCCGCTGAACAAGGACGATGGGTCGGTGTCTGCTCGCTCGTCGGTTTAGCTTGGCTCAGTCGCGGTGTTCGCTCGGGGATTGGCGATGCAGGAATAGCGTTGCAACGCACCGGTCGTTATGTTCTATCCCAAGTTCAGGCTAGTGGATTTCTATCGGCCACAGGTGAAACCAGCCACGGGCCCATGTACGATCATGGCTTTGGGACACTTTTCCTGGCGGAGCTCTACGGCACTGATCGCAACATACAAATTCGAGAAAAACTGTCCGCGGCAGTGCAGTTAATTGTACGTACGCAAAACAGTTCCGGCGGCTGGCGTTACAACCCTGCTCCAGAAGAGGCCGATCTTTCTGTGACGGTCTGTCAAATGATGGCTCTGCGAGCTGCGAGAAATGCAGGTGTGGGCGTTGCCAAAGAAACCATCGATCGTGCGGTGGACTACGTTCGACGCAGTCAGAACGCCGATGGTGGTTTCCTTTATCAATATCGCTTGGCTGGGGGCGAAAGCCGTTTTCCATTGACGGCCGCTGCCATCGTCGCGCTCTACAGCGCGGGAATCTACAGCGGGCAAGAGATCGATTCCGCGACGGCCTACCTGCACGCCCATGCCGCCGAGAACAACACGCCCGAGCGAAACAGTTTTTTCTATTATGCGCACTACTACTCCGCGCAGGCACTTTGGCATCAGGGCGGCGACGACTGGAAACAATGGTATAAAGGGCTTAAACGAACTTTGCTTTCAATGCATAATTCGCAGGGAGGCTGGTTCGACTACAACAGTGTAGAATATGGTTCTGCCATGGCCTGTCTGATCTTGAACATGCCGCGGAGTGTGCTGCCTATTTTTCAACGGTGAGCGGCCTATATTTGTTAACTGGTAACCAGGCTTCGTCTTCAATGACTGCCCGGCTGTGAAACTCAGTTTCGGATGTTGCTGGAGACAGCGACTGTTGACCGCCACTTTAAGAGACAATGCCTAGATTGGGAAAAAACGATGCCCTGTCGCTCGATTATTTGTTCGGTATGCGCGGTTTGTTTTGGCTGGATCGCCACTACCATCGCTGCTCAAGAGCAGTTCGACTTGGTGGCTCCTAGCCTTGGCGCACACTCGCAAGCCACTCTGTCAGCTAATCAACTGCAAGTCATCAGCCAGCAGGGTATCGCGACGATCTATGCGAGAGATTCGCGATTCGATGCTCCCGGCGGTGAATGGATGGGATTCATCAGTGCGAGCACGAATCAAGTCATTCGCTGGCCCACTTCCAATCGAGGTAACATGCAAATTGGTGAGCTGCTCGGAGGGCAGGTAGCTTTTCGTACTAGTCAAATGTCGATCCAGCCTGTGGAGCGATTTCCTAATCGAGTTGTCGAACGTCCTATCCTGCCGCCGGACATCGTTAGCCAACCAGTCAGCGTGCAGCCGAGCGATTTTTTTGGTCAGCTTTTTTTGAACTCGAGCGCGCCGGCATCGATCGCACCGCGCACGCTGCACATCGCTACCTATGACGATCGACGAACGCCCTACTTTTTGACGAGAAATGCTGGCCTTGAATTGGCAGCTCGATTGAACGCAACCGATGCAGCGGATTGGTGGATTGCACCGGCGGGAGTCGGTACCGTTCGGCTTCAAACCTACCATGCTGGACGAGTTTATGCAGTAAGTTCGCTGGCAGGGGGGCGTGCCGGCTTGATGCCACTTGCTCAAGATCCAAGCCAGCTCTGGAATATCTCCGCCGCCAGTCAATTCACCGACCGCTTCATATTGGAGAACGCACAATATCCGGGAACGTGTCTGGCTAACCTGGGTGGTCGCATTGCCTTGCAACCGATTGGCTTTGCTCCCACTCAGCTTTGGGTTCCACTTTCAAGCCCAAGTTTATCGACTTTTCAGCCTTTTGCGCGGACCGTCCACCAGGAGATTCGCACGAACCCTTCACTGCCTCCCGCTCAGTTGGAGCTATTCAACTCGCACCGCTCCGCGCTGGTAGTGCTGCTGGGCGACAAACGTGCGGGGAGCGCAGTGCAACAAATCCGCGTCGAACCAAATTCCAGTCAGATGCTGGTTTTAGATCGGGACGCGGGCGGCACAATAACGGAAACGATTGAAATTCGCTCAGCGCTGGGAATCTGGGAACGCCAACAATTTGTTACTGCCATTCCTCCCGCTGCGTACTATGACTTGAGTGTTTATGAAGAGCATTTGCAATCCATTGCCATCGACCGTACTGGCAAGAGTCCGAATCCAATTGAGGATATCAACTATGTTCCCAAGAGTGTGGGTTGGCTGCCCCTGCCGCCCGGAACAGCGTTGCCAAGCAGCAGTCGGATAGACGTTTTCCCTCAAGCGCAAGCTGCTCGTAACCCAGGTGCAGTGCGGCGCATGGATCCCAAACAGTTTGACAAAGTTCCACCGCAGTCCAATCGCTTAGAATCGATTTTGCAGGAATTCCAAACGCAACCTGCGCCCCGAAGACAATTTTAGGTGATGTTTTTCCAGGTGGGGCTTTAGAGGGTCGGAGTTCTGGGAGGTATGGGCCTGCCAGGTTCCCCCGAGATGGCGTCTGGCCCGGCTAGGTGCCGACAGAAGACAAGTCCCGGTTTTTCGCAAGGAAACTCCTTGAGTATTGAAGCCCTCGTTTTGAAGTCCGTGTTTGCAGCGATGCTGGTAGTGTCCCTTTCGCGGGCGATGGCGGATACTCAGGTATTGCATACAGTCGATGCAGTGGAAGCCAACGTCGACTTTCGGTCGTTTGGCGAGGAGCGGTATTTATTCTCGCTTTCCGGCCAGAAAGAGACCACACTCGACCGCTCGCAGCTTGTACGTTGGGGAGCTTGGACTGGAGTGCGCGGCGAGCAATCCGTATGGCTGAGCGATGGAAGTTGGGTGTGCGGGGAAATTCAAGTTGATCAAGATGAAATTACTGTTGCGAGCGATTGGCTTCAAGTTCCCGGCATCCCATTAAAAAGCGTGCGCGGCATCATTTTGTCACCGCCAACAACAATATCTCGTTGGTTGGATATAGAGAAACAAATGCTTGCCACGGAAGGCCAGCGTGATGTCCTGTGGCTGGCCGGAGGCCGGAAGCTTAGCGGAATCGTTCGCTGGCCTAAGGAACTTTCGAACAGTTCCCAGCAAACAGTTGAGATCGACACGGCTGGACAAGTTGTTGCATTGCCACTGGCTACGATTCAAGCGATCGTGTTTAGCCCTGCGCTACTCGGCCCGCTACCTTCGGCACCAAACTCTGCCCGGATAGGTTTGACAGATGGATCTCTACTTTTTTGCAAGCACATCACGTTAAGCAACAATCGCCTGTTAGCTACGCTTGGTTGTTCGTTGGTTCTCTCTAGCTTGGACGATGCACAGATTTTCGCCGATTCAGTTAACTTCTTGGAAGAAACCCCGACGGGCACACAGTTCTTGAGCCGATTAGCTCCGACCAGCTATCGGCATATTCCCGACTCGACTTTGAATTGGGAGCTAGGCAGGGACCTAGATGTGTTGGGCAATCCACTACACACCCGAGACGGTATTTTCTCGCGAGGGCTTGCATGTCATAGCTCCTCACAGGTAGCCTACCGCTGGGACGGATCTGCAGCCAGCTTGCTTACGGAAGCAACATTTGCCGGATTCAGCCCACAAGCTGCGGCCAATGTCGGCAGCGTAAATTGCCAGGTGCTGTTGGCTCGCAACGGTGCATTGGAAACCGTTCGCGAATTCAAGATGCACAGGCCTGCAAAGGCGAATGAAGATGCCACCCAACTCATTAAAGTCGACATTACGAATGCCAAGCTCGTAATTTTCGTTATTGACAAAGCGGATTACGGCCAGAATGGGGACCAGATTCTATGGTTGGATGCCAGGATCTCAAAAGCATCGCCCTAAATTCCTCGGGCCTAAAACCGGTGGCACGAATTATTCGCCAATGCCTGCGGACTAATTGGCGTTTCCCGCACAGTGCGTGGGGCGACCGCCGACGAACAGCGCTAACTCAATCTCACCCACATCAGGTTTGCGCCTTGATTCGGATTTGATTCTCAGTCATAATCTCGTTGATGAAGAACAACACATTGGTTTACGACTATTTTTTCAGCTTTTTTCCGCAGTTCTCCTGCCGGGCTGAGAAGCGTACGTAGCGACCAACTACTCAATCGAAACTTCAAAGCCTCGGCGATCTCAGATCACCGAGGTTTTTTTGTTACCTAATTTTGCCACGCACCCTATCGAAACTCAACTGAAGGAAGAAACATGATCGTCGTCATGGAGAAGAATGCCACTGAGGAACAAATCACTCATATGATTGGCCGCGTGCAACAACTGGGACTTAAAGCCCATGTGATTCGAGGTACTGAGCGAACGGTGATTGCGGCCGTAGGCGATGAACGCGTGACCAAGGCGGAGTCGCTCGAGAGCGGTCCGGGGGTCGCTGAGGTCCTACCGATTCTGGCTCCCTATAAAGTGGCCAGCCGCGAGCTCAAACCCGAACCGACGCAGATTCAGGTACTGGATTTTCGCTGTGGCGCGGGAATTGTCGGCGTGATGGCTGGGCCCTGTTCGGTTGAAAGCGAAGAACAAATCGTTTCGTCAGCACATGCGGTCAAAAAAGCTGGAGCCACTGCCCTTCGCGGCGGTGCCTTCAAGCCACGCACGAGTCCTTATAGCTTTCAAGGCATGAAAGAAGAGGGGCTTCGGTTGCTAGCGCTCGCACGCGAGGAAACTGGGCTAGCCGTCGTCACTGAGGTCATGAGCACCGATGAAGTGGAGTTGGTTGCCAAGTATGCCGATGTGCTGCAGATTGGTGCCCGCAACATGCAGAATTATCGGCTGCTGGAGGCGGTTGGTAAGAGCCACCGGGCCGTGCTACTCAAACGCGGTGCCAGTGCGACAATTGATGAATTCCTATTGGCCGCCGAGTATATTCTCAACGAAGGAAACCCTAACGTGATGCTCTGCGAACGCGGCATTAGAACCTTTGAGTCCCACACCCGTTTCACGCTACCATTAGCTACCGTACCCTTTTTGCATCGTAAAACCCATTTGCCCGTAATCATTGATCCCAGCCACGGCACAGGGCATGCCTACTTGGTGCCAGACATGTCTGTAGCGGCGGTTGCCGCTGGGGCCGACGGGTTGATTATCGAAGTGCATCCAGCACCGGAAACCGCTGCGTCCGATGGCTACCAGTCGCTGGATTTTCCTACTTTCGAATCCACCATGGCAAGATGCAAAAAAGTAGCCATGGCGGTTGATAAAACACTTTGCCACATGCCTGACTAGACGATTCAACCGCGGTCGCTACTGGAAAATGACCGGCTTGGAAAGCCAAGCATGTTACCTTTTGCACAAACTTTGTGTGCCAAACACCAAGGCTTCGGCATTTTTTACGAGACTCTGCCATTGTGGTAAGTAAACTAGTAGCGTGCGTTTATTTTGGGGCGACTTTCCTGGACATGAGACTCTTGTTGGCGAGAGCAATGTCCACTTTGGATCTTCCAAGGAGGCCAGCATGCGAGCCTCTGAAGCAAATACCGAGTCGAGCCGTCGGCACAAACCTAAGTTCCGCTATACGGCATCTCACCTTTTCTATTTCTTATCGCTATGCGCCGCGTCCGTGGCGCTGTTCGGCTGGCTAGGGCTCCCGATCGGTTGTTTCGTCATGCTGATTTGGGTGCAAATCTTCGTAGGAATCCAGCGTGAAGATTCTCGCAAAGCCGATCCGCCGGACTTCGAACGCCGCATTTTGCCAGAAAGCTTGCCGGGCAGAACCGGAGCTTCGAAGGTCGAGATGCTGGCGGTGCTGCTGATTGTTTTTCTATTGGTGGGTTTGTTTGCCCCCGCCAACAGCGATTCCGACCCCATGCAACACGCTCAAACATCTATGAAAATGGTGGCCAAAGCCGTTGCTGCCTACCATCAACACCACGGCCAATATCCGCCACAAGTCCTCTGCGACGATTCTGGAAATCCGCTGCACAGTTGGCGCGCACTAATCCTACCTTACCTGCATGAGGATAAACTGGCGGCATTCTATCGTTGGGACGAACCCTGGGACGGTCCCCAAAATCAAACACTCGCACAGTATCGGCCATGGCATTATCGCATCTATTATCCGACCGATGAGTTTCCGCGCGATGCCACGTCCCTGCAGCTTCTCACCGATGACACGCATGGTTTCTTTATCGTCGAGCACGAACAGAAACTGGGAAACTGGCTGGAGCCCACGGTGCTGTCGAATTGGGAGGCTTTTTCGAAACTTCCCTCTGACGATCGGGGCTTTTGGAACCACGGCTTTTTCGCGTCCCACTATCGCGGTAGATTGGCCGTGTCACAGAATCTGACGCTTTGCATTCACCCAAACAATCCGCTTGCGATTCCCTCGGCCGATGAAATACCTGGCAACAACGCTAGCGATAGCTATGTCACACTGGGGCATGCCTATCACCAGATCCATTATGACAATGCGTTGCGTCTGGGGTTCTTCCTACTGTTAGCCCTCTACCCCTTCCGCTGGCTCAAGCAGCGTCGAATCTAGGGGAAAATCACAGCCTGTGATATCGCGGGTTCCTCGGTCCGCGAGTCAACCGATAGGGTTAGTGACAACAATTGCGAGTAGGCTGTCGCGATACACCCACAGGGGATGTACTCCACATTCGTTGAACCGCTTACAATCTACTATTCTCCAACTGTCCCCTCATCCTCAGAATAAGTGAGAATTACCATGCACAGAAAAAGAGTTTTCGCCTGGGCGCTGATTGCCGCTGTAACGAACCAGCTTCTTGGTACCCAACTTTCCACCGCCGCAGAACCATCGGGCAATCAAATCATCGAACTGCGCACTTATACCCTGATCGATGCTGAAGCCGAAACTAAACTCGACGCTTATCTTGAACAGGCCCTGATTCCTGCACTGGAGCGTCAAGGCATGGGGCCAATTGGTGCATTCGACCAGGCCAGCGAAGCCGAAGACGGATCGATTCAAGTGATGCTACTGATTCCGGGTTCCAGCGTTGAAGCCGTGACAAGCACATCGGCAAAATTGACGGACGATCAGTCGTATCAAACTGCGGCGGAGTCGTACAGCAGCACACCAGCCGGTCAGCCATTGGTTAAACGGATTCGCAGCGAGCTGCTGCTTTCGTTCAATTGCTGGCCCAAAGTCACCGTGCCCGCACAAAAGAAGGAAGGCAAACCTGCGTTATTCGAAATGCGAGTGTACGAAAGTCCAACCGAGAAGTTGGGAGAACTTAAAGTCGAAATGTTTAACTCAGGTGAAGTTCCAATTTTCCTAGATTGCAAAATTGCGCCGGTATTCATGGGGCAGGCACTGATCGGGGATAAGATGCCCAACCTTACCTATATGACCGTCTACGATGACAATGATACTCGGCAAGGTGCATGGAAGTCGTTTAGCCAACACAAGGATTGGCAAGTCCTCAAAGCAGTTGAGAAATACAAAGGCACTGTGAGCAAAATCCACAAGAGCGACTGGACCTCAAAATCGTATTCGCGTCTATAGCCAGCTTTTAAAAAAACACCTCAACGCGGGGAGGCAACGAACTGCGCTCCCTGCTGATTTAGTTCGTATTCCTTAGTAAAACGCAGGATCGTTCCTATGAGCAAACACTCTCGAATTGCACTTTGTTTCGGCGCATTGCTTTCAACAGTTAGCTGGGCGGTGGAGCCATTGAAACCTGGCACACAATCTGGAATCGAACTTCAATACAAAAGCACGGCAGTGAACGCTGGCCAGGATTTTTATCAATTCGTCAATGAAGGCTGGCTTAAAGAGACTCCAATCCCTGCCGACCAGTCGAATTACGGCTCGTTCTCGGTTTTAGATGACGAAGCCAAATCAGCCATCCGTAATTTGATTGAAGAAGCGTCGGCTGCGAACGCACCCGAGGGCACCGAAAGCCAAAAAGTTGGGGATTTTTTCAAGAGCCTGACCAATGTTGAGCTTCGAAACTCGCTGGGCACGAAACCGCTTCAACCGCTCTTGTCTAAAATTGACGCGATCAAAAACAAGAAGCAACTAGCCCAAGCAGCCGCCCATCTGTTTCGCATTGGCATCGCGGGCCCATTCGCAGGCTATATCTCACCCGATGCTAAACAAAGTGACAAATACACGGTTTACGTGACTCAGTCTGGATTGACGCTACCCGATCGCGATTATTATCTCGAGGCGAATCCACTTTTTGAAAAAGCTCGGGCCGACCTGGTAGTCTACATTGCCGATGTGCTGACTATCGCCGGCCATGCTAATCCGCAGCCTGCCGCAAAGCAGATTCTGAAGCTCGAAACCGCCATCGCGCGGGCTCAGTGGGATCGCGTGCGAAATCGAGACCCGGAATCCACTTACAACAAAGTGACTCGGGAGGAATTGATCCAATCGCTGTCAGCGTTTGACATGACGACTTTTCTTGCTGATTCGGGATTAGGATCGCAAACAGAATTTGTTGTCAATCAACCAGATTACCTCAAAGCGGTTGATGCCATGTTCGGCATAGCACCGATTCAGCTCTGGAAAGATTACTACAAGTTTAAAATTACCGACGCGTTTGCCACGGACTTGACCGAAGCGATCGAGCTGCGTCATTTTCAGTTCCACCAGACAGCACTTAGCGGCGTTGAAGCACAGAAGCCCTTGTGGAGGCGCGGAGTCGAAGCCAGCAATGGAATTTTAGGCGAGGTCGTTGGTAAGCTTTACGTCGACAAGCACTTCCCGCCCGTAGCCAAAGAACGCATGGGAGAATTGGTCGAGAACCTAAAGAAAGCATTTGCCAAGCGCATCGATGGCTTGGACTGGATGAGCCCAGTAACGAAGAAGCAAGCCCATGAGAAGCTTTCCAAGTTCACTACGAAGATAGGTTACCCCGACAAATGGAAGGATTATTCCAAACTCAAGATTCAGTCGGGCGACTTGGTCGGCAATTATATTCGCGCTGCAGAAGTCGAACATCAACGTGAATTGGAAAAGCTGGGTGGTCCCATTGATCGCAACGAATGGCACATGACGCCGCAAACAGTCAACGCCTACTACAATCCGGTCATGAATGAGATCGTCTTCCCTGCCGCTATTCTACAACCGCCTTTTTTCAACATGAACGCCGACGATGCCGTCAACTACGGTGGCATCGGAGCGGTCATCGGGCACGAAATCAGCCATGGCTTTGATGACAAAGGCAGCCAATACGACGGCGATGGCAACTTGCGTAAGTGGTGGAGCGAAAGCGACCGCGAGGAGTTTGAGCGACGAGCCAAGCAGTTAGTCGATCAATATAACCAGTACAAACCATTCGAGGACATGAACGTCAATGGCGAGTTCACGCTAGGAGAGAATATCGGAGATCTTGGCGGGATGGCAGTCGCTTACGAAGCCTATCGTATGTCGCTCGGTGGTCAAGACGCTCCTGTCATCGATGGTTACACGGGCGACCAACGATTCTTCATGGGCTGGGCCCAAGTCTGGCGACGCCTGTATCGCGAGCCCGAATTGCGCAAGCGGCTCGTTCAGGACCCACATTCGCCGAGCCAGTACCGCTGCAATGGCATCGTCTCGAACATGGATGCCTTTTACCAAGCATTCGGCGTCAAGCCGGAGGACCCAATGTATATCGCCCCAGAAAAACGCGTCCGCATCTGGTAGCAAACGACATTGACTGGACTGCACAAGTGCCCCCTTAACTCCAGGGGGGCTTGTGCGTGACCGTTAGAAAGTTCGTCTAGAGTTGTCCCTTGGTGCTCGGAATATCGGTTTGCCTGTGATCCAAGCTGGCTGCTATTCGGAGGGCGCGCGCGGCGCTCTTGAATACCGCTTCTGCAATGTGATGACTGTTACGACCGTAGTGCAGCAAGACATGAAAATTGCACAGTGCGTTGCTGGCGAATGAATACCAAAAATCTTCAACTAATTCGCTATCGAACTCTCCAATTTTAGCGG
>JBGSTP010000085.1:0-45356 GCA_041736515.1 Pirellulaceae bacterium
AAATCGCATGACAATAGTTTCCTTTTGTGGAGAAATTGGGGTTTTCAATATTCCAAGGTCTACCACGTTTCTAAAGGACAGTCACCACGATGGTGCAGTTTCTCCTTTAGTCGAAGCTTTTCATGTTTTCGGCCTACGCACCGGGGATCTGCAGTGTGCGCGACGACGATGCGCGAGCGCGGGAAAAAAAGACTCTGCGATATTGGCTACGGTAGCTCTTCCAAACCGTCGAGTTCACTTCTTAAGCGCATGAGCACCCGCGAGCGGGCCTTGTAGACTGTCCATTTGGAAATCCCCAATTCGTCAGCGACTTCCTCTGGAGAACATTCGTCAACGACCGTCCGCCAAAAAGCTTGCCACGTTTTTTTTTGGAAACTGCCGCGAATCATTGCCAACGCCCGTTGGATGATTTCCATTTGATCGCTTGAGTTCAGTGCAGTGCATGCGCTATCATCCGCTTGATTCGCGACCGGCGCTGATTGTTGGTCGAGCCTAATTCGGTTCCAGCTTCCCCCAACTGCCTCCGGCTGTTTCCCACGGTCCCGCGCCCAGTCGGCGGACTTGTTGCGGGTAATGGTCCACAGCCAGCCACGAAAAGTTGCTCCATCTCGTTGATCGTCAAACGTTTTTAGCCGGCTAGCGACAACGGCAAAGGTTTCTTGCGTCACATCCGCAGCGTCTTCGGCTGGCACGCCGGTTCGGCGAGCCCAGTTATAGACGAGCGGGCTATAAAGTTGTACCAGACGATGCCAAGCTAATGCCTCACCAGCCCTGGCTCGCAGCAGTAGCGAGAGAGAAGTAGACGGATAACTGCTGGATGTTTTCGCTAAGGACATGTCATGATGATAACATCACGCTGGCGCTACTGTCCAATGGTTTCGATAAGCAGCTAGAGAAAGTGGTTTCCGCTGAATTATCTAGAAAGGCGTACGATGATCGCTGCTCAAGAAAATTGTTTGGATCAAAAAACCTTGCGAGAACTCCTGGAAGGTCGGCTTCCCGAAGATCGCTTTGCAATGGCTTGGGAGCATGTTGACGCTTGCCCACTATGTACGACTGCGATGGAAGGGCACAACGCGGACGCCGGAAAAAATTCCTTTTCGTGGCTTCGCCGAGCCGCCGTGTTGGACTGGTCTGCGGCGGAAGCTGCAGCACGTTTCGATCATGAATCCCAATGCCAGGCGCTGGTGGGAGACTTGCTCGTGAACCGCGGCTCCACAGAGATGCTCACCAATCAAAGGGACAGTCTGCAAGTTGATCGCCTACCGAGACAGTCGCTGGGGCCTTATCGCCTGATCCGGGCAATAGGCAGCGGCGGAATGGCAAACGTCTATCTGGCCGAGCATCAGCGACTAAAACGACAGGTTGCCATCAAACTGCTGCCCCGCGAAAAGCTTTTGCGCAGCGGGTGGTTGGATCGATTTAATCGTGAGATGACGTCGATCGCCGCGCTGGAGCATGCGAATGTGGTCCGCGCGCTGGATGCCGGTGATGAAGACGACTGGCACTATCTAGTCATGGAGCATCTGGAGGGACTTGACCTGAGCCAAATTTGTCGCCGCGTATCTGATGTATCCGTGGGTGCGGCCTGCGAGTTGATCCGTCAAGCTGCTTTGGGACTGGCGGCTATTCATGCGGTCGGTATGGTACATCGCGACGTCAAGCCATCAAACATTTTTTTAACACGTGGTGGCACGGTAAAACTCCTGGACCTTGGGTTGGTGCTTTCTGGAGAATCGCCCCTATCGGCAGATGAGCGGCTGACGACGGTGGGGCACTTGATGGGTACGATTCCCTATATGGCGCGCGAGCAACTGAATGATGCACGCGCCGTTGACCATCGTACCGATCTGTACAGCCTGGGGGCTTCGCTGGTTCGTATCTTAACTGGCAAGCCGCCGTATGGTTCCGCCGAAAATCTCGCTCGCACTATTTCACAAATCAGCACGCTGGATTGCCCATCGATCGCTGACAATAGAGCAGACTTGCCAGACGAGCTTGTCGCGGTTGTAACCCAGCTCCTGAGTCACGATCCCGCACAGCGTCCCCAATCGGCGCAGCAAGTTGCCGAAGCGCTGGAACCCTTCGCCGATCCGGCGCAAGCCCGCGAGCTGTTGCGGGTCGCAGAAAATACACCACCGTTGGATACGTCGATGATTTCAACGCATCGATCCATAGAGACCTCTTCCCGCAATCAACCCCCACGACGCTGGTCGGCATGGATTGCAGCGGGCCTGCTGTTCCCTTTGCTGTTTGGCGCTGGGATCTTAGTGACAGTGGCCACCGACCAGGGTACCCTGACAATCCAATCCGACTTGCCAGGCGTTGAAGTAGTCGTCAAGCAGGGTGAAAACGCGGTAAAGTCATTGCAAGTCGAACAACAATCTCAGTCGATTCGTCTCCGCAGTGGTCGCTATACCATTGAGCTGACCGGAATTGCATCCGACGGACTGGAAATTAGTGACAATGCCATCACTATTGTCCGTGGAGATAAACAGCTGGTTCACATTTCTCGCAGTGAATCCGTATCAGCGCCATTAGATCAGGCTGACGGCGAAAATAGCATTTTGCAAAAAGCTCTTTCCTTTGTGCCCCAGCAGCCTAATGTCGAATACGAGCTCTCGCACGGTGACTGGCGATCGTATTCGTTAGTCGAATTTAAGACCTTGGAGGGATCTGGATTCGAAATCAAAAATCGTTTGGGACAGCGAGCGAGGTGGTTCGGCGATACAAACGACGATTCCAAACTCGACACATGGATCTACTACAAAGATGGAGTCGAAGCGTATCGTGAGCATGATAGCAATGGCGACAGGAAGGCCGATACATTCACTTGGGCCGATGGCCGCAAGGTCAGTATGGAGCTGCCGGGAAAAACGTTGCCGAACGAAAAGTTATTTCAAGATAAACCGCTCGGGCATTGGATGCAGGCGCTGGTCCGCGACCAAGACAACCAGACGTTGGGCCAAGCCATGCAGGCGGTGGTGCTGCTGGCAGAAACCGATGCTGAAAAGCTGGAAGCCGCCAAGCAGTTCCTCATACCTGCGCGGAGGCTGGGAGGCATTTACTCGACAGGCGGTGGACCGCGCCCCGAAAACCCCTCCCCCTCGGACCTGTCGCAATGGTTCATGACCGATTTGTTGCGCTGGTACCCAAACTTGTTTCCGCAGGCCGGCCTGTCGGCCATTGAAGATGAACTGCGGAACCCCAACGGAACGGAAGCGGGCTGGCTGGCCTGCATGTGGTTGCTTACCGAATTTAGTGATGGATACGATGCAATCGGAACTCCCGTCTTAGCTCGCAGCTATTACGACACGCTTATAGAATCCGACGAAGGACGCCAGCACCTTGAAGGACTGCAGGCTCTAATAGGGCAGCGCAGCGAAGGATTGTTGACAACTGCTGGTTTATTGCCGGAGCCAACCCAGCGGCGGTACAGCCTGCGCACAGGCGCCGATATGGGTATTCAACACCGTCTGATGATCCTCAAGCTCTTGGGAGGAGTTCCCCAGGCGGACCCGCAAATTGACGATTGGGCAATGCGGCAGTTGGAGGTAGCCAACGCCGCTATCGCAGCGTTGCCTGAGCCGTCGGGCCAGCAATTGGCTTTTCTATTGCGAGCCGACACTGCGTTGGACATTCACGCTGCGGTAGGCGCGCCAGCTGAGTATCTTGCTCCCCTTGTATTCGGCTTGCTTTCGCCAAACGATGACGACCAAGCTGCAAAGACGTTGCTGCTGCTTGACGCCGTTGTGACCCAGCATCCGCTGAGGGGTGCACTGGCGGTCGAGAAATTCCTTCAGTTTCAAAAAGTCGTTCTGCAGAACGGCCTAGCCTATCGCGGTCGCGATTTGAACGCAGTCAACGTTGAGAGCTTACCTTTTTGGAGCACAGAGCCCATCCGACGTGCTAAGAACCTACTCGCAACACATCATCCGGATCCGGTGGTAGCTCTGCAACTGTTGGGGAGCTTTATCGAGTTGCAGGACTCAAAAGAAGTCGACGCGAGTTTCAATATCAAAATCATCGACGAATTGTTGATCCGCTTGATTTTGGAAACCGACATGGATACCGATTCGCGATCGGATGCCAAGTTTGCTTATGCCGCCTATGCTTACAACGAACTCCAGCGCTGGATAGACGATGAACGGAGAGGTTCGGCCGACCACCAACGAGCGCGGGCGGTGTTGTTAATGAATGGTGCCCTCGAAGGTCACCATAGTTCAACAAACGGAGTGATTTCATTTAAAGATCCGAAAAACTTGTCCAGCGTGGCGGTACTGGCCGATCTGGACGCGCGAGATTGGAACGATGCTACGTTCTATGCAAGCTTGAGTCGGCTAACTCGGCAATATCCATCGCAGTGGCTCCCCGCGATCGCAGATCAGATGCGCGAATCCGAAGTGTTGGTTCAAGAGTTGAGTCAACATTTGCTGCCGGACCTGTTGATCGAATTGGCCTGGAGTTCCCATGCCAGTGACAGTGAGCTGAAGAAGTACGTTGATCAGCCAAGCAGTCGTTCCGTTTTCCAGTCGATATTCGATTCCTTGCAACGGTCGCTCACATCCCAGTCCGCTGCTGCGGACGGTGATCCGACGCCGATGTTGCGTTGCTCGCTTCAATCGTACGTGGCCATCCACCGCCTGTTGGGAGAGTCACTTCTTGAGAATCAACGGGTAATCGCATTGCTCCGCTCCTATGTCACTTGGGCGGTCGAACGTCACAACGAGCGCGAGTTGCCAATGGATCTGCTGATTGCGCTATCTGCAGCAACATCGCCTGCGGAGATCCCGCTCCCCGCCGTCTGGTCGGCAGCGAGTAATATTGGTCAAGTTTATAGGATTGATGTTGAGCACAAACGCGAATTCATCCGCGACGTATCGGCTGTTGATCGCGCCGCTTTTAATAGCTATTTTTTGAGCCAACTGCAGGCGATTGTCAGTCGTGCCGACGACGGCTGGATCGACTCTTTTCTAGCCAGAAATGCCGTTTCCTCCGGTTCTCTGTGGCAAACGATTTTCGATGCCTTGCGTTCAGAATCGACGACGCGATCTTCAACAGAGGAAGTTCTTCGCAAGATGCTGCAACACTTTGACGCTACAAAGGCAAACGAGGGTTCGCATTCTATGCGCCGGCAGAAAGATCTGCAGTCCCTCCTGGCGCCGCAATAAAGAAACCTGTAGATGCCTTTTTAGTTTGGCGCTAAGTTTATTGGCTTGGTGGTTCAATGCCATGTTGGTGGAGCAATTCGAGCAACTGCATTCGCTGGGCTTTCTCGGACTCAGCTCGCTTAGCTTCTCGTTCGGCGCGTTGTTTTTCTTGTTCGGCGCGCTCAGCACCCGTGGGAATCAGATTTCCGTCGCGATCGACCCAACGCAACCAGCGCGAATCGGTTCTCTCGAATTCGCCCCTCCAAACCGTCAATCCCAAATCGAGTTCGGTCAGGTAGCCAATGGGCGTAGTTACTGGCTCGAGACGGTTACCTACCAGACCGAAAGCACGAAGCTCTTGATTGCTGAGGTGTTGTTCGGGGTCATAGATAAAATAATTCGACACATGAATGTTGCCATAGCTGGCTAGTTTTGTCGTATCTTCTCCACCGGTTTTGTTGGAGACGATCTCGATCACAATTTCCGGTGGCTTCCCGTACTTCCAAACCGCATAGGTGCGATTGAGTTTGGGAAACAGACTTTCCGGAAACCTGACATCTATACTTAGCAACATATCCGGAACCAGCGGAGGAAGATCGACGGCATAGTACAGACCGACATTCGCGACCGCCACAAAGGGGCGTTGGATGGACCACGATGAATAAAGCGGTTCGGTCAACAGACGCATTTGCTTTTCGTTAAAAATGTTGTCCATTGCCGCATCATCCTCAGTCACGATATGGTCAAATGAAGGCCAATCTTCCTCTGGTAAGGCTTCCAAAGCTAGCGAGTACGAGACCATTGCCCGGTCAATGTCGAGGCTGTCAGTTGCTGAGGGATCAAATGGTGAAGGCATAACCAATTCGGCTCCACATTTAGTTTCTACGGCTAAAGTTCGACTGGGTTGGTCAAGCAACCATAACTAACGGGGCTTTAGCGATCGAGCTGCGTGTTTGCAAATTTCATTAACCTATTTTACTCGATGGCCGAAGGACGAGCGAGTCGCTCTGGCGGCGGCCGACCCTTGTAATTGCTGGGCGTGAGAAAGCTGTAGTGTCGCAGCTCTCCGCATTGGAGTAGCATAGTTTATTAGTCCATCTGCAATCCGAACATTGCGAGCATCAAATTCACTTTCCCCGTGGCTATTTTCATGAACACAAACCTGTTTTCGCTGTCGCTGCTTACGATGCTCTGTTTATCCTATTTAGTGAGTCGGCCGGCTGCCGCGGAGGAGATTGCCAACTGGCCCAGCTGGCGCGGGACTGGAGAGCAGGGCAGAATTGAATCGGGAAATTTTCCGCTGCAATTCAGTGCAGAGAAGTACCGCTGGCGAGTTACGCTACCGGGCAAGGGTTGTTCCACACCAATTGTACTCAACCAAAAAATTTATCTGACCTGTCCCTCCGATGGTCGCGATGCTGTCCTGGCTTTCGATGCGCAGGGCCAGGAGCTGTGGCAGGTTGCTTTTGAAGAGGAAGTGCCGGGCAAGCATGCCAATGGTTCAGGTAGCAATTCGTCGCCCGTCACCGATGGACAGGCAATTTATGCATACTTCAAAAGCGGCACCTTCGTGGCTGTAGATCTCGATGGCAAGGTGCTTTGGCAACAAGACATCGTCGAGCAGTTTGGCAAGGAAAATATGTTCTGGGACTTTGGAACGTCACCAGTGCTAACAGAGAAATACGTAGTCCTGGTGCGCATGCATGCGGGAGATTCGTGGATCGCCGCTTTCAACAAATCCGATGGCCAGCTCGCTTGGAAGGTGGATCGCAATTACCAGGTACCCACCGAAAGCGATCAGTGCTATACGACGCCGCTCGTATTCGACTACGAAGGCAAAGAATCGATACTCACCTGGGGAGCAGAACATGTCAATATTCACACTGCCGCCGATGGTGCCTTGGTATGGACATGCGGCAATTTTAACCCGGAAGGGAATAAGCTGTGGCCCGCGATCGCCACGCCGGTCATTAGCCAGCAGCATGTGGTTGTGGCCTTCGGCCGCAACGATCGCGGCAAGCCGCTGTTATATGGTGTAAAGCTGTCAGGAACAGGAGATGTCACAACCACCAATCACAGTTGGAAGCGCACTGATGTGGGTACCTTTGTGCCTACGCCAGCCGTCTTTGGCGAGCAAACAATCATCGTGGGCGATCAAGGCGAAATCGAAGCCATCGATGCCGCCACCGGCCTGGCTGCTTGGAAAAGTCAGTTACCCAAGAATCGCAACAAGGTGTATGCCTCCCCACTAGTAGCAGGCAATCGACTGGTCATAGTTCGAGAAGATGGCGTTGTCTTTGTGGGCAGAATCCAAGACGGACAGTTTAAGCTCGAGGCCGAAAATGACATGCAGGAATCCATCATCGGCTCGCCTGTTCCGTTCGGCAACGGCCTATTATTGCGCGGCAAAGAGCATCTATTTTGTGTTGGCGAGTGACACGAAGGCCACGAATACTACTGGAACTTCTTGGCCAGCGTCTTAACTGCTTGGGTTTTGTGCGCTGGCAGATTGTTTTGGTGAAAAGGTTACGCAGGTTGTTGGGGATGACGATCAAGCGTGGCTCAACATCGAGTTGTGATCGAACCGACTATGAATTTCCTCAACGCGATCTTGCTCGGTGGAGCAACGGCCAGCCTGGCACCTCTCGTGATTCATGTGCTCAATCGCGCACGTTTTCGACAGGTGGATTGGGGCGCCATGCATTTACTGGATGCTGCAGTCCATTCGAACAAGCGTCGCGTGCACTGGGAATCGCTGCTATTACTCTTACTCCGATGTTTGATTCCTGCCTTGCTCGCCCTGACGCTCGCACGTCCCGTTTTAACACAACTGCAGTCCGCCGGTTCGGGCAATGTCGAGTCGTTGGGATTGCTGCTGGATAACAGCCTGTCGATGTCGGCTGCTGACCAAGACGGTAGCCTACTGTCGAGAGCTAGCAGCCAAATTGGACAAATTGCCGATCACTCATCCGCCAAAGAAATTCGTCTATGGACGACGTCAACTCCCATCAGCCCTGAGTCACCGCAGAGACTCGACGACTTGCCAGCCCATGGCAGTAGCTCACCCGCCGACGCTTTGATCTATGGGCTGCGCCAGTTGCAGGCCATGCCCACTGTCGCAAGGCAACTCGTGTTCGCCAGCGACTTTCAAGCTTCACAGTGGCAATCGCTTAGCGACGGCGATCTACGAACAATTGGGCAGCAAGCGCAGTCGCCTCCCTTTCCCTGCGATATGGTTCTCCTGCCCGTAACGCTCGCTCAGCCTGCCGAAAATCTTTCCATCGAATTGGTGGATGCCCAGGCCTTTGCAAATCAACACGCGGCCTATCGCCTTTCTGCCAAAGTGCATAACCATAGTAGAAATGATAAGAAGGATTTGCGCATCGTGTTTCGAGCAGATGGAAGCGAACTGTCTAGCCGGACAATTTCGTTGTTGGCGGGAGCTAGCGAGCAAATCGATTTCGGCTGCAGCTTTGAAGATGTTGGTTGGCATACCATCGCCGTGCACATCGAAGATCCCGGAAGCGTGCGTGGGGACGACTGGAGCATCCTCGTCGTGCAGGTCACTCCGACGCAACGCATTGTTATTATCGACAGCTTGGCGGAGAGTGGAATGTTCCGCGGTGCCAGCCGCTTTCTTCAACTAGCATTGGCTCCATTCGAAAACTCGAGCGACAATCCGTATCGAATTGACGTCGTGGATTCAGCGGAATTAAAGCCTCAACTGCTCGACGAAGCTGATGCCGTGATCGTTGCCAATATATCGAGTTGGGAAAAACGAACGGTGGAGATGTTGGAGCAGTTCGTTGACACGGGGGGAGGACTGTTGGTTTTTGCCCAAGAGTCATTCGCTGAAGACGCTCCCAATCGACTCACGTCAATGCCGGACAAACTGTTGCCGATGCAGTTTGGGCCCTCGCGCTCGGTTGCCGCCGACTCCGCAGTGTCTTTAGTAGCTCCACCAGGCAACCTGCCTGCCTTGCAGTTTCTGGTTCCAAATAGCGGCATTAAAGAGTTGCACTGGACGCGGTGGCTCGACTTGTCACCATCGTCTGCATCCAACGTAACCACTGCAGCAGATGTCCTCTTGGAGTTCGACAACGGTCTCCCCTTCCTGGTCCGACAGAATCATGATGCTGGTGTTGTCCTGCAATGTGCTTCGACTTGCGCCGATGAATGGTCAAATTACCCCAGCCAGGCTGCGTTTGTCCCACTCATGCTCGCGCTAACCGATATCCTTACACACCATCACGAAATTCGCACTCAGTTCCAGACGGGAGAATCCATCATGATTCGGTCTCCCCAAATCAACCCCGCAGAGATGATCCCCATAGAGACGATTCCTGCAGAAAAGATTTCTGTAGGAAAGATGCCCGTAGACAAAATCACGGTGGAGTTGGTCGCACCGGTTGGGAATTCCTCGGGCAATCAGCGATTCGAAGTGCCCGTGGTCGACGGACGAGCGGTATTCCAAGAAACGAATCAGCCCGGATTGTATCGTGTCGTTTCGCCTACTTTGCCGCCGAATGCTTGGCAGCCCGAGTTGTTCACCGTCGGAGCACCTGCAGCAGAGTCGGTGTTAGCATCGGTGAGTCCCGGCGAGCTCGATCGTATCGCAAGACTTTTGGGCGCCCAAGTTTCAAGTTCTGCCGACAACTATGTTCGGGCTACCCGAATAAGCCGCGATGGATTGGAAATCTGGCGCTGGTTGCTTGTCGGTGTGTTGGTACTACTATTTGTCGAGCTGCTCTTGGGACTGCGAACCACGCGAGGTGCCGCGTGACCAGCTTGCGATTCGTTGGAGCTTGGCAGCCGAGTTTCGTAGTCGCTGCCGCCGTGCTCTGTTCGCTGATTGCGTTCTGGCTGTATCGCCGACGGCTTTCCCAAGCTGATGTGGGATCGGCTGCTTGGATGCTGCCCACCATTCGGGCTCTGGCGATTTTCTTACTTGTTCTAACTTTCGCGGAACCCACATTCGAGTCAAAAATTCGCGAGGGCCAACTCGCTAAGGTCACTTTCCTGATCGATGCATCGCGTAGCATGACGGTGATCGACGCGGGCGCATTGCAGGATCGTTTCGCGCGAGCCGTACACACCCTCAGACGCAAGGACGGAATACTACAGGCTCTGCAGGATCAATTTGAAGTCGAAGTGCGTCGCTTTGATGATCGGCCAGCCACGCTTCTTTGGAGCTCTGCACTCTCCGCGCCGAACCCTATCGAGGACGCTGCCCAAGTGTGGCAGCCACAGAGTTGGAGCGACCATTCTGCCCTCGGCGATGCGCTGGTTGAAGTGGTGGCTTCAGATTCCGCCGACCGCAATCAGACTGTCGTCCTACTCTCAGACGGCCAAAACAATTCGGGCGCCTCGCCTGTTGAAATCGCTGCGGAACTAGCACAGCGAGAGCTAACCGTCTTTGCTATCGGTTTTGGTCCCGGCAGTGAACCATTTGATTTGGCCCTGCGCGAAGTCAATGTGCCCGAGCGTTTGGTTCGGAGCGACACGTTGCACGGAACGGCATATGTCATTCAGACCGAGGCCGAAGGCCAAACATTTTCGCTACAAGTCGAGCACGATGAGGAAATCGTGTGGCACCAGGACTTTATCGCCACGATGGATCGGCAACGCAGCATCGACTTCACAATATCGGTCGCGGATCTATACGAACGGGTGATTGCCAAATTGCCCCCACAGGCACAATATGCAAATCTACCGATTAAATTGTCCGCTCGTTTGATTGTCGCTGATGGCGAAGCCAGTGCATTGAACAACGCGCAAGCCTGCTACTTTGAGATAGCAGCGCAGAAATCGCGTTTGTTGTTGCTCGATGGTCGCAGTCGCTGGGAGTCCCGGTATTTAAATAACATGTTTGCGCGCGATCCTGCTTGGACAGTCGACGCGGAACTTCAGCTGTCTTCACCGCATCACTTCGAATTCCCAAGATCCAAAGAAGAATTGTTTCAATACGATTTAATCTTGTTGGGCGATATTGCAGGCAACTCCGTACCAGCGGATTTTCCCGGATGGATTCGCGAGTTTGTGGAGCTTGCAGGCGGTGGCTTGATTGTTATCGATGGAGCGCGACAGAATCTGCGCGATCCGCAATTCGAACCCATCTTGGGGCTGCTACCAGTTGCCTGGATTGATGCGACGACGAATGCAAGACCTGCAATTCGAGACGCATTTGCGAAATTTCCACAACTATCTCCCAGTGGTCGCAACTTGGATGCGCTCCAACTCTCTACCAACGACCCTAACGCAAGTCTTCAACGTTGGTCGAGCCTGCCGGGAATCGAGTATGTTTCCAAAACTGAGGCATTGCCTGGATCTGAGGTGTTGATCGAGGCAGTCAATAGAATTGATCGGCTTCCATTGTTGGTAACGCGGCGCTATGGAGCAGGGCGGGTGCTATTCGCCGCTAGCGACGAAACGTGGCGGTGGCGGTATCAGACCGCCGATGGGATCCACAGCCGTATCTGGCTGCAACTGGCCCGCTGGGTCATGAAACCGCCAATGGACTTAACCAGCGAATTTGTTTCTCTGGACACGAGTGCAACGACTGCTGCGCCGGGGCAGCCCATCGAACTTCGTTGCCAATTGCGACGCTCGGACGGTCAGCCGTCGGTCGGAAATCAGCCGACGGCTGTGATTTCCTCCGGCGGCCTGGTCGTCGCGAGAATTCCACTAGCCGAAGAGTCGATTGCAGGAAATTACTCTGCGCAAACCGCTTCGCTCCCCAGGGGTGACTATCGACTCCAAATTGCAGCCCCTGGCTTTTCAGCCGACTCGCTCGACGTGCACACGGATTTCTCGGTGATCGCGCCGCCAAGCGAGGAGATGCAGCGCATCGCCTGCAATCATGACCTGTTGAAGGCAATAAGCGAAAAAACGGGTGGGAAAACCCTGTTGGAAAGCGAGGCGGACCAATTGACGGAACTATTACAGCCGCTGCGCCGAGGTAAAATACGAGTCGCGACAATAGTGCTTTGGCAGTCTTATTGGTGGTTTTCCGTAGTCATGCTGCTGCTCATCTCCGAATGGATTTTACGCAAGAAAGTCGGACTAGTATGAGCGCAATATGGGAACCGAGAATGGAGAATTCGCCGCTTCCGATCCAAGGAAACGATCCAGTCGGGCTGGCACCCACGACAGAGAGAAAACTGGTCGAGTTTCGTCGCCGCCGCACTGCACTCCTGCTCTGGCGCGGATTTGGATTAACGTTGATTGTCTCTGTCGTGGCCATTGTTGTGGCCATTATCCTTGACGCTTGGCTGCTGCATTCAGCAGCCCGGTGGATAGGTGCCGCTGTCGTTTATGGTGCAACGCTTTGTACATTCCTGTGGCGATGTGTCTACCCTGCTACTCGTACCTACGACATGTCGGCCGATGCGCGCCGCCTGGAACAGCTGGATCCACGGCTGCGACATAGGTTGCTGTCTGCTGTAGAGCTCAGTCAAGCCGCATCCCCGGCAGTAACACTCAGACACGCCGCATCCGCTGCAGTAACACTTAGTCAAGCCGCATCCGCGGCAGTAACACTTAGTGAAGCCGCATCCGCGGCAGTCGATTCGAGCGCTTTTCGGAAGAAATTGCAAACTCAAGTTGCCGGTTTACTAAGCGCCCTAGACATGCAAGAGATATTGCCATGGTCGCTAGTGCAGGTTCGTTTTACCCAAGCCTGTGTAGCGCTAGTTGGATTTTTGTTGGCGTGCTTTATTCCCGGTCTTTATTTTCCACAGCGTCTCGCTCGGGTTCTATTGCCTGCCATGGATCTGGCACGAGTCAGTCGCATTTCAATCGCGATCGAACGGCCGAATCCACAGTCAAGAGTTGTGCCATGTAATGATATAGTCGCCATCACTGCCCTCGTGAGTGGCCCGCGGCCGGAGTCGCTCGTTCTCGAAACAGAATCCAGCCCTGGTCAAGTTCTGACTACTTCGATGAATTTTCTCGAAGTCGACGATCAACATCAAAACACGCATGCTCTGTGGGGGGCCCATTCGAGATTTGAGGCCTTGGTCACAGCAGCCAACGCGCCCTTGAGATATCGAGCACTTGGTGCTGGCGCGCACACGCCATGGTATACACTGACGCCTAAAGAGCGCCCTCGAGTTCAAGAGTTTTTCAAACAGGTGACGCCCCCCACTTACGCACACGCTCGACCCAACGTCTCACGCGACGACCATGGAAATTTGTCAGTATTGCAGGGCAGCCAAATCGAGTTGCGAATCTCGACCAATCAATCCACCAATACCCAGGAACTCCATTGGCTATCAACCTCGAACGACGCTGAGTCCTTAGAGTCCAAGCCCATCTTGCTCCAGCGCGACGCGGGCAGCAACCTGCTAGTTTGCAATTTCATGGCTGAAGAATCGACGTCGTTTAAGGTCCATTTGCAGAGCAATGAAACTGGTTTTACCAATGAATTTAGCCCAACCTATACGTTGAATGTACTTCAGGATCTGCCTCCTAGCACGACTTGGGTGCGTCCGGAGACGGCTGAACTAGTTGCCTCCGCTGAGCAGATTCTATCGATGTCCTGCAGCGTTACCGATGAGCTGCCCTTGGCTTCTGTTGAGACCTGGACGCGCATCAACCAATCGCAGTGGCAAAAGTCTAGCAGCCTCAGCCCGGTGCCATTGGAAATGTCGACGGACCATCAGCGTCAGACTATTGTGCACGATTGGCAATTGGATCTTGCATCTGTTGACCTCAAGCCCGGAGATCAGCTCGACGTTAAATTGCTTGCCCTGGACCGACGCGGTCAATCGACGGAATCTTCGGTTTTGGAAATCAAAATCTCACAAGTGTCTCTGACCACCAAGCCTCAACCGGCTGAGTTGCTGCGTCGCGAGGTGGCCCAGAGTCTGGATGAGCTCGCAGAAAAACTTTTGGCAGCTAAGCGCGAAATAGAAAACCTCAATAGCGAATCATCCCAGGAACAACCTGGCAAACAGCTCGAACATGCTCGGGCCAAGGGGCTTCAGTTTGCCACCGAGCTTCGCCAAGACATTGAGAAATCGCTCGAGCGCACACAGCATGCTGCCGCCCTTGCCGGAGGCGCAGCCAATAGTCAATACCTAGTAGATGTTGGCAACGTTTTGGTTTCGCTGAAAGCCGTCGCCACCGAAATCGAAAGAACCAGTACCGCGATTTCGCTGGACAGTGTCGACGCGCAGGGACAGGAGCTGAGTCCACTGCAGAAGTCACTTGCGGCGAGCAGCCAGCGCGCGACGGAATTAGCCAAGCAGTTTCAAGTGCTGACGACCATGGATGTGTTGACGCGACACTCGCGGGAATTCTCGCTACTCGCCCAGGCCGAGCGCTCTCTCATCTCATCGACGACAGACCAGGGGCAAACCGTTGAACAACTCAGCCGTAGGCAGCAGGTGCTTACGCTGCAAATGAAAGAAGCCTATCAGTCTGTCGTGGATTCACTCCCTTGGGTACGTCCGGAGACCCAGCCGTCCCTGCAGCGGAATGCAGCCTTGCTTTCTCAGCAAATCGATTTGGCTGAACAGCTTCAACAATTCTCCACTCGCGAAGCAGTCGAACGAGTTGCCCAGTCCGTAGTTGCGCAGCTTGAAAGACTGCAAATGCTCTCGCAGCTCGACAGTTCTTTGTTTCCAGCACTCAGGGCCTCACAACGTCGCCTGGCTGAGCTGTCACCTAACGTAGCGGAGATACTTTCAAAGCTTGGAAACTCCCGAGCGAACGATGAAGTCGCACCTGTGGCCGCAGAGCAATTGTCCGCGCGTCGCGCAATCGAGCGAGCGGCGGAAGAGGGTGATCGCGTGTATGCGGGTGACTTGGGCGCTGCTCAACGTGCGCTGCAACGATTGGCTTCTGAAGAAGCCTCCACCCAAAATCAGACCACAGACGATGTTCAAGCAATCTCACGAGCACTTAGGACACTTCAGGCAGTTCATCGCGTCGAGCAGCTCGATGGTTTGCTGAGCGAATTGCTAAAGCAAGAACGCTGGAGCGCGAACGAATTCGCCCTCAAGCTACACACTCCCGCTCTTTGGGAAGCATTATCATCTCGAACCGAAATCGCCTGGAAAAGTTTGCGACAAGCGGAATTGCCAGTTGAGATCGTCAATGCTCTGGCGGACATTCAAAAGGAACCTGCCTTCCACCAAACTGGCCAAGCGTTGTTGGATCGTCTCCAACAGCCGCAATCCGCGATTTCTGTAGTGCCTCAACTCGAACGGCTTGACCGGCAATTGTCGGACGTTCGCAAAGAATTGTCTATTCAGGCGGAGATCGCGCGGAAACAACTGGCGTTGTATGCTCCCAAAATCAGTGAGCTGGCTCGCAAGGCCGCTCAGGAAACGCGTTTCGTTGAAAGCGAGTCCAAACAGTTGATTGAATCGATCGATCGCAAAGAAGTGCCCAACGTGCCCATTCGCGTAGAGCAGCTCGAGGTTCAATCACGGGAATTGAGCAACCCTATGGCTTCGCTGCGGGAGTCATTAGTAGATCAAGCAGACGCGCAGAACCTGCTCGATCGAAAACAAACTCAGATCGCCCGACAAGCCGATGCGGGCCTGGAAATTGTGGATCAAATCGACGAGCGTTTGCAGAGTTCACTAGCGGAAGTTGACAAGGCTGTCCAGTCAACCGATCCATCGAACGAGTTGAAGGCGGCCGCTGAAGGCCAGTCGCGAAGTGCCCAAGCGCTGGAGCAACTTGCCATGCACTTTGAGGCGATGGAAAAAGCACCTGACGCTTCGGTGGCTCGGACTGAGTTCCAAGATCTATTGAACGAATTGTCCGGTCCAACAGCCGAATCGGCCTCCTCACCTGTGCAGCCAACTCGCAACAGCCAATCGAAGCAACGTTATCAGTACGCAGAGGAACTCGCTCAATTGGCCGCACAGAATCCCGCCAGCGTGTTGCAGCAGCTCGAGGAAGAATTGAAGACCAGCCCGCCGATGGCTGCTGAAATGTCGCATATTGCCAGGCAAGCCGCTGAGAATGCGCTGCAGAATCTACGGGAGGCAGCGCGCGAACAGCAGCAACTGTCGATTGAATTGGAAACCTCCGACCCACAGTTTCAGTATCAGAAAGAACTGCTGCTGCACGACCTCAGCATGGTACGCGATGGCGTATCGCAGATGTTGACGACCGTTGCGCAGGAAGCCCAATGGACCGCCGGTGCGAGCAAGAGCGAATCGCAAGCTCAACGCCTAAGTCAAGCCGATCGAGGGTTGCGTGACAGTCTGACTGCCACCCGCGATATTGGTCCACACCAGCCTCTGGAGTCGTTGCGAACCGCCGCCCAGGCTCTGCAGTCTGAGCTAGAGGACACCGAGCAGCAACTTCAGATCGCCGCTCAGGAGTTGTCGCAAAGGAGTTTCGAAGAAATCCATCAAAATGGAGCCGACCTAAACAATCGCCGGCGCGAAATGCGGGATCGGCAGCGGCGAATTCAGCAACAAGCCGTGCGCGATTCGCAGAACACTGAGCGCAGTGAACAACAGCAACTGCGGCAAGCCGAAGAGGCCGTGCGGCAAGCCGAGCAGTCCCTACAAGACATCCTCGCGCAAGTACAGTTGGTCCGTCAGCAGTTCGAACAAATGACTGCATCAAACGAAGCCAAGCGAGCGGAATTAAGAGATCAGTTGACGGAACACCAGCGAAGTGCAGCCCTTGGTCAAGCGAAGCTCGCCGCTGTGCGCGAGCTTCGTGAGGCAGTGGAACGACGCTTAGCGGATGCCCAATCTCTGGTCGAAATGGCCAACCAACGTGAGCTTAGTCCGTTGACGTCAGTCAACCCAACTGCGGAGCTGAGTGCTCAACTGTCCCAGCACGCCGCAGAAGCAACTCGCACGCTCGCTCAAAAGCTGCGGGAATGGGAACAGAAACCACTTTCCCCACTGCGAGCCAGCTCACAACAGTTGCAAATCGACGAGCGGCAACAAGCAAGTGTGCGAGATTCAGTAGAGAATGCCGCCGAGAACCTCTCCCGGGCAGGTCGTCATGAGGCTCGACTCGAGAATTCGGCGGTTAGCTCGCAACTTGGTCGGGTTGCGGACGCCACGCGGCAAGTGGCCGAGCAGAGTATTCAAACTGCTCAAGAACAAATTTCTGCATCGATCAAAGATGCCCTGAGCAGTGATATCAAAACAGGGGACATTAAAACGGGGGACATCGATACGGGTCAAGCCTCTGCAGCAGCTACAGCTGCTACCCGCGCGGCATTCAATTTGGCCACGGAACAAATCAACAGCGTGGCGGAGTCGGTGCGGGCAATGTTAGCCGAACAGGCCTCCAACGCGAAAGCCTCGCCAGCGGCCTCGCCGCCCTCCAATTCGGATGCGGCCTCGCCCACAAGTCCATCGCCGCTCGATGCACAGCAAAAAGCACAGTTGCTCGACGAATTGGATCGACAGATAAATTCGGAACTAAATCTAGGAGAGAAGGAAGACAACTCGCAACCCTCTCCATCCTCTGGCGAACCCACGGAACAATCCGCTCCTGGCACGCTGTCGGACGCTGCCAAACAGCTTGCCAAAAGCATGAGCGAAAGCCGGCAAGCTCCGACCGAGAGTCCCCGCAACACCGATATTGGCATGGCCACCGAATCGCAAACGGCAAACGTCAATCCCCAACCGCCCGTGGCGGTGCGTGTAATTGAAATTGAACGTGGTGCGGGACAGTGGGGACAGTTGCGAACTCAGACTCCAGATGCATTGCTCGAGACTCAACGCGAAACAATCTCGCCCAGATATCGAAAGCAGGTGGAAGCCTACTTCCGCGAACTCGCCGAACGCGGGCAAATGCGGGAATAAGCCATTGATGATGACTTTAGAATCGATCGAACAAAAAACCCTGCTGCAACCGAAGAAATTTCGTGACCTCCAGCCATATCTGGTTAGTGCACCGGCCATCGTTCGTTGCCTGCTAGCAGGATTGCTGTGGCTGGGACTGAGTTTCCATGCAAACTCTCAGGATCCTGTCGAAGTTAGCGAGAAACAGGTTGGGCCGGTGCGCGACGAAGTGGACCTGGCGGTTGAGCGCGGCGTCAGTTTTTTGCTTTCACGTCAGCGCGAGGATGGTGCAATTACGGAGCGAGAGTACGACACGACAATGACCTCCCTGGCGATCATGGGATTGGCCAGCACCGGTGTCACGCCGAGCTCAGCTGGTCCTCGCGGCGATGCGGTGCGCAAGGCGTTGAGCTTCGTACTCCGCGAGGATCGCCAGGACAAGGAGGGATACTTTGGCAATCGCGACGGCTCGCGAATGTACGGGCACGGCATCACCACGCTCATGTTAACTGAGATGATGGGAATGGGCGTCGATGCCAATCAAGATGTGTTGGTACTGACGCGCTGTCAACGTGCCGTCGACTTGATTCTCAGCGCGCAAGCAACCAGCAAAGCGGCGCAATACCGCGGCGGCTGGCGCTATACGCCGAACTCGAATGATTCCGATCTGTCGGTGAGTGTTTGGCACTTGATGGCGCTGCGTTCTGCAAAGAACAATGGGATGCAAGTGCCCGCCGAGGCAATTGCAGCCGCCGTGGATTATCTGCGGCGGTCGTACACATCGCGTTTGGACTCGCGCGGTTTGCCGTCGGAATCCGTAGCTGGATTTAGTTACTTGCCGGACAATCGCAATGCGAGTTTTGCCATGACAGCTGCCGGCTTGTTAGCCATGCAGGTCTGTGGGGAATACGAGGCACCTGAGGTGGCTGGCGCGGCGGATTGGCTATTAGCCAATCCGCCCAAGTGGAAAGACCGTTTCTTCTTTTACGGCACCTATTATTTCGCTCAGGGCATGTATCAGCGTGGCGGACGGCATGCAGAAGCAGCCGCTAAGCTGGTTCGTGAAATGCTGTTAGAACGGCAGTCCACGGATGGTTCCTGGTCGGCACCCGGAGGCGAGGAGCTAGGAGCTGGCAAGACGTACGCGACGAGCCTGGCGATCCTAAGCCTATCGGTAAAGTACCACTATCTACCCATCTATCAACGTTAGCCGCCTGTCCATCGTCGGCCTACTTACAGACCGAACCAAGCCTCACAACCGGACGATGGCATGCCGCGCAATTCGAACGCTTGGCTCGACGCCCCAAAGACTTCGCGGACTATCGAGACTATATTGCTTAGAGCTGGACAGCGCCACGTGCGGTCCGGATATCAGCTCAAAGCGCCAGCGAGTGGGCCTATTTCCATGGATTCTCACTGGTTTCAAGTGCCCCACTCGCTGGCGCGTCGAGCTTGTATTGCCACAGTGTTCCACAAAGTGGCGCTGTCCATTTGATGCTGGACAGCGCGACGCTCCTTTGACAATGCTGAATACAACCTAAAGAAACTCGGTATGCTTCCACAAGACACACAACCATTGGATTTGGAAATCAAAGACGCTCAGCTCATCTTCAAGACTGTTTGGGAAGAGCTAGTCGACGAAGTGGGCCGCACCAATTTGCGGTTTCCCAAAGAGTTGATTTTGCTGGGAGGTGCACCAGGGGCTGGTAAAGGCACACACACGAAGTTTGTCATGCAAGCCCGTGGGCTGACGTGCCAACCGATCGTTGTCAGCGACCTACTCACCTCGCCCGACGCGATGCAGATTAAGGACCAAGGTGGCATGGTAGGGGATAAGGAAGTTATTGCCATCCTGCTCCGCAAGCTGCTCGATGAGCAGTTCCGCGACGGAGCTATACTCGATGGTTTTCCACGCACTCGCGTCCAAGTGGAGTGCCTGAAGCTGCTTGTGGCCAACATCAATCGATTGCACAGCGAGTTCGCCGATACGGAGTTCGCGATTTTCTTCCGTCGACCAACGATCCATGCTATGGTCCTATTTGTCACAGAAAAAACCAGTATCGAGCGTCAGCTCAAACGGGGATTGGATCTCCTCGAGCACAATCGCGGTGTGGAGGAAACAGGAGTCGGCGCGCTCGAAAAAGTTCGCGAAACGGACTTGCAACCCGAAACGGCTCGCCGACGATACCGCGTTTTTAAGGAGCAGACATGGGACGCGCTCCAATCGCTGAAAGAAATCTATCACTATCACTTTATCAACGCGGAAGGTCCCATTGCCGACGTCGAAGCCAACATTCTCAGGGAACTGCAGTACCAGAGCTCTCTGGAGCTTCATGCCCGCACGTTTGACCGACTCAGACCTTTACCCATCGCCGACGAAATAGTCCTGCATGCACGGCAACAATTAGTCAATCGACTCGACAGCTACGAACTGGAGCATACAGAGTTATTTGTCAAAGTCGTGAATGTAATTCACCAAAAATTTATGCCCATCATTCAACGGCACGCCCTCTCTGGTCGCGCCCAAGTGAATACCGAGGATCCGCTGTTTCACAACCCACTCGCACTCTCGATGCTGATAGACATCTTTTCAGAGCGCGGCTTCCATGCTGTCGTCGACAAGCACATTCAGGACATCCCCAATCGCTTTGATCTGCAAACCGGAAACATCGAATTGCGAGAACAGATCATCTACCGTGTCCAAATCAACTTCAAAGGTTCGCAGATCCGCCGCGGCTAACGCGAATCACGGGCCGCGAGTATAATTGAGCGATTAACACGAACAAGGAAGCCAAGGAGCGCGACGTGAGTTGCATACACCTAAAGAAACTGTACGAACTGTGTACCAACGAAGGCTTGAAGATCAGTGGAGCTGATATGGTCCATATTGTTTGCAAGCAATGCGGCGAGCAGGAAGTGTGCCCCTCTCGATTAATGACCGACGACGATCTGAAGGACGAACCCGACTCGGCCCCTCCAGCCACTAAGAGCGAAGATCCGCGCGCGGATAGCAAGTAACTCTAGCCAGCCCGCCTCTCATGAGGCCATGAGTTGACTATTCCATGCGAAAGGGCTCGTCGTCCGTATCGCTGCGAGCACGAGTCCAGCGGTCGAGGGTGGAAATGACGAAGTGCAGGAAGTAGACCAACATTCCGAGCGCTAATGGAGCCGAGTAAACCACCAAGAGAAATTTTACGTGCGCCGCTCTGGCTTCGGCGGAGTCGGCAACCGGATTGGGCCGGCCCATCCAGGCGTTGAACTCCGACGTAATCGCAGGAACTTGAATCGCATAATAAATCAATAGACCGACCCCAGCGCCGACAACCGTGAGCAGCATGATCAGGATTGTGCCGAATCCCAAGCGAATTGGTTCGGCTTGCATGAATGGCGAATCGACTTTTTGAGGCTGGTTCATCGGATATACGGCCGGGCGAAAGTTTCTCTGCTTCAGCAAAATGCTCGCAAAGCACATTGGCAATTTAGCGAATCTGCGAAGCGTTTCACAGCTCGAGTTGCTCCGCTTGGACTAATCCTACCGGTTTTCCCGATTACTACTAGGCAAACGTTCCGATTCGAAGCTCTGTCGGCCATCGATTCTTCGAGGCAAACCCGCATTCGCCAGGGCCGAACAAGAGACGAACCAAGAAACAGGATCAACCACGTTGGCTTGCCGCAAACAGCCAGCAAGTGCGAAAAGGATGGCGCTGATGAAACGCGTAATGTTGGGTTTAGCTTTAGCATTTACTTTGTTGAGCAGCACTGGTTGCGAACTGTTAAACAACAGACGCTGCAACAGCTGCAATGGAAACCTGGGTTGCCGCCCATGTAATCTTGGTTGGCAACGCGGTGGCACCGACTACCAGCGTTTCCTCGGACACAATGGCGGACGTTACGCCGATGCCCAACCGGCAGGAGCAGGTGGGCCAGGGGGAGCACCGGCTGCGCAAGTAGCGTATCCCTACTACGCCGCACGTGGACCTCGCGATTTTCTGATGGACAATCCGCCAACTATCGGCCGCTAATACCGACCTGCTACTAGATTCTAAGCACCGGAAGTGCACCGCACTCCGGCTGCTTTAAGTCCGCACGGCTGGGATGATACGCCTGCGGTCTTGCAGCGCTGACCGAACGTCGCGATTGGCTAACCACCGAAGCCGCACCCAGCCCGGAGTTCGCTCTGGGCTTTTTTTCGTCCAGGCGTTGCTCTCTTCCCCCGCGCTTTGCCCCGCGCCAAATACACTTTTCGGCAGCTTGAGTCGACCACGGCGGTTGCGTTCCCAACGAAACCTGGGATCCACCTTATCGCTAAGCAAAGCTACGTAGTCCACCGCCTCGCTGGCCACATTCAGCGCTACCCCAAGGTACATTGTGCAGGTGGACCGGTGCAGGCCATTCCATTCCCGGTTCGATTATGGGCTCGAATTCGGCTATAATCTCCTGTGAACTTCCGGCTATCCCACCTCTAATTGCAAGAGCCATTCCATGAGCGTTTCTTGTGCTTATCGCCGCTGCGCGCTGAATTTTGCCGTGCTCCTCACATTGACGCTGTCGGCCCGAGCTGAAGGGCCGGCACTGCGCTCTTTTGCTCGACAGGAGTTAACCGACATCTACTTCTCCGAGGGAATTTCCGTAGGCGACATCGATGGGGATCAAGCAAACGATATTGTTTATGGTCCCTACTGGTTTGCAGGCCCCGACTTTGCAGAAAAGCGTGAGATCTACTCCGCCAAACCACAGCCGATGGAAGCCTACGCGGATAACTTTTTTTCGTGGGTCTATGACTTCGATGGCGATGGTGCTCGCGACGTCTTGGTCGTAGGCTTCCCCGGTACTCCCGCCTACGTTTACAAGAACCCAGGCCTCCAAGCGGTCCGGTCGAACGCCGCGACTTGGACAAAACATCAGGTGTTTGACTGGGTTTCGAACGAGTCACCACAGTGGATTGATATCGTTGGCGATGAGCGACCTGAGCTCGTCTGCACGCGAGATGGTTTCTTTGGGTTTGCCACGGTCGATTGGTCTCAACCGCTCAAGGCCTGGAAGTTTCATCCGATCTCGGAGAAGGTGACCGCTACCAAGTTTGGTCATGGATTGGGGATTGGCGACGTCAACAGCGATGGCCGTCAAGACATTTTGCATGCCGGGGGTTGGTTTGAACAACCGGCGACAGGGGCGCTAGAGGGACGCTGGCTGCCGCATTCCGTCAAGTTCTCTACCGGTGGTGGAGGAGCTGAAATGTATGCCTACGATGTCGATGGAGATGGTGACAGCGATGTCTTGACCAGCGAATCGGCGCACAACTTTGGCTTGTCCTGGTACGAACAAAAGTCGGATGCCACCTTCGTCCGTCACACTATTCTAGGCGATCATCCATCCGACAATAAATACGGTGTGCTGTTTAGCGAATTGCACAGCGTCGCTCTATTCGATATGGATGACGATGGACTGAAAGATATTGTCACAGGCAAAACTTACTATTCGCATCATAAGCAAAGCCCAATGTGGGACGCCGGAGCGGTTGTCTACTGGTTCAAACTGGTTCGCAACCCAAATGGCGTTGATTGGTTGCCGTTCAAAGCTGACGGCGAAGCGGGCATCGGACGGCAGGTCACCGTGGCAGACATTAATTCGGATGGAATGCCGGATATTGCTACGGGCGGCATGCTCGGTGCTCACGTGATGCTGCAGTCTAAGATGGCGGTAACGCACGAACAATTTGATGCTGCCCAACCGAAAGCCGTGCAGATCGACAAGCCTGCCAAAGTGGATGAGGCGAAGGCCGTACGCGGTCCGCGCGCACCGCTGGGAAGCGATGGCAAAGTCGCTCAAGCCATCGAAGGGGAAAGTCTCAGTCCGAGAGTAACACACGGAACGGCCAGACCACAGGATATGAAGGCTTTTCGCGGCGACAAATGGAGCGGCGCAAGTCATCTTTGGTGGACCGGAGCTCGCCCCGGCGACAAATTAACCTTCGAGCTCGACGCCTTCAAAGCCATCGAGTCGATCGAACTTGCGCTAACCTGCGCTCGCGATTATGCCATCGTCAACATTCTTCTGGATGGCCAGCCGCTGACTAAGAACCTCGATCTGTACAACGCCGAAGTCATCACTACTGGATTGTTGACTTTTGCCACCCCCGATTTAAAGCAGGGGAAACATGAACTGAGCGTGGAGATCGCCGGCGCTAATCCGCAGGCGGTAAAGTCCTATATGGTCGGACTCGATTTCGTTCGTTTTCGTGGTGAGGGCGAAACAGTCGCTGAGCTTGGCCCCAGCGCACCTGCTATCTCGGACATGACGAATGACGAATACCCGCATGGTGGATTGAGCGCCGAGGCGGCTGCCGCGGCCATGACAGTCCCAGCCGGGTTCAAAGTCACCGTCTGCGCCTCCGAACCGGATGTCAAACAGCCCATCGCCCTGGCTCTCGACGATCGCGGGCGAACTTGGATTGCTGAAGCCTACGAGTATCCGCAACGAGCCAAAGGCGACGCGGGGCGCGATCGTATTCTGATTTTTGAAGACACCAATGGCGACGGACGCTTTGATTCTCGAAAAGTCTTCGCGGAAGGCTTAAATTTGGTTAGCGGGCTTGAAGTAGGCTTCGGTGGTATATGGGTAGGTGCCGCGCCCTACCTAATGTTTATCCCTGACGCAAATGGCGATGATGTGCCGGATGCCGCGCCGCAAATCCTGTTGGACGGCTGGGGATTTCAAGATACCCACGAGACGCTCAACGCTTTCTGCTGGGGACCTGACGGTTGGTTGTACGGCTGCCACGGTGTGTTCACACACTCCAAAGTTGGCAAGCCCGGGTGCGCCGACGCCGAGCGAACACCAATCAATGCGGGTGTTTGGAGATACCATCCGCTGCGGCACGAATTCGAAGTTTTTGCACATGGCACCAGCAACCCTTGGGGAGTGGACTTCAATGCACACGGGGAAGCATTTGTCACCGCTTGCGTTATTCCCCATCTTTACCACATGATTCCCGGCGCGCGCTACCAACGACAGGGAGGGGTGCATTTCAACCCTCATACCTACGACGACATCAAAACGATCGCAGATCATTTGCATTACCTAGGGTCCACACCGCACAGCGGCAACGGAAAATCGGACGAGGCTGGTGGTGGACATGCCCACTCCGGTGCAATGTTTTATCAAGGCGGCCAATGGCCCAAGCAGTTTCACGACGCGTTGTTCATGAACAATATCCACGGCCAGCGTATCAACACCGACCTACTAGAACCCGCGGGCTCTGGCTATGTCGGCCATCACGGTCCTGATTTTCTGCTGACCGGCGACTTGGCTTCGCAAATCCTGAATATGCGCTACGGCCCCGACGGACAAGTGATTTTCATCGACTGGTACGATATGCAGGCATGCCACCGTCGCGAAGTCGAAGTCCACGATCGCAGCAACGGACGCATCTACAAAGTCAGTTACGGCGAAACAGCCCTAGAACATGTCAATCTCGCTCAGCTTGACGACCGCCAGCTTGCCGAACTCTGTTTGCATAAAAACGATTGGTACGTGCGGCATAGTCGCCGACTATTGCAGGAGCGGGCTGCGCAACGAAAAATCGATCCGTCAGCTATCAATCGATTGGTCGAGATTGCCAAGACACATGACGACGACACTCGACGCTTGCGCGCCATGTGGGCGAGACATGCAATCGGAGCTTTCGAAAACGAGCTTATCGTGTCCTTGCTCCGCGACTCCAGTGCCCATGTACGGAGCTGGACCCTGCGGCTGGCCATGGAGCAAAAACAAAATCAACTCAACGAACACCAACTCGCGGTACTTGCCGAACTGGCAGCCAGCGATCCATCGCCAGTCGTACGACGAGCGATCGCATCGGTCGTCGACCGATTGCCACCCGCTTCTCGTTGGGACGTGGTGGCCAAATTGAGTTCCCATGCTGAGGACAAGGCAGATCATAATCTGCCGCTGCTGGTTTGGTATGTCATGGAGCCGCTGGCGGACGTCGATGCCGACCGCGCACTCGCCCTTGGTATTTCGGCCGGTGAGTCGATCCCCTTGCTTCGCGATTTCATGCTGCGGCGTGTAGGCGGCAACGGTGAAGCGGAATCCATCAATCGACTATTGGCTGGACTCAGCAAAGCCCAAAACACCGAAACACAATTGACATTCTTGACGGCAATCCGCGCAGCATTGGCTGGTCAGCGCACAGCTCCCAAGCCCGCCGCTTGGCCAACGCTGTTTGCAGCGCTCAGCCAGAGCCCCAACAAACAAATTCAATTGCAGGCCGCCTCCCTGGGAATCATTTTTGGAGATTCCTCGGCTGCCGAGCGACTACGCCAGAATATTGCCGATGCGACGCAGCCAGCCGCCAGTCGGAACGAATCGCTGGCCGCCCTGTTGGCTGTCAAAGCCGATTTGGTTGAATTGCTCTTGAGCTTAGCCACTTCACCAACGGAGCCACCAGAACTGCGTGAGTCGGCGATCCGTGGGTTGGCGCAATACGATGCCCCCATAATTCCATCCCGGCTCTTAGCCGTATACCCTAGCTTGACTGAGTCTCAGCAGCGATCTGCCGTAGCCACGCTCTGTGCTCGCGTGAATAGTGCGAAAGCTCTGTTGGGGGCGATTGCAGATAAACAGGTTCCCGCAGCACACCTCTCGGCTGACCTTGCCCGACAGCTCGAATTTCTAAACGATCCCGATGTTGCCCGCCTGTTGACCGAAAGCTGGGGACAGGTCCGCAAGAGTACTGCGGACAAGAAAGCCCTAATGGAGCAGTACAAACAGCTTGTTGCGCGCACCGACTTAGCCAAGCCCGATCCAAAATTCGGTCGGGCCGTGTTTGCCAAAACATGCCAACGCTGCCACGTGCTTTTTGGAGAGGGCGAGAAACTTGGTCCCGACCTCACGGGCTCCAATCGCGCCAATTTGGATTACCTGCTAGAGAACATCGTCGATCCCAGCGCTGTCATGGCTCGCGAGTATCGTCAATCCATCTTTTTGACCGAGGACGGACAGGTCGTCACAGGAATTCTACGCAGCGAAACAGAGAATGCAGTTACCGTACAAACAGCCGAGGCAACTGTCGTACTCCCAACTGCAGAGATCGCCGAACGAAAGTCTAGTGAACTGTCGATGATGCCGGACAACCAACTGAACCAGTTTTCAGAACACGAGATTCGCTCGCTGCTCAGCTACTTGCGTTCGAAAAACCAGGTGGGTTTGTAGTGGAAAACATGTGGGAGCAACAGCATTTCGACGTGATCTTGGTCAGTAAGTTTTGGGAACAATACCGTAGCCACTGTCGCCAGACGGTGGTCGCGTTAGATGTAGGATCCGGTCGGCAATTGGAACCGACCATAGCTTGGCTCGTCCACCGCTTGGCAGCGGCTGGCTACGAGCGTGCTCGCACGTTATCGCGCAAGAGAACGCGGTAAGTGGCTAACCACAGAGAACACCGAGAGCACGGAGACAGGCCGTCACGTACACCCTGTGTTCTCTGTGAACTCTGTGGTTTATTCCGCTTGGAAACGACCAAACAGCATAAGATGAAAGAGCAACAGCGTTCCGACGTGATCTTGGTCGGTAAGTTTTGGGAACAATACCGTAGCCAC
The DNA here is from genome assembly GCA_041736515.1 of Pirellulaceae bacterium. Lineage (GTDB taxonomy): Bacteria > Planctomycetota > Planctomycetia > Pirellulales > Pirellulaceae > Aureliella. The sequence goes on from JBGSTP010000085.1 coordinate 27,526, forward strand.
TGTCGCCAGACGGTGGTCGCGTTAGATGTAGGATCCGGTCGGCAATTGGAACCGACCACAACTTGGCTCGTCCACCGCTTGGCAGCGGCTGGCTACGAGCGGCTGGCTACGATGACAAGGTCATACTCAACCGCCAACATTATCCTGCTAGTGCAATCCTGCTAGTGCAGTTCGGCTAATTTAGCTAGGTAAATATCAGCAATCTCACTACTACCGCGGGCTCGCGCGTGATCCACGATAGCATTATAAAGCGACGATAAACGCACCTGCTTGCTGCTGTTTCGATAGGCAAATACTTCCGTAATGCGGTCGACAATCTTTCTGACTGCTTCGGCGTTGCGGGCGTCTATCTCCTGATGTGTTCGCCAGACAAGTAGCCATTGCAACTGTGTCGACTGGGATAGCTCCCGTGCGGGTATCTGCAATAGTTTGTCTACGGTCAGCCAGTCAGCCAGTCCCGATGTGGGGTCGTGAAAGGCGATGTTGAGTAGGACGCTGAGATCGGATCGAACACGTGTTTGGTCAGCTTCGAACATTTCTTTCCATAATTGGCTCGCCTGATCTGTGTCACCATTCAAAAGTGCAGCAGCGATACGCAATTCACCAACTTGCGACTGGCGAGTCGCCGAGCCCTCCGCGCGTCGCGCCGCCTCTGCAAGGACGACATCTACCTGATTAGCTGCGTGGGCATGAATCAACAGTTCGGCCATCACGTTGGGGTGCACTATTTTTTCCGGCGTGGCCTGCTGAAACTCATCAAAAACCTGTTTGCCGGGCGTTTCGGAGAGGCTGGCGTAGCGATAAAACCGGTGGTGTCCTTGCGACGGAAAAACAATGTTAAACAGAGCATCGGTCATTTGGGACGCTGACGCCCCACTTGTGTGCCACTTCTTGGCGAGCTCGACGATCTGCTTGGCGGAGGAATTCTCTGCTGGCGGATCTGGCGTCTGGATTACGGATGTGGTACTTCGCATTTGCAACTGTTGCTGTAACAGCTGAGCTGTCATAATTTGACTGGCACTGAGCGTCTCGCTACTCTGCGATGCGGGCTGTATGGGCGGACCATTTTCGAATGCGATTTTGGCAGCATCCATCGATAGTTCGTTTAGTCCGCCATTCATCGCGGCATTCGCAATGCTCCAAGCCATCTCGTAACGCGGGTACGCATCTCGAGGCAATCTCTCGAGCAGATCACGGAGAATCACTTGGCGATCTTCTAACTCCAACTGGGGAGAATTCTCCAGCATCGAGACGATTTTCTTTTGCATCGCGCCCTGAAACGCTCGGTTAAAATCTGAATTCGAATAAGCCAAAGCGGCTCGGCGTAGTTCGAGTTCCAGAGCCTCTACCGGTTTCTTTCCTTCCAAATGATTTGCGAACCACATCAATGAAAGTTGACGCTGCTGGTGCGATCGGTCGCGCTCCGCTAATTTTTCCCGGCGTAGTACTTCGCCACCTAGAACCTGTAAGGCGTCTAGATCAGCTGCGGTAATGGCAAAGCAAGCCAGCAGAACCAGAACTGAATCCGATTTCTGTGGTAGAGAAACAAGCTGGAGCCGCAACTTTTCGTAGTCCGCAGCGTTGTGGCCCACGGTCTTGAGAATCTCCTGGAAATCGCAATAGATTGTGGGAATAGCCGTGGCAGAACTCTCTGGAAACATCAGCACAGCCCACTTTTCGAGCTCAACCAATTTCTCAGGTGCAACTGTAAGTGCGTTATCAAGCGTTTCAACCAGTTGCGCATAACTGATGTTCGTTTTCAGTTCCTTCCGACTGGAATCCGCCGAGCGCCGCAGAGAATGGCTGGCCGGGATTTTCTTTAATTCACGCTCTGCCTGTGCGTTTACCTGGATAGCCTTAAACTGAGAGCCAATTCGCAAATAGCAATCCGCCAGCGCACGCAACTGCTGACAGTTCCTGTAGGCTAACATTACTGGGTCGGACAGCAATTTTCCCCGCTGCGCTACATACTCTTCCTGGAGCGCGTCGAGGGTTAATTCAACTCGGCTGGCTTGACCAGTTTTCTCTGCACATTCTAGAAGTAAGGGGAGATATGTAATCGGGTTGGCTGCAAAAGCTGGATCCGACTTGCATGCCAAGAACAACGATTCCGCGACAGCATCGCAACGTTGATGATCGATCGCGAGGATCGTGCCCAACTCCCACACGCCGTCGATTCCCGCCGACACAATCTGCGGGCTTGTGTGTGTGGCAGCATGGAAGGCCTGAATGGCCTCTTCGACTTGGTTTTGATCCACGTACAACAAGCTCAGCAACAGGTTGACGCTTGGACTGCGGTTTGCTGGCGAAACTTCCTCTAACTTGGTCAACAGCCGCTTCTTTTCCTGCGGGTGTTTGCTCAATGCCCGCGATAGGAGCTGGAACGGGCCTTGTAAGCCCTGTCCCACTGGATAAGCACTGATGAAGGCGATCTTCGCCTGAGAGTCGAGTGTGGTTTTCAACAATTGATCGACTAGAGACTTCGCCAGTTCCTCATCAAAAAATTTCTCGCTGATTACCTCTGATCTCATTCCCGATCTTGCAAAAGGACTAAGCAAGAAACTCAGCGCTGCCATGGAACTCAATCCGTCTGAGGCCAATCTGTTCTTGACGAGCTGAACGCCAATCTCTAGCGAATTCTCTCGAACCAATCCATCCATCATCATTCTCAAAAATGGAGCTTGCAACTGAATCCGATTGTCGAGCACCATAGCCTCTGCCAGCAGGGTCCAAGAAGATGTGTTTTGAATGGTGCTGATCATCTGCGGAATTTGACTGGACAGTTGCGGATTGGCCTTGAGGTCCCCTATGAATTTCTGAACGGTCTCCTTCGTCTGCGGTGTGGTGACTCGAGAGCCAAGGGTCCGCTGCATACTTGTAATGGTCGCGGGAGAGCTTACTTGGGCTGAGTACTTTGCCGCCTCGACGGGGTTTCCATTGGCTGTATAGAGTTCATAGAGTTGATCCTTCAGCCGATTGGATTCAGGCGTTGCTTCGAGGCTCTTCAAAGTGTCTTGAATCATCTCGTCGAGCAGATTTAGTTTTCGCAAATAGCTTATCGCCAGCGAGCGGGCTGACTCTGCGGTGGTGGCCCGCTGGTTGGTTGAGGGAATAGATCGCGTCGCGGAGTTGCTTTGCGATTTTGGTTTAGTTCGCCGGAGAATGGATTTGGCGATGGCGGTGGCTGCCTGCTCATCACCGGTACTTTGATAGTGTTTGAGAAGTTCTGCTTGGGTTGTCGCTTGCTCGCTGTTATTGTGCTTCAGACGCGCCATAATGCTCTCGCTCATTTCATTCATGCCCATACTCAATATGGTTTGTGCCAGTTTCAATTGAGTGGCGGTGTCCATCTCCAGGGCAAAGAGCTTTCGTGCCGATACTTCGGCACGGTCGGTCTCGCCGAGTTTGAGCGAAAGCTCGAGAATCGCCAATTCTCGCTGCAGCACAAAACTGGGATTGGAAGGGCTGATTTTTTCCAGGTGCTCCAGTGCCCGTTCATAGTTACCCGATTCGGTCAACATTTTGAAAGCAAGCATGGCAATGGCCTCGCCACCAACTCCCGTTTCTAATGCCAGCGTCACGTCTTCCAATGCCAATTCCTTTTCCGCATCCCACCAGCACCAAGTCGCTCGACAGGCGAGCACCACTGTCTGCAAGTAAGGATCTTGCTTTTGGTCCGCGAGCTGGTTTAGAACTTTTTCAACTTCGAACTGTAGATCTGGATTCTTGCAATTGTGAATCGCGTGCAGGACTTGCAGAATCTCGCGAGACAACACGGCAGAGGGCAATGGAAAAGGAATTGTCGTCGTCTGGACTCGCGTCGCTGATCCCAATGTCGAAAAAGCATAAGAAGCTTGTCGAGCCGGAGTCGAATCCGAGACCAATTGCGATGGACGCAGGCTCCGTACGTAAGCTGCATGCGCTCGCAGAGTAGCCTCTAAAAAATCCCCCATGCGTATCTGATCGGCGGTGGCTTGAGTCATCATCGAAACGAAGACGACCAGCATCGGAGCTATCGATGTCAAGCCGCTCGCCGAGTTCTTCGCCTCTTCGATCGCCCGCTGCATCAATTCGAGACCAGCCGTCGAATGGGTAGCCATCACGTTAACTGCTGTGGATGCCAGCGATGCCGGAGTCCCTTCGATATCGCTCAGCAATGCCAACATGTCGTCCGCATCTTCCTTGCGGCCAGCGCGATGGAATTCCTGCATCGCAAACAGCAAATTCGGCAGTTTGCGAGTCTTGAGTGCCACGTCTCGCAGTATCGAGAGTTGCGTCGCGTCATAGGGTTGCGTCGCCACGACTAAGTTCTGTGTGTTGGCTCTTGATTGCAACGACATTTCTATTTGTCGTTGCGACTGCATTTGGTTCAGCAGAATCTCGCCTGCTTCGATTTCTCCCAGTTCCAATAACGCGACGAACAGCTTCTGATACTCGCTCGAGAGCGTTTCGTTCCCACGCAGTACGACTCCGCCAGAGCCGGACAGGATCGTGACCTGGCCATTCATCGTGCTGATCGTGGGCGTTGTGAAGCTGTATTGCGAGGTCCCAGGGAGTTGTAAAAGCAGCTCCCACATGGCGTCGCGATCCTTGGCTGCAATGGCCGCGTCGAGGCGCTCCTGAATTGGCTCCTGCGCGGTCTGAGTGGCTTGTTGGAAAATGGCGATCGCGCGCGCGTCGCCAAAGCACTCGAGAGTGGGCACCGCCATCCTGGTATAGACCAACGGCGAAATATTGGGTTGAAAGCGAAAGCCAATTTGCTTGGACCTGGAGTACCAGGCAACCCGTGTCCGCAAAATGGCATTCGGATTCGCCCCCGATTGAGCCGAGGGTGCCGGCAACGCGAATGGATGCCGCATGGCCAAGATGGATTCTGCAGCCCGATTTGCTTTCTCATTATCATTGGCCATGCGATAGGCCAGAATAGCATAGGACGCGATTTCCCAATTGTCTGGAAACTGCTCGAGGCCTTCATCGGCGATAGAGCTGAGCTGCGTGCTATCGCCGCGAGACAGTAGTCCGACCATTTGTTTGGTTAGCTCCTCAGCGGTCTTGCTCTGACTCTGCAAGCTCTGCCACACGTTGCGAGCCGCCGCGAAGTCTCCAATTTCAACATACAACCGGGCCAAAGAATATTGACCTTCCACCGTAGGAGCAAGTTGGTTCATGCGTTGCTGGTATTTGGCTGCTGCCTCATAATCATCATCCGCCAATGCCAGATTCTTCAGGCGTTCCAAGATGAGCGCCTCGTTCTTGCCGCTTCCCAAAGCATCTTCTAGCAACTCGCGAGCCTCCAGAAAATAGCCAGCGAACTCATTGGCCCTGGCCCGCAATAGCGTACCCTCACTCCTGCGATTTCTCTCTCGTCCAAACAATTCCAGCCGCTGCAGCAGGTCGTCCAAATCATCGCTACGCAGATAGAGTTCCGTAATCAAGGGTAAGATCTGTTCGCGATCTTCGAGATTCTTGGCTTTCTCGAATGCACTCCAACTGAGCTCGATTGCCTCTCGATTCTCAAATTGATTGGCCAGTTTCTGAGCCAACATCAAACTCGCTTCGGCGTCGTTCGGATGGGCCACCAGACAACGTCGAAGCGTTTCAATAGCCAGTTCTGGCTGACCAGCCTGATAGCACAGATCGACATAGTAGCGATACTGTTCGGTAGTCGCTGACTCTGAGCTGATGAGCTCTCGCGCTGTCTCCAACGCCTCGTTGACCATGCCAAGCCGCAGTTGCAGAGAGGCGATTTGCGTTACATAGTTGCTGCGCGATGGACGATCCAGCGAACTGAGCTGCTTCAGACCATCCAGAGCAACACCCAAATTGCCATTCTCTTCATGCAGCCGGATCGAGATTTGGTGAACACGAATCGACCTCGGCTCGAGCTCACGAGCCCTCTCAATCGCTTTGCAAGCGCTCAAGCCTTGCTGGGCAGCAGATAATAGCAATGCCTGTCTCTGCCATTTATGGCTATTATTCGCATCGACTGTCGCTAAATCGGCAGCTGCCAAATCAATTTGAGCTTGTAACTGATCGGACGCGGCAAAGATCTCGATTTCCTCATTCCACAGTTCTTCCTGCTCTTCGTCTGATTCCACCTGTTGACCAACTAACTCAACTTGCGCGAGCGCTTCCTCAAATCGTTTGGCTTCGCGCAACAGCTTGGCCAAGCGCAGGCGATGCTGTAATTTAGGTTTGTGCTGGCATGCGCGGGCCATTGCGTCGAGCGCCTTCTCGGGATAGCGAAATGTCGACATGATTTCGCTCAGACGCACTAAATTGTCAAGATTCTCTCGTGGTCCTTCAGCGATTTGGCGCCAGACCTCTAATGCCTCGTCGGTCCTGCCGAGTTGTTGAAGGTATTCCCCCAGGTATTCTCGGTACTGGGGTTGGTCGTCGGCCAGCTCAATGGCAGACTGATATTGCGCGATGGCTTCTGTGGCCAGACCTGCGCCGCGCAGTAGGTCGGCTAGGCGCGTCACGATCACTGGATCCCGTCCCTGCTTTTCCAACAGGCGGCCCCAAATTTTCGAGGCCTGTTGCTTTCGTTCCTCGCTACTCAACTCGCGGTTCGAAACAACTATCTGGCCCCATCGCACGACATAGTCAACGTTATTGGGCTCCAAATCAACCAGGTCGTGCATTGCCGCAGCGGCCAGCGAGAGTCGCTCGTCGCGTTCGAGCGCATCGACTAGCGCGATCCTCGCCCCTGCATCCGAAGGGGCGCGCTCAATCGCTCGACGAAACCAAGTTTCTGCATCGGCAAGCTTACTGTGGATCGACAGCAGTCGTCCGCAACGGACCATGGCATCGACGTCTTCAGGATAATTGCTCGACCACTTGGTGTAGTACTCGATTAGACCGTCGTAGTCGACACTCTCCAGAAAGATCGCATCGATCTGGTCGCGGATCAATCCGTGCAGCCAGCTTTCGGGATTAACCTTGGGCAGTAATACTTCGAATTCGGCGAGCGCTTCGGCCTGCTTGCCAAGCTTTACTTTCAACTCAGCCGCGCGTATGCCCCATTCGACTTGCTGATAAGGGTCGCGAGTCGACTTGGCCAGCTGCTCATAGCGCTGTAAGGCTGGCTGCCACTGCCCGTTGTCTGCCAGCATAGCGGCGATTTGCTGCCGAATCTGCGCGTCGGTTGGGAACTCTTTTTCCACGGCTTCCCAAGTTTGCAATGCTTCGTCGTTGCGATGGGAGTTTTGAAACAACCGCCCCAACTCCAGCGATATCATGAGCAAATCTTGGCGATTGGGTTTTTTCTGCAGCCCGCGACGCATGGCTTCGATTGCTGGATCCAATTGCTTAGTGGTGGCTAGGGACCTACCCAGGTAGAAGCTGGCCAGCGATTGTTTGGGCAACAACTCTTCGGCCTTTTGCAGGGCCGCGATAGCCGCCTGCTCGTCGCCGCGGCGCGAATGCAGCATTCCAATCAGCAAAGCAGTATTGCCTTCCGGCGATGACTCGAGCTCCGATTGGAGCCGAGCTAGAAGCTCAGGCATCGTCCCACTGGCCAAGTGAAATTCCACCAGGCGGTCAAAAGCAGTTCCAAAGCGAGGATTTCGTCGCAGCAATGTCAGATAGCGCTCCGCAACCTCGTCTGCTTCCACTGCGTTGGCGACTGTCGTCGGCTCGCTGTCCGGAGGCTGCGGGTTCGCACTCACGAGATTTGCCACAGCTAAGAAAACGAATGCGACGCTAATCAACAGCACCAAACGCCACTGCATAGCCAAACTCCTGTTAAATGAGTATCCGGTATTCTAGCAGTTGGTGCGCCCACCTTTCAGACTTAAGCTCTCATTTTCAGGGGTCAAGTCTGCTGTCATTCCCCAAGCTAGTGCTTCCACATCAAAAATTAGGGTTCAGTGTAGAGCAATTGTCCCAATTGCTTATGAAAACGATTGGGACGATATTGGGACAATCGTTCTACAATTAATCTACAAAACCTAAAATTAGGCTGTGACAATTCACTAGCCCCCTCTGAACGCAATAATTGTCGGCAATGGTGGTTTTTTCAAATCTGTCGCCCCAACTCGAAGCCTTCCCGCAGGCACCACAGTAGAGATGCATGAGCTCCGATCGGTCGCAGTTGGTGATTCGCATGTGTCGTTTGGCAGGCCAACTGGTGTATAGTGTTGGTTGCCGACGATCCATCGACTGCACCCGAGGTACGGCTGCATCCTTTATTAGTTTTTGGGGATATGAGGTTTTTTTGATGTGCGGCTTCAATGAACTTAAAATTATGCGGAATGCACTTCTTTTGTGTGCTGCGTGCTTGCCGCGCGCTTATGCGGAAGAGGGCATGATTCCCATGAGCGAGCTAGCGCGCTTGGATTTAAGAGCGAAAGGAATCGTGCTCACAGCCGAGGAACTTTTCAATCCGCAAGCTACCAGTCTGGTCGATGGTGTTTGTCGCGTGAATGGTTGCACGGGTTCATTCGTATCGGCTCAGGGCCTGATAATCACCAACCACCACTGCGCATACGGAGCCATTCAGAAAGCCAGTACGCTGGATCATGATTACTTGGCCCAAGGATTCACTGCCAAATCATTATCGGAAGAGATTTCGGCCCCAGACTACACGGTGCGTGTGACCGAGGACTACCGCGACGTGTCGACGGAGGTACTGGCAGCTGTCAATGAGAACATGACTTTCTCGGAGCGTACGCGGGCCATCGAAAAGCGTTGCAAAGAACTGGAAGCGGCGGCGGAGGCTATGCACGTTGGTCTGCGCGCCGAGGTTGCTGAAATGTTTGCGGGCAAGACATACGTGCTATTCCTCTACACTTATTTGAAAGACATTCGACTTGCATTCGCCCCACCTGCTTCGGTTGGGAACTTTGGAGGCGAGGAAGACAATTGGATGTGGCCTCGGCACACCGGCGACTTTTCATTCATGCGCGCGTATACCGCGCCCGATGGATCGTCGGCAACCTATTCACCTGAGAATGTACCCTACAAACCCAAACGTTTCGTAAAAGTTGCGCCGCAAGGCGTCGAAGAGGGTGATGCGGTCTTTCTGCTGGGATACCCGGGGCGTACTGCGCGGCACAAGACTGCGTCGTTTTTGAAATTCGAAAACGAGGTCCGCCTGCCAACGATCGTCGAACTGTATCAGTGGCAAATCGAGGTACTTGCGGCAGCCGGAGAACAGGACCGTAATACTGAAATCAAACATGCGTCGCACATTCGCTCCTTGGCAAATGTAGAGAAACGCTCCCGAGGGCAGCTTAAGGGCATCCAACGCGCTGCGATCATCTCCAAACGCGAGGCAGAAGAGAGTCGACTTCAAGACTTCATCGCTGCCGACCCGGATCGCAAAGCCAAATACGGTGACCTCTTAAGCGAAATTGAAGCCACCTATGCCGAGATTAGTCAGGCGGCACTGCTGGAAATCAATCTCGAGCAACTTCGTACCGCTTGCCAAGCTCTGCGGTTCGGATTTTTTGTATACGACGCTGCCTGCGAACGAGCCAAAAACGACTTGGAACGCGAGTCTCCCTATATGGATCGCAATTGGGAGCAATCGGTGCAACAGCTCAAGACTGCGATGAGCGATTACCATGCGCCCAGCGACCAGTTGCTGCTGGCAGGCATACTGGAACGCTTAAGCCGCCTGCCTGATGCCACGTCGCTTTCTGCGCTTCACGATATCTTGCACAATCCGCGCACGACTGCAGAGGCTTCGCGAAAAATGATCGAAGCCACTCGACTCGGCGAACCAGATTTCGTCGAGGATTGCTTGGCAATGTCCGCAGAGGAACTGGCAAAATCGAACGACCCGGGACTTGCTTTGATTATAAAACTCTATCCGACCTTTCTCGCAATTCGCGAGGCGGAAAAAAATCGCGAGGGACAGTTGAGTCAGCTGTATGGTTCCTTGATTGAAATCAAGCAACAATTTCTGGAGCGCGACTTTCTACCGGACGCGAATGCAACTCTGCGATTTACCTCGGGCACCGTGCGCAGCTATTCACCGGAAGATGCTGTGATAATGCGTCCCATTTCGACATTGACTGGAGTCATTGACAAGACGACGGGCGTCGAGCCGTTTATTACGCCAGACGCTGTCCTCGAGAAATATCGGACTAGAGAGTTCGGGATATTTCGCTCCGAGCGCTTGGAAGATGTTCCAGTAGCCATCCTGTACGATACCGATACGACCGGTGGTAACTCCGGCAGCCCAGTTCTCAACAGTCGCGGGGAGCTTGTAGGCGTGAATTTTGACCGCTGTTTCGAGGCTACGATTAACGACTTCGCGTGGGATCAGAGAACCAGTCGCTCGATCGGTGTCGACATCCGCTATGTGCTGTGGATCACTGGTGTGGTTTATGGTGCCAATCACTTATTGCACGAAATGGGAGTTGCTATTCCCTAGGTTTTCGGCTGCACCGGTGCGGAAAGTGTCGGCGATACAGGTCGTTGACGATTTGCCTTGGCTTGTCGACAATCTGAGCTTGAATGTTGCCTAAAATGTCCTATGCGAGTGGATATTTCGTAGGCATTTCCCAATAGACTCCTTGCAATCAAACCAACCACAATGAATACCATCTCCTCCCGTGACCCCGACGTTTGGGCTGCTATCGATGCCGAGTATCAGCGGCAACAGGATGGTTTGGAGATGATTGCCAGCGAAAACTATACGTCGCTGGCGGTTATGCAGGCCGTTGGTAGTGTGCTGACCAATAAATATGCTGAAGGCTATCCGGGCAGACGCTACTACGGTGGCTGTGAACACGTTGATACGGTCGAGCGGCTTGCTATCGCCAGAGCCTGTCAATTGTTTGGAGCCGAAGCGGCGAATGTGCAGCCACATAGCGGTTCCCAGGCCAACACGGCAGTTTATGTGGCCGCACTCAAGCCCGGTGACACAGTGCTCGGGCTGGATCTTGCTCAAGGTGGACACCTAACGCACGGCATGCACTTGAATATCTCCGGCATGCTTTACAAGTTTTTTTCCTATGGTGTAGATCCCCAAACCCATCGCATAGATTTCGATCAAATCTCCAGATTGGCCCGCGAGCACAAGCCGAAGTTGATCGTCGCCGGAGCAAGCGCCTACCCACGCGAAATCCCTCACGGACGATTCGCTGAAATCGCTCGGGAATGCGGAGCGAAACTCTTGGTGGATATGGCCCACTATGCCGGCTTGGTTGCGGCAGGCGTCCACGACAATCCTGTTCCTGTTGCAGACTACGTGACCACCACCACTCATAAAACGCTTCGTGGCCCACGGTCGGGATTAGTCCTGTGCAAACAAGAATATCTAAAATCGATCAATAGCGCCGTATTTCCTGGTCTTCAGGGTGGACCGCTCATGCATGTTGTCGCGGGAAAGGCTATTTGTTTTGGCGAAGCGCTACAGCCGGAGTTCCGCAATTATGGCAAGACTGTTGTCGAAAACGCCAAGACTCTGGCAGAGTCGTTGATGAGCGACGGGCTGCGTCTGATCAGCGGCGGTACCGACAATCACTTGCTACTGGTAGATGTGACCAGTATCGGTTTAGGTGGTAAGCAAGCTGAAAAGTCGCTCGAGAGCTGCGGCATTACCGTGAATATGAATATGATCCCATTCGATACTCGTAAACCGATGGACCCTAGCGGCATTCGGATTGGTACCCCCGCGCTGACAACGCGTGGTATGGGACCTGATGAAATGAAAACGATTGGCGGCTGGATTAGCCAAGCCCTACGCAACTCGGACGATAGTCAGTTGCACTCCACGATTCGCGGTCAGGTACGCGAGCTGTGCAAGAGCTTTCCTGTACCCGCGGAAGCCAACGCCTAAGCATGCGGCATAATTTTTCCCACGAACTCCTCAATCAATCCGAGCTAGCGTGACCGATTCCAAACAATCCACGACGAGCAAGATCCTGATCGCGGACGACAACGCGGCAAATCGCGAATTGCTCGAAGCGTATTTGACCGCGATCGAATGCGAAATTGAAATGGCCGTCGACGGGCAAGACGCGCTAGACAAGGTGAAGAGTTTTCAACCCGACCTGCTGCTGCTCGACGTCATGATGCCTAAGCTGAGCGGATTTGAAGTTTGCCAACAGATTAAACAAAATCCCCAATCGGCCAGAGTGATGGTGCTAATGGTCACGGCTCTGAATGAACTGGGCGACATTGAGAGAGCAGTCAAAGCGGGAACGGACGACTTTCTGTCTAAGCCGGTGAATAAGACCAAGTTGCTAAAGCGGGTCGGCAACATGTTGCGTCTCAAGGATACGACAGACGAGCTAGAGCGATTGCGACAGTACATTCGCGATATGGACGACCAGGCGGGCCCCGCGCATGCGAATTGAACCTAAGTTCTAATGGCAAATGGAACCATTGACGTGGCTCCTTTCTGGCTTTTCGCGAAGTGGAGTATGGTTAACCGCGAAGTCGTAACCGCAGATGGACACAAATAAACACAGACGGAATACAAAGAAAACTAGCCGGAACAAATTAAACGAGAGAAAAATGGAGCCTAATCGGCTAGACATTTGCTTTGAGATTCCCAAACGGCGGAATCAATTTGCTGCGAAGTAAATCTCACAGCACCATCACCATACAATGAGTTAACACCGCCCGAGTGATTGGAAGTCGCAGTCATGACCGCTCCGTTTCCGGTGTCCGCAATAATTCTGCCCGAAAACAATGAGAATTTTCGGGACGAAAAACAATTTATGACCTGCTGCTCAAAGCGGCTTGGCAGGCACTCGACGAACTACTGCGAGAGACTCTCGGTGTCGCGGCAGCGGCCAGCTTCGTGCTGCACACTTGGAATCAAGAACTGGATGTCCATCCCCATGTGCATGCGCTCGTGCCAGGCAGCTTTCCATCGCTCGATGGCCAGCAGTGGATCACTTCCAAACATCCCAAGCACAGGCGTCGCAGCAAGCCGTACCTGTGCGACAATTTCAAGTTGAGTGAAAAATTTCGCCAGAAGTTCGTGGCTGGATTAGAGAGACTCTACCAGCAAGGCAAGCTCAAGTTCGAGCACGAGACAGCGGCCGAGCCCGCCGCGTTCGAAGCTTGGGTCAAGCAGTTGGAAGCACTTGCCTGGGACGTTTACATTCAAGGCCCGCCCAGCGATGATTCCGAACCGCTGCATGCGGCCAAGAATTTAGCCCGCTACATGACCGGCGGCCCCATCTCCGATGCGCGGCTCATCTCGTACGACGGACAGCAAGTCCACTTCTGGGCCCGCAGCAGCGACAAGAAGAACCAATCACGCCCCTTTAGACTCGGTGCCCGCGAATTCGGCGTTGGTCGCAGCATATTCAGCCCAAGGGCTTTACCAAGAGCCGCAGTTACGGTGGATTTCATAATACCAAGCGAGCCGACTACCTGGCTCTGTGCCGCCAGTTGCAACCGGCCGCTTCCGAGCAACAGCCACACACGCCGCCTCCCGAAGTAGATTCCCCCGTTGCTGAGCCCACTCGCAATTGTCCACGCTGCCAGACCAAGATGACCCACATAGGCCAGACGCCTCGAGTCGGTTGGGGCCGTGTATTGCAAGGCCCCGATCGACCCGAGTGGTACCACGTCTTTATGGGCGGCCACAACAAGGCATATCAGTGGTACAAGAACGGGTACTAGTCCACGAAGTTCACCCTATTCACCTCATGCCCAGTATCAAGTCGCGTCGTCTTCACGAAGAGAGTTCTGCGCTGGATAGCCGCACGCAACCACGCCAATGCTCGCAGCGGACAAGCGATTCAATACTCACAACCGCAACTCCATCTGCTTTCGATATCTAAGCCAGTCCAAGCTGGCATCTGTGAGCCACAAGCGGTTATACTGTCTAAGAACTGACGGTGTAGCATAGAAAGTGCATACTCCAGTCTTCGCCCCACTCCGCGGCTCAGTTCAACGCACGATCTAACCCGCTGAGTACAACCGTTTAGATCGCAATACGTTCTGCAACCTACTAATATTCTCTTCGGTGAATTCGCGTGAAGACATTGCTTCGTCGATTGCGTCCGCGCTTTTCGCTACGGACACTTCTATTGCTGCCTTTGATTGTCGGCGTGTACGTCACGATGGGAATGGCCAGTCGAAAATACGGTCGAGCGGATGTGAGCCGTGTTTTCGAAGCCGAGCACGACCGTGGTCTCCCGGGATACGTGTGTCCCTGTGTTTTCGAGAAACTGCGAATGGACGTAATAGGTGGTCCGAATGCATCTCCAAATGTTGAGTTTAATGCACATTACTATGTCTGGACATTCGGATTCGTTTGGAAAACACCCTACGTTCGAACTGGACGTGATACCGTAGGTCGAACGCGGAGTCTTTCAGACGCATTTAATGAGACATCCTGGGCGTCTTACAACTACTTCCGTTAGATGTATTTGCAGAACCACGGCATGAACGCGGAGTCGCCGGTCGCGCGTTTTCAAATGAAACCTCAACCGCGGCGACCCGGTTATCCCTGCCGTTGAACTAAGCCGCTGCGCGGTGGTGGTGCAACAGAGTGTTTCGCAGGGTGGCGGAGTAGCGTGAGTGGCGCAGCGGCCACTATCTTTAGGTCAACTCACTGACATACGACAGCGGCCGCTTTCTGCTGGGTCTACACCCGAGTCGCTCTCTCAATGCCACGGCACCCTCCCTGCTGAAACTGAGCTGGCTTCCTGCCAGCAAGGCTTGCTGGCATCTGTGAGCCACAGGCGGTTATACTGTTTAAGAACTGACGGTGTAACATAGAAAGTGCATACTCCAGTCTTCGCCCCACTCCGCGGCTCAGTTCAACGCACGATCTAACCCGCTGAGTGCAACCGGTTAGATCGCAATACGTTCGTCTTGAAACCTGCGACCACAGCCGCTCCATACGAAATAGCACAACGATCTGATACAATGACCGGATGGACACACTCTACGTCGAAACGTCGATTGTAAGCTATGCGACTGCATGGCCGAGCAAGAACATTCAAATCGCGGCAATCCAGGAGCAGGCGCGAGATTGGTGGCGGCTTGAGCGTCCGAAGTTTGATTTGGTAACGTCGCAACTTACGCTTGACGAGGCCGGTGATGGCGACCCAACCGCAGCGGCGGACCGACTTAAAATTTTAGATGGCTTGCCTATCATGCCGATCTCTAAAGACGCTGAACAGCTTGCCAGCCGCATACTGGCTGGGCACATGATGCCGCAAAAGGCTGCCGCGGACGCCTTGCATGTTGCCTTGGCTGCACTAGCGCGAGTAGACTATTTATTGACGTTGAACTGCAAGCACATCGCCAATGCACACGAGCTTCCTCGCGTTTACCGGTTACTCGCGAGTAAAGGACTGAGTGGCATGCTGATTTGTACACCCGCGGAATTTCTCGGAGGCCAATCGCCATGAACGATCCAATTCTTGATGAGTTGCATGCAACCCGGGAACGATTGCTTGCTGAATCGGGTGGCACACTCGCTACATTGGTAGCGCGCCTGCAACGTGAAGAATCTACATCGGGTCGAGTTCTCTGGACACCAAGACGAACCAAGGATTGCACCGAAGCCGTCGAACAACCGCAGCCTGATGGTGCATCTACCCCGTCGGCTGCCGGTCCCGCGTGATGGCTAACGTTCGTCGTGACAGAGAGAGACATATCTGATTTGAGTGAAAAACAACGTTTACAGGGGAAGCTGCTGAAGCTTGGGATGGTCCATTTCCGCGGACAAGTCCACGCAACAAGATTGGAACGACTAACCGCCGCGAGGTGACGCGTGACGTTCTGTCGACACAGTCCTTAGGTGGCTTGGCCACTTCTTCATCGGAAGGGAAATCAATGCGATCCGTGAGAAGAGCTATTGCGATATTGGTAGTGGGATTTGTCATTCACGGGGCAAATGCTGCAGGCCAAGAAGTATCTGTTGATGATCTTCTTGAAATGTGGTCTCAAAGACAGCTTGCGACAAAATCAGCCGAATTTCATTGGGTCGAAAAGGTCGAATCTGATGGAGAACGCGTTGCATACGACTGTACCCTTCGCTTGGGAAGCGATAGTCTAATTCGGTCTGACAGGATCCCCTCTGAAAAACGGCTAGCGCCAGATGAATCTCTCACACGGCCTGGATTGGCGATCAGCTGTTTTGACGGAGATCGCAATCGATACTATACGTCCGCGATTGGACCGGGCGATCATCCTCGCGGAATTGAATTTGACGCGGAGCACTACGACGAAATCGTGAACTATCATCTCCGAGCAATCCTAATAGCTTACCGACCGCTGTACATTCTTCCGGCGGCTTACTCTCCAAAAGACAGTAGGATTGTTCGATCTGATGCAAAACTTGCGATTGTGGAGCAGGCCGTCCTCGATGGCGTAACATGCTTGGTTATCGGCTCGCAAACGGATGACAACGCTTTAGTGAGGGAACGCTACTGGATCGATACTGCCAGACAGGGATTAGTCTTGAAGCACATTGAGTTAGTTGGCGATCGGCAGACAGCTGAGATGGCAATTAAGTATAAAAAAGATCCATCAAACGGATGGGTTCCACTGATTTGGCGTGCAAAATTTATGAACACGACTGTTGAAGGCCGAGTCACCAAGCACAAGATCAACCAGAGGATCGACCCGGAAATATTTGAAATTGACTATCCGAAAGGTACGGTCGTATTCGACCGTGATTTGAGCATTCAGGATCGCGTACAAGCCGATGGAAGCAGATCGCGAGTCACGCCCGCTGGTAAGAGCAAATAGCTTGCTCTACCAAATAGGGACATGCCAACTCACTTAACGACAGAACCACGCGGATGCACCTCAGATCCGGTGGCCAGTCAACTTTGCTAGCGAATCGATCGCCGGAACGAGGTGATCCTTGCCGTTCGCGGCTTCGCGGAGTCAGTCATCGAATGCTTGCTGCGTTCCGGGAAATTGAACAACTGCCACCGCACGAACGTAATCTCGTGAGATGGATGCTCGCAGGTCTCGCTTCAATTGATCAGTCATTTGGATGGTCGATTTTGCATCTGTCGGCTTGCGATGGATCGAACGGTTGTTGGAACGTCATCAACTCGTTACGGTAACTCATCATGACCACGGGATCGCATACTTAATCTCTGAAGTCGGTCGCGACCTTAATGCACAACTTACAGAGCGATATGGTATGCTTGAATCCTTCCCAACCAGACAAGATGACAACCCCGAAACTGCAACCAATGCCGACAAATCCGCGAAGGGGAAAACGGGGACAGTGCATTCTGATGGGGGTGAACAGCTCGAACCGACGGACCAGCTGTAGTGTCCCCAGTTACCCCTTTGTTCGAGAAGCCCGAAGGAGTATATGTTTTTTAATAGTTTATCCGATTGAACTGATCAAATGACGAATCCGTACGAACCACCGCCCCATTCGCCTACAACCTTGGAGTCGCCGTCGCAGATCGCGTCACCAAGCAAGGGTTTCGAAACGGCAATCATGCTGTGCTTTGTTATCGTATTCATATTGGCGATTTCGCTAGTGACACGAATTCTAATCGGCATAGGCTGATCTAAACTAAGTGCCAAAATCCGATGACGTCTTGCAACGCTCGATTTGCCCTCGAGTTGTGCAACAAGACCAAGGAAACGACGCAGCATGAATTTGATCTATCGTGTTGATGATTTTCTTCACCCAGCATGGGTCGGCAACTCTCGTAACACCACCACACCACGGCGAAGCGATCGCCTCCAAGATTCGTGAACATCTGCCATTGCTACCGTGTGTCACACGAATGGCACTTAGATAGTCGTAAATGATTGTCAGAGAATGATCTATACAAAATGGCCTCGCATGCCTAGATGGAGTTGTCACAGTTCCGTCATTAGGCAAGGAGGCCAGATTATGAATATTCTGAACCGCGGACGGTTTC